>JAKPAB010000030.1 GCA_029779695.1 Bacillota bacterium | reverse complement strand
ACTTCTGTTTGCAAAGCATCTATCTTAGCCTGAAGTTCATTTTTAACGGTATTTACCGCATCCTGAATAGATAAAGCCAATTCTTGTATCTTGGTAGCATTAGCAGTTACTCGAGTATCTAATGCAGCATCAGCAGCCTTACGATCCGTTTCTTCCTTAGTGATAGCAGCTTGTAATGCAGCATCGTCATCTTTTCTGTCTTGGATTTCCTTATTCAGACTAGCTTGAATACCGTCAGTGTTACCAGTAATTTTATCTACTTCGTTATCAACGTATTCTTTCAACTTAGCCTCAAGAGCAGTATCAGCTTCCTTACGGTCAGAAACTTCCTTATCTACATTAGCCTGTACCTGGGCATCAGCTTCTGTACGATTAGTAATTTCTTGATTCAACTGTTCGGTAATAGCAGCCAATTTCTTGGTAATTGTAGTTGCAAAGTTTGGGTCATTACCCAAAGCATCTGCAATCTCCTTCAAAGTATCAAGAACCTCTGGAGCTTCCCCAATAATCTTTTCAATAGCTGCCTGAAGATCTGCTTCAGTTTGATAACCAGCATCATTGATAAGCTGAGATACTTTTGTGATATAATTAGCATGTTCTTCAATGCCATCCAATTTAGCCTTGAGAATATCGGTAAAGTCGTTTTTAGTAAGAGAATAGCCTTCTCTTTTATCTACCTTACGATTATCTAAGTCTTTATCGGCAGCAATACGTTCTTGTTTTTCTTGCTCTAGTTTTTCAAGCAATTCGGTTTTATCTGTACCGGCCTGAGTTTTCAAATCCTCAATCTTATGGTCAAGGATTTCATCTTGAGCAATTCGAGTTTCTTTCTCGTTATCAATATTGTTCTGAAGTACAGTATCTGCATTCTGACGGTTCTGAGCTTCTTGAGTAATGTTCTGCTGTAAACCATTATCTGCATTCTGACGGTCAGAAGTTTCCTTTACAATCTGTTGGTGTAATACTTCATCCTGAGCAGTACGAGCTGCAGCTTCAGCATTAATCTTGGATTCAAGTTCTTGGTCTGCAGTTTTACGATCACTGATTTCGGTGTTCAGTTTAGATTCTAATGCTACATCTGCATTTGCTCTTTCTGAAGCCTCGGTTAGAATCTTATTATTTAAGTCGGCAATATCCCTAGTATGGTCTAACTGTACCTTATGAACAGCCTCGGTCAGTTTCTCATCAGCAGCTCTACGTTCAGCAGCTTCCTTATCTACCAATTCCTTAGCATATTCTTTAGCTTCAGTTAAGTTATTGTCAGTTTCTACTTCCAAATCACCAACCCGGTCTTCTACCTTTTGAATACGAGCATTGATTGCTTCTATCATCCTAGTAATATCTTGTACTACTTTAATGATAGTTGCATTCAACGTATTAACCGAGTTAACCAAGTTATCGTTCACAATCTTAATCTGAGAAGCTAATTCGTTTTCACGGTTCTTAGCTCTAGTTACCTCAGCTTCTAATTGAGTACGTAATTCAGTTAATCGGTTAGTGATATTGGTAGCAAAGTTTGGGTCATTGTTTAATGCTTCAGCCAATTCCTTTAATGTATCCAAAGCATCATCAGCACCATCTACTAAGTCATGTATATATTTCTCAACTTGTTCTTGAGTCTGATATTTCAAATCGTTTTCTAGTTGAGAAACTTTAGTAACGTAGTTAGCATGTTCCTCAATTCCATTCAGTTTTTCTAGCAATTCATCAGAGAAGTTATTTTCTGACAAATCCCAACCTTCTTTCTTATCTACCTTGTTTGCAATTGATAAGAAGAATGCCCAGAACTCTTTAAGAGTTCCAACAAAACCATGAGCCAAAGAGTCATCATAATAACCCTGTAATAGCCGTTGGTCAATCTCTTCGCAAGTGTAGTATTTACTAACGTACATATGTATATATTTTAAGGTGTTACTTTATTCTTTCCCAATAACAGTTCTGAGTTATTACCACGGAAGTATTCTTTTTCTTTACCAGCAAAAGCATTTGGGATATCATCTGGATTATCTGGGTCAACATCTCCTCCATCCTCTATATCCCCAACTACTACGGCATAATCAGGTAATTTCCTAACTCTGAACTTAATAACTTGGCCAAAGCCTATATGAGGTATATCTTTATCCCATACCTCTCCAAAGTAATCTTGGTAATTTGATACGAACTTCATACCAGTCATAGATTGCATGGTAGTAGCCGAATTACCAGTACCAGGCATTTCTATGTGAACTCCAGAAGGTCCATTCAAGATTATAAGATTACTGTCCCACCAATCGCCTTCTACATTGTTAAGCTTGGTGAAACGTAACATTAACATTTTCATATCTTTATGGATTTTGTTCTACGAATTTGATTTTAGTATCTCTATCCCTTTTGAGGATTACCAAGAATACCAAAGCTTCATCTTTAGCCTGAGATACTTGAGTATCTCCAGAAGGTTTATATACTATCCCATTGATAACAAATCTATCCTCAGACCAGTTAAAGTTCCAATAACCTTCCTGATTGAGATATCCGATTTGTTCTATGTAATTCTTTGAAATAAGTATAGAAAGGTTCTCATCATCTAATTCTCCAGAAACAGTAGCCTTATTAATAGGCCAATTCCTAAAAGCATTGTAATAGCATAAAGCTTCTATGGGAATATTATAATATCTTGGGCTATCATCCTCAGCATGATTTAGATATTGATTAACATGTTTAGCCCAAGTAATTGTTTGTCTTCCAGCATCCCAGTCTAAGAAATCAGTGATAATCTTTTTATACCTATTCCAAGAATGGTTCTTAACCATTCTCCAAGGTTCTTTTGTCATGATTTCTTATCTATTATGGTTAACGAAGGTTTACTTGCTTTATTGAGGGGGGCTGTTGGATTAGGTCCTCCCAAAGGAGTTGGTTTTCGATGATTTACTACTTTTGGTACTACTAACCGTTCAATTTGATCACAGAATGGTAAGTATATCTCTAACCTAGATGCCAGCATACATAGATTCTTTCTTAGTTCATCCATATACCCTCCAGGTTGAATCATCTTTGAATAAGTACTCCATAAGCTAGATATACTTTCGGATATCTTATCCTAATACTGTACCTCAGTAGGACCCGTAGTAATTTGTTTTATCCTATCTCCTCTAGCATGTTCTCCAGGTGAATCACCATCTTGGTCTGGTCCATGAGATTCAGTGGAGATAATTTCTCTAAAACTATTTCCTGCAACCAACAGTATATTTTGTATTTGTATATTGAGATAATCCCATACTGCCAATTCCATAATTAATTGGTTTTCTAGTCCCTCATACCATAATTCATCATTATATTTATCTGGTGGTATAACATGGTTTACTAGTGGGAAGATATATAATTGCCATTTAGTTATGTATGCAGTTTTATCTTCTATGGTCATACTCTCATGCAATTCTTTGGGAATATACCTATCTATTAAATTGTAGATGGTATCCTGAAGAGTAGTATGCCCATAATTACATACAACTACGGTTCGAGTACAAGTCAAATCTAATCCATCAGAATTAGTGACATGTAGTGTTACATCATAAAATCCAGACTTCTCATAAGAGTAAGATTGATGTCTTCCACCATTGAAAACCTCTCCCTTATCATCGCCAAAGTCCCAGTCAAAAATGGATTTGGCCGGGACTTTGGTTAATACTCTAAATGAAACTTCCAGACCTGATGTTACATATGTGAAGTCTAGATTCTTTTTCATTTATATTCGGATTTGTTTATTCTTTGTTTTCTTCGAAATCTTCAAGTAAAACTTCAAGGATATCTTTTACGGTATCTTTCGGATCAGCTTCGATTTCATGTTTCTTAGCAATCAGCTTAGCTTCTTCAAGTGAATAAGCTTTGGCAATCTTACTGATTTCCATACCCTTTGCAAACTGAGCAGATAGCTTCTTGTCAAGCTTTTCGATATCCTCAGCAGTATACTTGGCAGTTTTGTTCTTATCCGGAACTAAAACCAAGTGGCCAGAAACTAAAGCTTTCTGAATACGTTTTGTTCTGTACTGACGGGCAGTAAGTTCTCTCTCTTCGCCTTTTGCAATTGAAATACCTGTTACCTGGTCGTTAAAACTGTAGGCATTAGTTCCAACTGTTACAATATAAGTAGTAGCCATAATCTTTTATTTTTTTTAGGTTATAATATAAAACCCCGAACAGAATGGATTGAAACTGTTCGGGGAGAAATTAGACAAAAATACAATGAAGAAATCCCGGATATTATTCTAAGTTAACCAATAGGTATGGGTCAATGTTCATGAAGCTCGGGAATCCAGCTTCAGAGAATTTCTTGTTAGCTGCCAACAGAAGAACAGCATCCTGGTACATCTTAGAGAAACCTGTAGTCAGAGAAGCATATACAGCTTCAGTCTGATTAGATACGATTCTTTCTGATTCAAGCATCAACTGTTTAGCAGTAAGCTTAATCAAGGCAGCACTGGTATCTACCATCAACAACTGCTGATCGGGAGTTCCCGGGTGAATATAGAAGTCAGCCTTGTTGGGAACCGGAGACTTGATATTCAGTGTAGCTTCTGTAGTTCCTGAGTGACGTTCTTTAAATTCAGGCAAGTTCAACATCTCGATAGCCTGGTCTTCACCACCAATCATAGTAGTAAAGTTACGGCCCATACGAGCAGCACGAACCCAGATATGCAACAAGTCTTTATAAGTAATACCGTTGGTTGTTTCATATACACCAATAACCGGAGCAGATTCAGAACCATCAGCTTTGTTACCGTTCATCAAAACATCCATTGCCAAAGTATCCATAGCATAACCCAACTGAATACCAAAGTCACGGAGATAGATTCCCAATACATCGATTGAAACGTAGTTTTTAACTTCGTCAGTAAGTTTAAATCCTTTACCGATTTTGAACAGAGAAACTGATTTCTGTCCGAAGCTTACATCTCCCAAAGGAATTGTTTCTGCTTCATTTACCTTAGCAGGAGCAGCATCCGACATATTTACCATCGGCATAGTTACCTGCAAACCATTAATTGATTGGTCTGAAGCAATGATGTTCGGATAGAAAGGTGCCTGACGCATACCAGTTGTAATAGCAGCACGGATGATTTCCGGTACAATCCAACGGATATTCTGTTGCGGCATAGTGAAGATGTTCTGCATTGTATCAATCTTCGGATTAATGCCCAACTTTTCAAAGAAGGCATCCTGTGATACACCATATTTACCCTGTACCAGTTCTTCCAGAGTAACTTCAATAGGCAATGTGTTGTTGGAACCCTGACGGTATGCTTCCAAACTTCTTACCATTTCCGGAAGTTCCTTTCTAAGGTCTTCCATTTTCAATTGTGCAAATTCTGTATTCATTGTTCTTTTAATGTTCAGTTAATGATTAGCGTACCAATACTTGAATAATATCATTAGCTTCATCAGCCGGTACGATGCTAATGAATTTTGTTTCATCGTCTGAAGTTTCAGCAGTGATGAAACGGTCAATCAACAGGGTATCTGTGGGTTTTACATAACCACATTCCATAGCCTCTTTAGCTACCCAGTTTACAACCATGAAAGCTTCTACAGCTACAGTTACTTCTACGGGGAAATTTCTTTGAGCCTGATAAGCAGGGTTAATGTTGTCAGTTACAGCTATACCCAGATAAACCTGGCTGCCATCTCCACCCGGGATATAAGGTTCGATATTACCATCGGTATCCAAAGCTACCGGCATACCCTGATGAATAACTTTGTTTTCTTTTACACAGAAAGCCTGATGCAACTTGTGAGATTCGCTCTTATAGATCACCGCTCTGGGAGTTTTTTCACCAAACAGAGTCATCGGTTGATCCTGATTTACCAGCTTAGTAGTAGGATGTGTATTCATATTCTTCTTATTTTAGAGATTATTTTAATTTGTTTGAATAGATACCTTTCAGAATCTCTTCAGTACTCTTTTCGGAATTCTGAGCAGTAGCTTTGTTATCAGATTTATCTTCTGGCTCAGCTGCAGAAGAAGCACGGCTTACATCATGAGAACCGCATTTAGCACAGGTCATTGGGAATTTTTCTTCCAATCGAGCTTGGTAATCTTTAGTAAGAGAGATCAAAGTTACCATGCCGGTAGTTTCGGCATTCAACATTGTAACGATAGTTTCATCAGCTTTGTCACCCATAAGTTTTTTATAGGTTGCAACAGCATTTCCACGGAGAGATGCAATGTGGTTTTTACCTACCTGAGCCATTTCCTTCAGATTTGCAACTTCTGCATTCAGATTAGTAACCTGTTCTGTAAGAGAAGTTTTTTCTGTAGTTAAGTTATCCACAGTAGTCTGAAGAGTGTTACGAGAATTAACCAATTCCTGAATGGCTGCAAATGCAGTTTCCTCGTTCATCTCTGTACCTTCGGCAAGAGTAAGGCAATCTTTACCAAAGATTCTTTCTAAAAATTTTTGTAGTTCATTCATATCTTTATTATTAGGATTTTGATTTCCTTGGTTATCATCATAAGATTGGGAAGTATCGTTATTTTCACTGAACAAAGCTAGATCAGTTTTCGTATCATAGAAGAAATACTGTTTAGACTTATCATCCCTATATTCTTCGTATGAAGCCCAAGTTCTCTTGGCAAAATTGGGATTAATGATTTTACCATCATCCCCAATCTTCTGAGCAAAAGCATCAGCTCCATGAGATACCAAAGAGGTTTCTAAGTATCTTACTACTTCAGTAACTATTCTTCGTACCATAACTCCCTTAGAATCATAGGTACCCAGTTTCTGGTAGAATTCGTTATCTTCCATATTTGGGTGAGACTTATCCCACTTAAACTGTACTGTTACTGAGTTAGAATGGATAGATGGAGGATCCATAAGAATGCCTCTAGCAATTCTCGGATTTGCTTTACCATCAATCTTTAATATACCATTAATACCTGCAGGAATAACAAAAGAACCATCCTTGTATTCATCTTGCCAGATAACTTGTGATACAGCTCCAATAGCATTACCAATATTAGTCTCATGGTCACAGTTTACTGTTTGTCCTAAGAGCATTCTCATAGAAGCTTTTAATACTCCATTTTGACTAAAATCGGTAGGATTCCAGTTCTTAGACACAATAGTTGCAGATAATAATCTGAACATTGGTTCAATAAACTCCTCATCTTTAGGAGTAAGTTCTTCTGGCTTCAAGTCAGGATAATAGGTATTATAATCTATTTCTCCTCCCCAAAAACCAAATTGACTGACTGACTCCTTAGAAGTTTGAGCCCATTTATAAAAATTCTCCGAGAAGGTTTGTGGTTCTATGGATGTTGGGATATACCCAGCCATTATAGTATGACCACTACCTATCACTAAAGAATCCAAATGTTCTCTGTTCTTTTTATTAATCGGTTTACTCATCTTGATTTAGTATTTTGATCTCCTCGTGAAGGAGCCGGGTTATTTTTATCTCTTGATCTACGAGCGGATTGATTCTTATCGTCCTGTCTCTGTTTCTTCTTAGTACCCTCTTGTGGGTCTGAATTACCTCCCTTAGCAAATTGGTCTTCCAATGAAACTCTTGGTTCTTCTTCTGAAGGAGAATCATAACCCATTTCCCAAGCATATTGATATTGAGAAATGATACCTGCCTTGTAAAGTAAGTCAAGGTTCTGAATCTTATACTGTCTACCCTGTTGGATTTTAACCTCATCAGAGATAGTGGATGATCCCCAAGTAATGGATATTCCCTTACAATCAAAGCCAGCCAGACGTAGTTCTAGTTCATAAATAAACTTAAGAACATAAGAAACTATCATTTGGATATTCTTCAGCTGACTTATAAGCTTAGAAAGCATAATACCAGTTGCTCCTTCTCCAATGGAAGCTTGTACTCCAATTAGGTTGCCATTTACTCCCAAACCATTAGCAACTGATTGCTGGTTCATATTCCAGGGTTTATCAATATTGCTCATCTCTTTTGAAGTAGAGTTAAGTTTAAACTGGTGGTCATCAATGTAACCAGTTACTACTCCATCCTTCATACCTTCCCTTACATTCTGTTTCAAACGTATTAGCTCCCTATTTAATCTTCTAGTGTAAGCTTCTACATTTTCATTAGGTTTCTGTTGTGGTTTTTCCATCAAAGCCTCTAGAAAACCAACCATACCACAGATTTCCATGATATGTTTAAAATTGGTTTTCATATCATGCTGACCCTTTAATGAGTCCAATGATGCCATAAAAGGAGGTATTCCGTAAGGTTCATCGGTATCATTATACATACCCACATAACAATAGGTCTCTGTATTAAGTTTGATATAATCTTGCTTATTTGAGCCATTCCAAAGAGTGTTCCTCTGATATGGACTGTATACACCATTATTCTCTCTTTTGAATACTATCCTATCTGGTTTGAGGAATAATACAGTAGCTAGACCCTCTAACTTTTCATTTGGTACAGCTTCTACTGAGATAGCTCCACTAATCATCAATTGAACTATCATCTTGTTTACCAAACCATCCATACCAGCAGTATAGTTAGACCATTTAGAGGATACCTTAGAAAGATGATCTCTCATCTTATCAGCCTCTTTATCGGTATTATTAGGGAAGGTTATGTTGTGACCAGTATTAGCAAGCTTAAACATATCCTGTAAAGCTATATTAACATCTGGATTCACTTTATATAAATCCCTTAAAAGCTGAATCACTTCAACACGAAAAGAAGGCGTAACCATCTGAGTTAAGCCTTTCAATGTATGAATGAAGTTACCTGGGTCATCATCCGGTTCCGATACTCTACCGGGTGAAATAGGTACCTCCTCTTTTTTACTTGGAGGATTAGCCTTGTTTTCTTGTATTGGAGATCGATTCCTTCTATCGAATCCAAAAAACTTAAGAATTTTCATTTCGGTTGTATTATTACATTAGTTTTTCCTTTTCGTATGTGATTACAAATTGCTTTACCAAATATATCATCATCAGAATAAACATCTCCTTCCAAATCCACATCTACAGCAGAAGTATTATTTCTGTGTTTACCCATGGCTACGGGTCTACCCAAACCATCATATATAAAGGTAGGAGCTTCTTGAACAAAGAAAGGATCCTTCACAATGATATTCTCTTCTCGAATATCTTGTTCTAGACCCTCTATAATTACTGAACGATTCTTTTGGGTAGTTAACCAACCCGGAGATTTATCAACCTCTGGTCTGGACTTACCTTTCTTTTTCAGAAGCTTTTGATAGTAATATAGGTTAGGGTATCCTTCTGACTGAAGAGCAGAAGTTACTGCTAAACCAACGTCGTTAGATTCTGGAGCTACAACAGCAAAATTAAATAATTGCCCAGTATCTCCCAGTAACCTAGCATATTTATCTACTGCCATTCTTCCCTTATACACAACTTGTTCTTCTCCCAGCTTGTCCATACAAGTGAAAGAAGAATAGTCTGAGCCTCTACCTGTTGCAACGTCTGCACCGATAAAGTACTGTTTATTTGGATCTGGTTCGTTGAATTGTCTATACTGACGATTGAAACGATATTTTAAAACTGGATAATCACTTAAGCAATCTTCGATAGCCTTGATATCTGCCATATCAAATACTGTATTACCTGAAGAAAGAAAGTCTCCATCGATTTCTTGTGCAGTTCTTTTTGGACCCAATGCAGAAGCCATCTGGTCATACCAAGATTGATCCCGTTCTGGGTGCATCTGCCAATATAATCGAATAGCATTGAAAGGATTACCTCCAGCTATAGCATCTACCCATGTTGAATGGTAAAAATTACCCATACCGTATGGAGTAGAATTGATGATGGCTGAACCTCCGGTGGAAAGCGTAGGGAAGGCAGCTGCCCAAATAGCTGAAGCCCACCGAACGATTGCAGCCTCATCAATTACCAGGAGAGAAAGAGATTCTGAACGACCGGCTTCTGAAGATGTTGGGATGGATTCTATGAATGAACCATTATCGAATTCAATCATAGAGGCAGAACCAAATTCCCCAGTTCTTCCGTTAATGATCGGGGTTTGCATATACCATGGAAGATTCTTATACATGAACTTAATCTTCTTAAGTACCTTCTTAGCTGTTGTATCCTTAATGGAGATAATGTTTATCTTCTTATTAGGATGATATGATGCCAGCCATAAGCAGTACATAGATATAAGTTCTGTAATACCCGCTTGCCTGAACTTTAACAAGATATTGAATCTCTGGAGTATAAATTGGTATAGTACGGCTTTTTGATACGGATATAATTCAAATCGAACCTTTCCTCTCACTGGATGTATCACATAACAAAAAAGACTGAAAAAGAAAACATCCGTTGTAACCCTAGATAGATTAGATAATTCTTCTCTTGTAAGGTTAGTTGGTGTTTCCTGTATCTTCTTTGCCATAAAATCTAAAATTTATAAGTTACTACCAGTTCTAAATCAGTTTTGATACCTGAGAAATATCTTGGGTAATAAAAACTGTTTATCCCCAGTTTGTAATTAAATCTCTTAGTCTCGATTGAAATTCCTGTTCCCAAATCCCATAGATTGTTAAAGGGTCGGTACTTACCATAAACATAAGGAACTAATCTTATTCTAGATTTAATTTCTTGTGTGGTAAGTTTTCCGTTATACCAAGAATACTTGTAGTTATTAGTGTCGATATTGAATAACCTACTAGAATAAATTCCCGAGTTTTGATTAAGGAAACTCAATGTAAGTTGATTCTTATCGATTACTAATTGAACAAGAGAATCCTTCTCTGATATCTCTGCTGAATCGGTACTGCATAAACCCTGGCTAACCGAAGAATGCGGAGAATTGTAGAGAAGGATTCTACTTGGGTTAAGTAAATTATCGTAGGAAATTGGCAGGAAATCTTTCCTCAAATAAATTGTATCAGTATGTTGAATGATCTCTTTATCAGGTAACATACTGAGTTGTTGATTCAGTTTGTAATTCCTGAAGCAAAGGTAAATAGTAAATCCTAGTAAAAAAACTACTAAGGCAATCTTAAGCTTCTTCATTGATAAACTTCTTGATTCTTTTCCTTAACCAATAATTCTCAATCGGTGAGATCTTAGATTTTAATAAATAAAACTTAAACTGATAAGTATGTTCAGTTTCGATTATCTCAAATCTTAATCTCGGTACTTGTAAACATATGGCTTTAGTAAAATCTAGGATTACTTTTAAGTTAGATTTCTTAACCGGTACTTTAGTATTTATCATTCTCATAACAATAAGTTTTAAAATTCAGTTATACATAGTAACATCTTTTCTTAAGTAAGCTGGGTACCCAGCTTACTTTTCGATGAACGTAGTGAATCGAAATGTTTTTATATTTCCTATTCGTATATATCCTATATCCTAATACAATGTATACTTATATACGAAGTATATATAAGTATAGAGCTATATAATAATAGATATATATATACGAAGTATATTATATATATCTATTATTCAAAAAGTTTTTACAAATAAACTTCCTAAAGACATTTATTAAACCATAATCCTACTTCATATACTGACCCTTTGCTCAAGGTATACCTAGCTTTATTTAACCAGTAATGATAAGTCTTAGGGTCCCAAGTAGCAAATCCCCGAATAAATACTCGGTAGTTTTCAGGAAATCCCATAATTGCCTTGAAATCCTTTATTCCCA
>JAKPAB010000012.1 GCA_029779695.1 Bacillota bacterium | reverse complement strand
TGATGCTTAATATCGGTGGAAGTGCCACTACAAATTATGTATTTATAGTGGGGAAAAAATGAGGTGACATTTACGATGAATAATTTGGTTATTATAGGAGCAGGCGGATTTGGCAGAGAAGTGGCATGGTTGGCAGAAAGAATAAATCAAATAAAACCAACATGGAATATACTTGGTTTTGTGGATGATGCCGAAAAGCTTCATGGAAGTATTGTTGGGAGTTATCCTGTACTTGGTGGAACAGAATGGTTACTTGAACATAAAAATGATGTATTTGCAGTATGTTCAATCGGAGCATCTAAGACCAGAAAAGACGTTGTAAATAAATTGGACGGAGTAAAATTTGCCACTCTTATAGACCCAAGCGTAATTATTTCGGATAGAGTTAGAATAGGGGAAGGCAGTATTATTTGTGCAGGAACAATTATAACTGTTGATATAGTAATCGGTTCTCATAATATTATTAATCTTGACTGTACAGTTGGACATGATGCTGTTCTTAAAAATTTTGTTACTTTATATCCAAGTGTTAATATATCCGGAAATACTATTCTTGGAGAATGTGTAGAGATGGGAACCGGAAGTCAGATAATTCAGGGAATAGAAATTGGCAATAACACTATAGTCGGGGCAGGTGCAGTTGTGGTAAAGGATTTACCAAGTGACTGTACAGCAGTTGGGGTACCTGCAAAGCCGATAAAGTTTAGTACTTTGTAAGATAATCAAATCATATTACTATATAAATTTATAAATCAATAAATATAATGATAAATATTTTTAGTAAATGATAAATTAAAATTGAATCTAAAATTGCAATTTCAAATTGAACACTAATAGAATTAAGTTACCTGTACTTTGGCAATCGAATACACCTGATCCAAAAACTCATCAAATAGTTCTGTTGGTGTCCGGTATCCAAGATGCTTACGAGGAAGTTCATTCATCTCATCAGCAAACCACAGGATCTGTTCTGCAGTATATCTCTCTATTGATACTCCTTTGGGTAGATATCTGCGGAAAATCCTGTTATGACGTTCATTTTGGGCCCTTTCCCAGGATGAATATGGATGAGCAAAATATATCTTCACTCCCCATGCCTCAAGTTCAGACAGCCTCTCAAATTCATTCCCGTTGTCTGCAGTTATGGTTTTAAAGATTTCACTGAATTTTGTTTCTCCGTATTCTTCCCTTAGGGTTTCCATGGCTGCCATTACAGATGCCGCATCTTTGCCGGGAATTTTAAGTGCTATATAATAATCGCTCTTCTTCTCAACCAGCGTGAGTACGACAGATTCATGACCAGCCTTGTGCCCGACAACCGTATCGATTTCCCAGTGGCCGTATTCCTCTTTAATGTTTGCTATTTCAGGGCGTTCATCAATACTCCTTCCAAGAACACGTTTGTTCCTGCGAGCATTATTCTTCTTGGATTTCCTTGACAAGGCTTCTGGTAAATCGTGCGGTACCAACGGCAAATTTCCGGCCCACAGTTCGTTATAAAGCGTCTTGGTACAGACAATCTCCTCATCAGAGAACAGCTTATGGAGTCTGGCATAACCTACGCAGGCATCAAAAGACCAATGATACTCCTTAACCTGTTTTTTGCAAGTGAGATCTCCCCACTTTTGCAAAATTTTTTCCCCAGGCACCGGTGGGGAATTTTTATGTAAACCCAGTGACTTTCCCGTAAGTTTTTTATGTGTTTAGTACAGCTTCGCGCATCCTGTTGCTCTGGCCGGGAAACAGTAGCAAGTGACAGTGATGAAGTAGCCGGTCGATAATGGCGCCTGTCATC
>JAKPAB010000342.1 GCA_029779695.1 Bacillota bacterium | reverse complement strand
CAGCATTCATAGGAATAAATGCCAGATCTGTAAGTTCTGTTTTAGCCATTGCTGCATTCATCGTCCTAGCCGTTCTGTCTGACTCATAGGCTTCTCTATACTTTTCAATCTGGTCAAATGTTATTTTGTTCATTTCTTGCTCCTAACTATAATCTTTTTCTAACTATTTCCTCACATAATAATACAAATAGTTGGTATGTTTTTCAAGGCATGTTTTGTAATTCAATATTTATTTATTGTTTTTCGATATATTTTTATTGACATTCGAATCGCAATGCATATAATTATAATTATCAGAGGCCTGGTGCCGGGACATACGCATCGAAAATCTAAAGCACTAGATAACACGATATATCACCCTATAGCACCATATCTCAGCATATAACAGCATATAAAATGTTAAATATTATATATAAAGAAGGGACAAATCATGAATCCAGAAAATTTTATTTCAGAAAAATCCAATCCAGAAACATCTAATCCAGAAACATCTACATCTGAAGCATCTACATCTGAAGCATCTACATTCGAAACTTTAAACGAAGAGAATATAAATGCCCGTAAAGAAAAGCATAAGCGCTCTGCAATGATCTCTCTTATAATCACGAGGATAGTTATTATTTGTGCCATTGTAACCATAATATTTATTCCTGATATTTTAAGAGAATATTCCAAGAGCTTTGGAATGTCAGATCAGAATATCCTGTATCTGAGAATATTTATGTATATGTGTGCAGTTCCTGCATTTATCGTTCTGTTTACACTGGATCATCTACTTCGAAATATCCGAAAAGAAGAGGTTTTTACAAGGGAAAATATCAAGCTGTTATCCAGATTATCCTGGGGATGCTTCATAGCCTCCGGCATAGCACTGGGATTCTTTTTCATATATAGGATGCTGATATTCATAGTGATATCCATTTTCCTGATCGGCCTTATGCTAAGGGTCGTAAAAAATGCTTTTGAAGAAGCAGTAATAATAAAAGAAGAAAACGATTACACCATATAGGAGGATGCTATGGGAAAAATCATCGTCAACCTGGATGTAGTCATGGCAATGAGAAAAATGCCGTCAGGAGAGCTGGCCGAAAAGGTCGGTATCACTCCTGCGAACTTATCCATTTTAAAAAACAACAAGGCAAAAGCAATCCGATTTTCAACTTTAGAGGAAATATGTCGAGTGCTGGATTGTCAGCCCGGGGATATTCTGTCCTACGAAGATACCCCTGACAGCAAAATGATCAAGTGAGGAGAACCCTTATGGATACTAATACTAATGCAAATATTGATATAAATATTAATATCAATGATAACAAACCTACCATTAATAATATCAAGGCAACGATCCCTGACATAATATTTGCAATTGAGATATTGATCCTGGGATATTTATATTTTAGATTTCACGTATTCTCAGGCATAGGCGGATTCGGAGTGACCGCATATACCGTTCTATTGACAGTGGTCACTTATATATATATGAAAAATTCCGGTTATGATCAGACCGCCGATTCTCTTTTCTGTATGGTGATTCTATTGATCTTCGGAATGGGTTTCTCAGTATTTTCCGGTGAAACCGAAAAAAGCATAGGAATAGTCTCCATTCAGCTCATATATGTATATTGGGTCGCCAAAACAACCGGAAGACTGTTGAATAAGCGTCCTGATAAATATCTCTATTCCGATATTATATATCAACTGATA
>JAKPAB010000339.1 GCA_029779695.1 Bacillota bacterium | reverse complement strand
CTCAGTCCAAGAAACGCTTGAGTTTTAGGAAAAGGATTTAGGTAGGA
Source organism: Bacillota bacterium (assembly GCA_029779695.1). GTDB lineage: Bacteria > Bacillota > Clostridia > Lachnospirales > Lachnospiraceae > Lachnocurva. The sequence goes on along the minus strand of JAKPAB010000339.1, from coordinate 1,682 downwards.
TACGAAAAAAAGGTGCTGAGTAGACATCAATTTGTGCGGTGTACCCAAAAAGTTAAAGTAAAATAATTTAGCTGATTAAGCGGCCATTTGTTGGTATTCTACCGGTGAGTGGCCGTTTAATTTTGTTTGAATGCGTGCGTTATTGTAATACCGTATCCAATCATTAATCGCATGAATCAATTCTTTTGAGTTGATTAATATTCCATTCAAGTATTTTTATGTTTGTCATAACTTTTTCACCATTTTCTTAATCTATTGTCAATATAAATTATGAACTAGAAATAAATAGTTCGAGATATTACCTATTCAATGGGACATTCACCGAAAACCTCATTTCCTGATACTCATATAACCTAATGCGAGGGTTCTCCTTCATGGTTTTCACTTTAAAAATAAAATAATGGTCACGACCGTCAGTAGCCTTACTTTTGTGCAAACGAAAATAATTTTTCTGTTTCATCGCCATTGTCAGTAATATATCATCAATAAGAAATGTGAGGGGATCTACCCCTTTATAGTATTTATTAAAGTCCTTCTCGAACTGAAGATAGGAATCAGAGAAATAATCGAACTGAATCAAGTCTTCATATATAGTTTTCCTATTCATCTAGTACCTCCACTAAACTCATTTCAATGATTTCAGAAATTTGAAGCAACTCATATTTTTCGGCTGTTTTTATTGTTATTTCCTTTGAACTTAATTCGGTTATGCGTCCTTGAAAAGCTTGTCTTTTGCCTTTACGAAGGATGACAAACATTCCTTGAGATTGTGAAGTATATAATTGAGTCACGTAAGTGAGAATTTCACTCTTTGATAGCTGTGATGATACTTCTATTTTATATTTATCTTCGTTCAAGGAACTGGTATGCTCAGATAAAAAGAATCCCATCCATTTTTGCATGCCTCGGTCTTGATACTCTCTTGCTGATTGGTAAGGCAAATAACTTCTATCGATCATTTTAATCCATCTAAACCGCCAGCAGAATGTCCGCCAACCAATTTACTTCTCGCAATACTGCGCGATGCACTTGTTAAGGAATTGGCTTTTTGCAGCGTGGTAAAACCAAATTGACTGCGTATTGCATCAATGGCGGTCTGTAGTCTCTCTTTCTTCAATATTTCTTCAGGATCATCAAAGAGACTGAGTATAGTTATGTTTTCATCAACAAATGATGAGTAGAATACAGAGATACTTCGAACGGCACCACCATTGTATTTTTTTCGAAAGAGAGAGATGATATATTTTTGTAGTTCCTCTGTCTGATTCGTAGGCTCTGTTTTCATTTGTCCTCTGAATGAGGTCGACTCCTCAAAGCGCGAATAACCGATACTAATAGAAACTGTCGTCGTCTTTTTTCGAATGGAACGTAGACGAATGGCAACTTGCTCCGCCATTTCACTCAGAACTAGCTCAATCTCCTGTTGTTTAACATAATCTCTTGGAAGAACCTGAGAATTACCAAGTCCTTTCGATTTTGGCTTATAGGGTACATGAACATTGCTTTCATCAACTCCATTTGCGTGATACCACAATTGAACACCATATACACCAAATTCTTTCTTTAATAAATCTGGACTGTAAGTCGCCAATTCTTTAATGGTATAGATCCCAAGTTTTTCTAGTCTTTTTTCAATTGCAGCACCGATTCCCCAAAAGTCCGTTAATCTTGAAATCCCCCAT
>JAKPAB010000338.1 GCA_029779695.1 Bacillota bacterium | reverse complement strand
GGTAATCACTTAGTCCATAGACCCCTGACTTATTATTCAGGATATTCATTACCTCTCCAAGGGTCTTGCCATCTTTTTCTGTAATAATATGAATTATCTCAGGATCAATGCTTCCACATCTGGTACCCATAATTATACCCTCTAGAGGTGTATATCCCATGGATGTATCAACAGAATAACCATTTTTCACTGCAGTTATGCTGGCTCCATTTCCCAGATGACACACGATCGTCTTGCACTGATCATAAGGTACTCCCAACATCTTGGCTGTTTCCTTGGATACATATTTATGGCTCATGCCATGGAAACCATATCTTCTGATTTTGTACTTTTTATAATATTCATAAGGAATGCCGTAGAGATATGCTTCTTCCGGCAATGAATGATGAAATGCTGTATCAAATACACCGACCATATGAGTATGGGGCATAACCTTCATACATGCTCTTATGCCCATGAGGTTAACCGGATTATGAATCGGTGCCAACTCACAGCAGTCCTCTATATCCATGATCACTTCCGGAGTCAGACACTCTGCATGATCAAACTTATCACCACCATGAACGATTCTGTGTCCCACCGCTTCTATTTCACTTACATCTTTGATAACGCCAATTCTTGTATCTGTAAGTGCCTCTATTAATATTCTGACCGCTTCATCATGATCCGGGATCGGAGTGTCTTTTTCATTCTTTTCTCCACCTGCCGGTTCATATACAAAATGAGCGGATTCCGACCCGATTCTCTCACACAGGCCCTTAGCAATAACCTCTTCTTTGTCTGTCTCGATCAATCTGAATTTCAGTGATGAGCTCCCGCAATTAATAACAAGGACTTTCATAAATCTCCCTCTACCGGAAACCCGGAATGATTGTTAAAAAATTATCGTATCTGATTTTACCCTATTTACAGCATGTTATCCATATAAATCAAGTAAACTTTTCGTTCACATCCCGTGGTTTTCACACGAAACGCTTCCAGTTTATTTTCAATCTGCCTTTTTTTGTCTCTCCTTCTTCACCTGTGTAAATCGCTTTCCCATAACCTCTTGCTGATATCATATCTCCTGGTTTTAATTCCATTGATGGATTATTCTCTATTCTGCCATTTCTGATTACTTTTTCTCCCTGGACTAGACTCTTGGCCTCTTCCCTGCTCATACGAAATATTCTGGCAATGCATGAGTCCATTCTAATAGACTGAATCGTTCCTGACTCTTCCTGTAGCTCTGGCAGGAATTCCGGTGGAAACGAATCTATTACCTATGCTATTACCGGTGTATGTCTCACTCTTTTTAATTCTGTCAAAATGATATCAGTAACTTCTTTTCTGCAATAAAAGCAGCATGAATTATCATATATCACAAGGTCACCCAATGAACTTCTAAGGATTCCAAGATTCATAAGAGCTCCCAGATAATCCTTGTGCTCCATATCCTCCGCAAACTTTTTAGACTTCTGACTGAT
>JAKPAB010000328.1 GCA_029779695.1 Bacillota bacterium | reverse complement strand
TACTATGGATTATACATATGGAGATACTCCTTCAGGCACAGCTGCTTTCGAGAAGCGTGGTGTCGCAACAGACGTTCCTGTTTGGGATGCTGAGAAGTGTATCCAGTGTAACCGTTGTGCATATGTATGTCCTCATGCAGCAATCCGTCCTGTAGCTATGACAGCTGAGGAAGCTGCTAATGCTCCTGAAGGAATGCAGATGAAGGATATGACAGGAATGCCTCAGTACAAGTTCGCAATTGATATATCAGTTATGGATTGTACAGGATGTGGTTCTTGTGTAAATGTATGTCCTGCCAAGGAAAAAGCCATTGCTCTTCATCCTTTCGAGGAAGTAGAGGACAATCAGAAGTACTTCGACTATGCTACATCACTTCCTGAGAAGGAAGAAGCAGTTCAGAAGTATAAGATTGCAACTGTTAAGGGTTCACAATTCAAGAAACCTCTTCTTGAATTCTCTGGAGCATGTGCAGGTTGTGGTGAGACACCTTATGCTAAGCTGCTTACACAGCTGTTTGGTGATCATATGTATATCGCCAATGCAACAGGATGTTCTTCAATCTGGGGCAACTCTTCACCTAGCACTCCTTACACATTTGATGCTAAGGGACATGGTCCTGCATGGTCTAACTCACTGTTTGAGGATGCTGCAGAGTTTGGTTATGGTATGCTTCTTGCTCAGAGAGCTATCCGTAATAGACTTTCAGATGAACTTACAGATATTGAGGGAACTACCAAGAGTGCTGATCTTAAATCTGCAATCGCTGATTGGAAGAACACATACAACGTAGGTATCGATAATGCAGTAGCTACAGATAAGTTGGTTGCAGCTCTTGAAAAAGACAGCGAGTCCAAGTCTAAGGATATTCTTGATGAAAAGGATTATCTTGCCAAGAAGTCACAGTGGGTATTTGGTGGTGACGGATGGGCTTATGATATCGGATTTGGTGGTCTTGATCATGTACTTGCTTCAGGCAAAGACATCAACATCATGGTTTACGATACAGAAGTATATTCAAATACAGGTGGTCAGTCTTCCAAGTCGACACCTCTTGGAGCAATCGCTCAGTTTGCTGCAGGTGGTAAGGGCACCAAGAAGAAGGATCTTGCAGGTATCGCAATGAGCTATGGTTATGTATATGTTGCATCTATTTCTATGGGAGCTGATATGAACCAGTGTGTTAAGGCTATTGCAGAAGCAGAAGCTTATCCAGGTCCTTCACTTATCATTGCATATGCACCTTGTATCAACCATGGTATCAAGAAGGGTATGTCCAAGGCTATGACAGAAGAGCAGCTTGCTGTTGAGTCTGGTTATTGGTTCAACTTCAGATATGATCCTACTCTTGCAGCAGAAGGAAAGGATGCATTTATTCTTGATTCCAAGACTCCTACCGGAGACTATCAGGGATTCCTGGCAGGTGAGAACCGTTATGCAGCACTTAAGAAAATCAATCCTACCAAGGCAGCTGAGCTCTTCGCTCAGTCCGAGCAGGATTCAAGAGATCGTTATGAACATCTTCAGAAGCTTGTAGCTATGTATAAAGGTGAGTGATCAACAAACCGATTAATAAATTAAATAAAAGGATCCGGCTCTTTATGAGCCGGATTTTTTATATAGACACGAAAATCAATAAATGCTAAACTAGGATAGAAAATAATCTAATATAAGATATTAGTGCGACTTAATTTGGGAGAGTTATGATGATTGATACCATTAAAGGAGAACAGACTTCGGAAATAGAGAAGGAAACTCCTGAGGCATTTGCCAAGGACGATAACGGGGGAGACTTGCTATTGTTTCAGATCGATGCCTTTAGAGATAAAGCGAAAAAACTTCAGACGCTTATCAGTGCAAGAGAGAGAAGAGTAAAAGAACTTGAGGCTCTTGTAAGAGCCAAGGAAGCCAAAAATATCGAGCTTCAGGAATCTCTTGACAGACAATTGGATGAGGCAGATATGCTGGTGTCTAATGTTAACTCAAGAGTAGATAATCTGATGAGAAATGTTGAGACATCTATGAAGACCATGCAGGACAAGATTCAGAGTCAGGTCGATGCAACGGAAGACATATCTAACAAGCAGACCAAAGCTGTTCAGGACACGCTTAAGAATATGAATGATGGTCTGAGTGATATAAAGAATGAACTTTCTGATAAGGTTCATTCAGAGAATGTCAAGGTGTATAGAAATATTCAGGATCTGGTTTCAGAAAAGGATAATACTGAAGAGCTCAAGGATAGTATAGAGAGCAATACCAGAGGTATCAAAGGTCAGAACGTATTTTTAATAATTATGACATTTATCAATCTTGGTGCTGTTATATGTATGGTACTTTTACAGATGGGATTGATATAGGATATCAAGATTACATTTTGAAGCGATAAGATATAGCTTGAAAAGGTAATTGATTATGTGATTGATATATATTAATATACAACGACTAAAAAAAGCGGCAGATATGTTTGCCGCTTTTAAATATTGCAGTTTAAATATTACGGTTTTAATAATGCAGATTTAAAGTTTATAGAAAGAAATTATAATGAAAAACGATGGCAGATCAGTGTGGATAATCGGACACAAGAACCCGGATACTGATTCAATATGTGCAGCAATTTCGTATGCATATCTAAAAAATGCTA
>JAKPAB010000321.1 GCA_029779695.1 Bacillota bacterium | reverse complement strand
ATCGGTGATTTATATGAACATGAATCTATATGTACCTCCTTTATGGCTTCTCGTATATTGGAAATTTCTTCAGAATGATTACCTACAGCGCTCAATGAGTTGATATATGATTGTAATGTCGTATATGCTGGTGGTATTATTTTAACAGATTTAGATATTGATATATCAATGATCAATAATAAAGAAATAATAAAAACTATTATTGATATCGGACAGGCAATTTTATAATATCTACCATTAAATTCTTGTATTTTATCATTTTTATATTTTATTCTTTTTCTCCATAATTTGTCAAGCCAATAGAATAATGCAATAAATATGATTAATGATATAATAACAGGAATTGAAGCACCTGTATAAACAAATGTATTCATAAACTCACCAGTCTCATGTATATTTGTCTGCAAGACAAAAGACATAATCATTGATGACATGCGAGTGCCAAAATGTATGAATACGAACAATTCTACTTCTGCCAACAACAATAAGAATATAAAGCATGGCCATTTGAAAAATCCCTTTAGGAATTTATCTATCAGACAAAAGATGGCAGAAATAGAAAAGGACTCAATAAGAGAAAAAAGAAATAGAGCCTTTGCGAAGTGCCATCCGCCATCGGAATCCATTTGATTCAAACCTGCTGGCAAAGATAACAATATACAAGAGAAAACGAATAAAGGAAGTCTATCTATTATGATTTGAGATAAAGATTTAAAAAATTTCATGTCTGATGTTATTTATTTTGTTCTTCTGTGTTTTCATTTCCTTTATCGGTCGGATTCTCTTCAAAAGGACCGCTTTTACTTTCCAAATTCACCGCTTTCAACCAATATTTAGGCCTAAAAATGGTACATCCCCACCGTAGATTTTTTCATCCCCACCGTTTTGGCAACATTTTTAGGCCTAAAAATGTGACGTTCCTGTATGGTTTTATGACGTTCATCACCGCTTTCATCAAGTGTTATCATCCTTATTTTCAACGGTTTATGCCTTACTGTGACGTTGTGGCGTATACTTTATGAAAAGTATTTCTTGGTATCTCCCAATAAGTATTGAACTATTGGGATTAACAGGTCTTTGGAGGCTGTCTCGCCTCCGTATCTGCATAGCTTGGTTGTTCCGCCTGTCCAGGTTCGGAATATGGTCAAGGTGCATAATATGTATGCAAAGATACTAATAATAAATTAAAAAAATGAAAAACGGGCGAGATTTTTTTAATTAAAATCTCTGTATACGGTTTCAGGTCTTAATTTGGGTAAAACAGATAATCGGCGAAGAAGCGAACCTACCATATAAGTGTATCTGTTGTAGGTATATTTGTTCTTACGCTTATAGTCCGCCCACTCGGTCATAGCCAAGCGGTTCAGAAACAGAAAGATATAAGGGTTCTTGGCGTTCTTATGCCATGGCTTGTACGAATCCGTGTAATGGACAATGACGGGATTGCTGATCGCCTCTTCTATTTCTTGATGGTATCTGGCCCTATCTATCTGAAGATATTCTTCCTTGTAAAGGAATCTGTCCTGGAGATTGTATTTCACGGGCAACGTCTTCTTGTTCTTATGGAAGACGATATTCAGCACATCCTGATCGTGAAGGCGTATCCTGTCGCTGTGGTGCTTGATGATGTCTATAAATTCTGATAGCATATCCTGATCACGCCAATACTTGAGATTGATAAGCAAGACTCCGGCATTGAAGTATCCGTATTCTGGTGCATAGCCCAGCCTGTCATAATCTTGTATCTTTTCGGCGGCGTCGGTGACGGACCCTATGGCATATCCCGTAATGTCAATATTCCATAAGTTATCGAGAGGCTGATGGACGATGATGTCGCCGTCCAGATAAAGTACTTTGTCTATATCGTCTGATAATATCCGGGTGATGAAAAGTCGATAATACGTGGCCTTGGTGATGTAGTCTTTGACCTCACCCAGACGGGGGAAATCATCAAAAACATATTCGCCGATTTCATGGAACTGGATGGTATGGTTCTCATTCATGATAAGCACTCTCCTTAGGGAGTCTCTGTCTTTATCGGTGACTGTATCGTCTACCAATATATGA
>JAKPAB010000307.1 GCA_029779695.1 Bacillota bacterium | reverse complement strand
AAAAAAAAGAAGGTAACGTGGTGAAGTATATTTTTCCGGGAAACGGGAATTTCTATACTTGTTTTTTGGTTGATAATAAAACCGACAGAGTACATAGAGTAGAGTATGTCTCAGATGGTTTCTTGGTAAGAAAGGACTATTTCACATATTGTAGGATATACACGGAATACTATGCGCCACTGGATAATAAGGCTCATATGTATCACAGACGTTTTTTTAACGAGGATGGGTCTGTGGCTTATGAAGAGATCAATGATGATGATAAGCCCATATTTCGTTTTCCGAATAAGATTCTTTATTCAAAAGAAGAACTAGTGGGATACATGGTATCAAAGCTTCCATTGACAAAAAATGATGTGGTACTTATAGATAGAACTACAGGTGTTGGGCAGTCTATTCTGGAGAATGTGAGAGATGCAAGGGTTGGAATGATGATCCACGCAGATCATTTCTCGGAAGGAAGCACAGATGAAATAAATATTCTGTGGAATAATTATTATGAATATTCATTTTCGCAAAGTAAGCATATCGATTTTTATATAACCGCAACTGATGCTCAAAATAAGCTTATGAGGCAGCAGTTTGAGAAATATATGGGAACCCATCCGGAAATAATCACGATCCCGGTAGGAAGTCTGGATGAATTGAAGCATCCTCATGATGGAACTAATCATGATAAAAGGGCTTATTATGGAATGCCTTCTGATAGAATGTCTTATGATGCAAGGACTTATGACAGAATGATCTCAGATAAAATGACTTCTGATAAAATCTTCTCGGACAAATTAATTTCAAATAGGAGAGCTCATTCATTAATTACTGCATCTCGTCTGGCAGATGAGAAGCATATCGATTGGATAGTGGAGGCTGTAGTCAGAGCCAAATATGACATTTCTGATATTACGCTGGATATATATGGTAAGGGCGCTAACGAAAACTCACTTAAGGAGCTTATTGCCAAGAATAATGCTGAAAAGTATATTCGATTGATGGGACAGCATGACCTGACAGATATATATGTAAAATATGATGCATATATATCCGGTTCAATGAGTGAAGGATTTGGACTGACATTGATGGAAGCTGTAGGCTCTGGACTACCAATAATCGGATTTGATGTGAGATATGGCAACCCTACATTTATCGAAGATGGAAGAAACGGATATCTGATACCTGTAAATGACGATATGGATGCAAATAGTAAAACTGAAGAACTTCGAAAGGCCATAGTCAGGCTGTTTACTCAGGATGACATGAAATTATGTCACAGGACTTCATATAAAAAAGCCGAGGAATTTCTGACGTACAGGGTGATGAAAAAGTGGAAAGCACTTATTGAAAAAAACTGAAAATACTTCTTTATGTAATATGAAATAAGGCTAAAAAAATATTTTTATAAATATATTAATAATTAGAAAAAAGAAATAACAAAAGATATTAAAAAAATAAAAATAAATATAAATATCAAGAGGTGCAAAGTGGGAAAAAATATATTTTTCCTCTGTGAGACATTTTCAGAGGAGGCCAGAAAACTACATGAATCACTTTATAATTCCAAAGTACCAGTCAGAACAATAGTGATCGAAGATGATGGGTACCTTCCCGAGGGAGTTGAATCGGTTCTTGAATATTTCCTGAAAAAAAATAATAAAGATAATAAAAACAATAAAAACAATAAAAATAAAGTATCGTTGGATCGCCCTAGATTCTTTAATGAAATACAAGTACCCGATTATTGGGAGATATCTGCTACCAATTCAAACGGGGCAGTTCATGACAAAAATAAAGAAAGAGCCAGAATATATTTTACGGAGCCTCTAAATAAGAGACATGTGAAAATCGTGGATTGGGTGGACGAGACAGGTATAGTCAGGTATAGCGACCACTATAATTCCGTTGGAGCACTTTTTGCCCGTACAATTTTTAATAATAAGGGGGAGAAGGTCGACCGAAGTTTTTTTGACATAAATGGAAAAGAAGTAATCGTGGAAAATTATGTGACCAGGGATATTTTGGTAGATTTAAATGGTAAGATACATATATTTAAGTCCAAGACAGAATTGGTATGTTTTTTCCTGAGAAAAAATGGATTCAAGCCAGAAGACATGATTGTGTTCAATTCTCTTTCTATACCTTTTTTTGTATCGCAGAGGATGAATCAGTTATATGGAATCTCCGTAGTACATGCAGATGATGGTGATAATGTTACAGGGGAAAAAGATAATAGTTATGGTCAAAATGATATTTTATTCTGGCAGGAGCCAACAGGAGATGAGATCCCAGGAAATATGAAGATCATATATAGTGGAGCTCAAAGGAAAATTAATGAAGGAAATCGGATTGGATCAGATACTCGTACCGGAAGGATATTTGTTCAAAACAGAGAATCCTATAACAAGCTTATCAGCCTTGGAGGAGATCCGAAAATCACTAAACAATTGGGATATGTATATTCATATATCAGAAGCAATCAAGGTAGAAAAGAAGTGCTTATATGTACCAACTCTGACCAGATCGAGAGCTTGGAGTATGTAGTAGAGACACTTCCAGAGATACATTTTAATATTGCGGCACTTACGGAGATGTCTTCAAAGCTTATGTCAATGTCAAGCCACCATAATATTACACTTTTCCCGGGAATCAAGGAAAAGACATTGGATTCGCTTTTTGAAAAGTGCGATTTTTATATGGATATTAATTCCGGCAATGAGATCGTATCAGCAGTAAAAAGAGCATATTATAATAATATGCTTATTACAGGATTTGAAGAAACGGTTCATAACAAGGAATATATCGCTTCGAAACATATATATGGCAAAAACCAAAAAGATAAACTGGTGGGACTTATCAGTTCTGCAGCTACAGATATTGAGTTTTTAACTGCGGAGCTTGAGATTCAAAGAAACTACGCATTGGAATCCAGTCCAGAGATGTATAGGTCTGTTTTTAATATTAAAGGATAAGTCTTTGTTTATACGATAAAAAGTGTCATATGGCATGGCATTAAATGACTGAATTATGAAATATTTATTTATATAAAAATATTTAGAAAAGCAGTAAAATATTATGTATAAGTATATAAAAGGACTAAAAAGAAAATTAATATTATATGTATAAAATGTAATATTAGATGAATATGCGATGTAATGAAATAAATGCGGATACATATAATAATTTACTGTAAGATCAAGGAGAACGACATGGAAAATGTACTTTTGGATGAGCCTCACATGATGAGAACTCTTGCGAGGATTGCCCACGAGATAATAGAGCATAACGATGGTTGTGAAGATGTTATATTAGCAGGGATCGAGAGAAGAGGAGTTCCTCTTGCAGAGATTCTGGCAGATAATCTTAAAAAATTTGAAGGTTTTGATGTTCCCATAGGAACGGTTGATATTACTTTGTATAGAGATGATCTCACAGAAATATCTGATGATCCTGCGGAAAGAGGATGCAAATTCCCTTGTTCAATAGAAGGCAAGAAGGTCGTACTGGTAGATGATGTATTATATACAGGCAGAACTGTGAGAGCAGCCATGGAAGCAGTTTTTGCATATGGTAGACCTCAGAGCTTGCAATTGGCAGAGCTTGTTGATCGCGGACACAGAGAGCTACCGATTAAGGCAGATTATGTCGGTAAAAATATTCCTACATCCCATAGCGAAAATGTTAACGTCAAGGTAGAACAGTACGATGGAGTCAACGAGGTCTGTATCGATAGAACTGAGTAAAATAATATTGCCATTATTTTTTTTAAAATTAAAAATAAGTTAATTAAATAAATTAAAACCGGTTCGGGAAAATAATGCTGAGATTTTTTGGTAATATAGAAAGAAAAAAAGAAAGCAAGGTTCAAAAATTGCGAGAGGGAACGATCAGAAGATCCTATGTATTTTATGGTAACGTTCAAGGCGTAGGTTTTCGTTATCATGCCTGTAAGGCAGCAGAATCTCTTGGTATAACAGGCTGGGTCGAGAATGAATATGACGGCACAGTTTTGATGGAAGCCCAGGGATTAGAGGAAGAACTGGACAGGATGATCGTTATGATCCGATCAGGAAGGTATATAGAGATCACGGATATGGATATAAAAAGTATTACGGCGATACCGGATGAGCGAAGCTTCCACGTGAAGGATAGTTATTAAAAAAGCCCATATCATGAATGCATTAAATTGATACGTACCCCCTTTTACTGGGCAACCAGTGAAAGGGGTATTTTAATGGTATGGACTTTGGTATACAAAGGTCTAAAAATGAAATTTTTTATTCTATTATTTCTTTAATACATAAACTTTTTGGCAAAACTATCATAATGACCTAAGCCATTTTCTTTGATTTCTATAGCTGCATTTTGAATGTCCTCAGCAGAAAAAGACCGGGTTGATTTATATTTACTTGAAAGGGCAGATTCTATTGATTTTTTATAGTTATTATCGATCTTCCATATAGAACGAAGACTGAGACCTCCGTTATCTTCAGATTTTTTAATGTTATCTGAATCTATAAAACGGACATATTCTTCCGAACCACCATCAGATGCAACTAGAGGAGAGGCATCATAGATATGGATCATATAGGATATAACGGTAGTGTTATAAGCTTTGTCTACAGCAAGAGCGGTCAGTGACAGACCACCTCTGTCTCCGGAGATATTCAGATCGCTGGATCTAAAATTTACGAGCCTGACTGTATCCAAAGCATTTTTGGGTATATTTCCCTTAGCAGCAAAAGAGGATGAACCAGGATCCATAATATTACCTGAGTTATTCCCAGCCAGGGCAGGCAGAAAATATTCTATGTCAGAAGAAGCCGAATCGGAAGGCCTGATAATACCATCTTCATAATCATTTATCACGAGATTTCGCATTAATAAAGAAGGCGTTATACCCTTTTCAATCTCCTGCTTACTGATATAAATATCTTGAACAGAAGATACTTCCGGAGCCTTATCCCAAACTGCATACAGAGTAATGGTTGAATCAGGGGAATCGGTAAGCCCAAGAGAGTCTACCAGAGTACTGATGGGGTAGTTCTTCCATTGATCTGGTTCTGAATATGAACTATTTATAATAGGCTTGGACGCATTTTTGTCAGTACTCCATCCCATAAAACTGTATTGATCCTGACCATCAGCCTGCTTAGTGGTGTTGACAAAATGATTTTCGGGAAGACCTGTAGCATCATATCGTAATGTGACATCCGGCATATCTCCTGTTATAGTGCCATTGGTCATAGTTATATCATTTTTTTCATTTTTGTTATTTTTATCAAAGTGAAGATGATATTTATTCATTTCCCACAAAGCATTCAAGATATAATCACCATTTTCCTGGTCCCGGTCATAGCTATTTCCCGGTTGATAGACATTATTATCCGCAGAGACCCATCCCTTAAAGGTATAGGCTCTCATTTTTGGGATACTATCATATATTCTTAGATATGAACCATAGTGCTTTCTTTGAGCAGGAAAATTACCGGAGCCGCCGGCAGTATTATATTTCAAGGTATGATTACCACGATGGGGTATCTCTGTTGTAGCGGTAGCACTGAGCTTACCGGTGTAGCTTTGGGATACAACATGCATATAATAAGTAGTGTCAGAACTGACAGCAGACTGTGGAACAGAGGTAGATAGGCTCTTGGTGGCACCGGTATGATCCCCGGAATCTACTCTGGTCCATGAACCATCTAAACTTATATCACTGGGATTAGTGTCGATTTTATAAAAGAATCCTGTCATATAATCGGTGGCATTACCCTCGGTACCTTCATCGGCTATGTAGCTCATGCCTCCGGTGTTTTTCTTTACAGAGTAATAGTCATAATAGAAAACAGTTTTGTTAGTATCTGCTTTTCCCGAAAAGGTGGCAACCACTCCGTAATTATCGGTATTGGAAAATGTAATATTAGGTTTCAGAGGAGCTGCGCCGGATATCTCATAGGGTTCCAGGGCAAACGTTCGGTGAAGAGGCGGATCATAATTACTATTTACATCGCTCCAATCATTCAACAGCACACCACGATCCACGTCCGGATACCAGAAAACATTGCCGTCTGCAGTACGGATATAATGTTTTAATATATAGTCCTCGGGATGGCGATTAAATGGGGTATTGTAGCTTATATCATATAATAGTACGTAGATCTTTTGATTTTCATATACAAGTGTAGATTGAATCACAGTAGCGTACTGCGGGATGTACTGCCATTTGCTTCTATCCCCGCTGTTATGATAGTCGGAAGATATAATAGAATCCTCTGTTGGTGCTTCGTCAGAAGCTGCGACCTTACTGCCCTTTGGAAAAAACAGTACAAAAAGAAGTGCCAAAATAGCACAAAGTGAAAAGATTTTTTTCTTCATTTGATCCTCCATAGGAGGAAGATACAGAAATTTTTTGTCTTGGATCCCTATGGAAAAAATACCCAAGGGACATTGTTTCAAAATATATTGATTTAGTGAGATTAGGTTTCCAAAGTATAATATCATAAATAAATCTGCATAAAATAAACTGTCTGGAAAATCTTTCTAAAAAAAATATAAAATAATGGATCGGTAAAACTTAAAAACATACAAAGTTTTGCGTTTAAAACTGTCATCTCTGTACACTTGAAAATGTAATCTCGTTAAGTTAATATACTGAAGTACGTTAAAAAATAATAATTTACTTTTAAAGAGGGAATAATAATGAGCCAGGAAAAGGTTGATCTGAATAAAGAGAAAAAGGCAAAGATAAAAAAAGAAGTCAAGATGAGAAAGATCTATTCCAGACTGACTTGGGTTTTGGGTATTTTCGTCGCTGTTATAGTTATAGGTTATGTAGGATTTTCTATTAATCAGCAGATTGAGAAGAATCATGAAGCACATCCCAAGACTACAGAGGTAAAACTAAGTAGCATAGTAGACTTTTCTACAGATAATTAGTTCGCTGATTTAAAAAAATCAGTAAAAAGTTCTTGACATATAATCAGTATTTCGATATTATATAGAGCGTCGCAAGAAACAGCGACAGCAAATAAGCGCGAATGGCTCAGTTGGTAGAGCACGACCTTGCCAAGGTCGGGGTCGCGGGTTCGAGTCCCGTTTCGCGCTCTTTATAATAGGATAGTAAGAGATGAAAGTGCATTAGGTGCACTTTTTTTTGTGTGTAAAAATACAACATAAAGGATCAAACAGATATAATGTGTGATCATGTGTAGCTAGAGTACAACATATATATGAGATTCACGTATTGTCTACATTCTCGTAATAAGCTACAATAAACAATTAATATGAGATAATTATATGCTTATGAAAACGGAGGAACTGATTACATGAGTCGAGCCGATGATATTTTTGTTAAGAATGCCAGAGACATAATTGATAATGGAACGAGCACAGAGGGAGAGAAGGTAAGACCTCACTGGCCTGATGGAACTCCGGCTTATACTATTAAAAAGTTTGGTGTGGTGAATCGTTACAGGTTAGATGAAGAGTTCCCGGCAATTACACTTAGAAAAACAGCCATAAAGAGCTGTACAAACGAGCTTCTGTGGATATGGCAGAAAAAATCCAGTAATGTAAATGATCTGAGCTCAAAAATATGGGATGAGTGGGCTGATGAGACAGGATCTATCGGAACTGCTTATGGATATCAGATGAGTATAAAATATCCTTATAATGATGTAAAAGAGGATGACCTGAAGATCGCTTTTGGTGATAAATACACGGAACATGCTGTATTTGATGAAAAAAAAGGCATGTGGATGATGGATCAGGTGGATCGTGTGATATATGATCTGAAAACTCATCCGTTTAGCAGGAGAATATTGACAAGTATCTATAATTTCGCAGATCTCTCTACTATGCATCTGTATCCATGTGCATATAGCATGACATTTAATGTCACTGAGGATAAAACAGATGGCAAACTTGTGCTGAATTCTATATTGAATCAGAGATCACAGGACATGCTGGCTGCTAATAATTGGAATGTATGTCAATATTCGATCCTTACACATATGCTGGCTCAGGTATGCGACATGAAGGTTGGTGAGTTCGTTCATGTCATAGCAGACGCACATATCTATGATAGACATATACCCATTGTTGAAGAGTTGATCGATCGTCCTGCACATGAGGCACCGAAGTTCTGGATCAATCCCGATATACATGATTTTTACGAATTTACAGAAAAGGATATTGCACTTGTGGACTATGTCACGGAGCCCCAGATCAAGGGTATTCCTATTGCCATTTGAGGAAAAAGAGGTAGATAATGAAATTAATCGTAGCAGCAGACCGCAATTGGGCCATAGGTAAAAATAATGACCTATTGGTAAGAATCCCAGAGGATATGAAGCGCTTTAGGGCCTTTACAACAGATAATGTGATTGTAATGGGACGACATACGCTAGAGTCTTTTCCGAATGGGAGACCTCTTCAGGATCGTGTAAATATTGTAATGTCACGTAGGGAAAATTATAGCGTTAAAAATGCAATTACAGTTAAAAATGTTGAGGAATTGGATAAGGTCCTGGAAGACTATAAGGAAAGAGAAGTCTATGTAGTAGGTGGGGAAAGCATTTATCGCCTTCTTTTAGACAGATGTGATGAAGCAATCGTAACAGAAATAGATTTTGCTTATGATGCAGACCGGTTTTTCCCGAATCTGGCAGATGATACTGATTGGGAGGAAACAGAACGTTCAGAGGAACAGACCTATTATGACCTTGTATTTCACTATGTGACATACAAAAGAAAAAACAAAAATTAAAAGAATAAATTATAGAAAAAAGAAATTAGAAATAAAGAAATTAGAAATAAAGAAATTAGAAATAAAGAAATTAGAAATAAAAAAATAAGAAATAAAGGCAAGTAAAAGAAAAAAGAAAAAAGAAAAAGAAAAAGTAAAAAAACCAATATTTTTGTCTAAAAGGAAGAGGGCATACCTATGGATATTACAGGAAGAAAACTTTTTGTAAGAGCCCTTCAGGAAGAAGGAGTTGACACACTTTTCGCTTATCCAGGCGGAATGATCAATGAACTGACTGATGAACTATATAAGGCAGATTCAATAAGAGTAGTGCTGGGGCGTCATGAACAGGGAGTAGTTCATGAGGCTGAGGGATATTCAAGAGAAACCGGACGGACTGGAGTGGTTCTGGTAACCAGCGGCCCGGGGGCGACCAACACTATAACAGCAATTGCAGATGCGCATTATGACAGCATTCCCCTTGTAGTTTTTACAGGACAGGTACCACAGAACCTAATAGGAAATGATGCATTCCAGGAGGTAGATATCGTTGGAATGACTCATTCTGTGGTTAAGTACGGAGTGACGGTAAGGAATAGGGATGATCTCGGTAGAATAATCAAGATGGCTTTTTTTATCGCATCAACAGGCAGACCTGGCCCTGTACTGATAGATATTCCCAAGGATATCCAGATACAAAGCGGTTCTTCCGAATATCCTGACACTGTAGATATTCGTGGATATAAACCGATATCAGGAGTTCATATAGGCCAGCTGAAAAAGGCATACAAGCTATTATCCCAGGCCGAGAGACCTATGATATTGGCCGGAGGCGGAATAAATATAGGCCATGCCAATGAAGCACTGACAGAATTCGTTCATAAAATGGGACTTCCTGTGGTTACGACAATTATGGGAAGAGGAGCGATCCCTACGGATGATCCATATTTTATAGGCAATCTTGGACTTCATGGCAGTTTTGCTTCGAATAAAGCAGTTTCTGAATGCGATGTACTTTTTTCTATAGGAACGAGGTTCAACGATCGTATAACCGGTGATCTGAATGAATTTGCACCTCATGCTAAAATCATCCATGTGGATATAGATACTTCATCTATTTCCAGAAATGTAGTGGTGGATGTTCCTGTGGTTTCCGATGCCATTACGGCATTAGTAAAAATGATGGAGTGGGCGAAACCGCTGAAGATTCAGTCTTGGATAGAAGAAATTAATAACTTAAAATCAGAGTATCCACTGGAAATGAAAAAAAAGAAAGAAACGCTTTGCCCTGAGACGATAATAGATGGTATCAACACTTGCTTCAAGGAAGCTACAGTTGTAACTGATGTAGGTCAGCACCAGATGTGGACATCACAGTTTCTTGCTATGAGAAAAGGAACGAAACTGATCACGTCAGGAGGACTTGGAACTATGGGGTTTGGTCTGCCGGCAGCAATCGGAGCTAAAATTGCAGATCCTGATCGCTGTGTTATATGCATTACCGGAGACGGTGGAATGCAGATGAATATGCAGGAAATGGCTACAGCTGTTACGAATAATGCAGCTGTTATAATATGTATATTCAATAATCAATATCTGGGAATGGTGAGACAGCAGCAACAGTTATTTTATGGTAAGAGATATGAGATCACATGTCTTCGACGTAGGACAGGATGTTCTCCAGATTGCAAAGGACCGTCAGATGCTTGCCCTCCTTATGTCCCGGACTATGTCAAGTGGGCCGATAGCTATGGCGTCAGCGCTGTCAGAGTAGAGAGCGAAGAAGCGATCATTCCTACATTTGAACAAGCAGAAAAGGTAACCAAGGCAAAAAAAATTCCATTTCTTATAGAATTTATGATCTCGTCGGATGAATTGGTACTTCCAATGGTTAAAAACGGAAGCCCGATAAGTGATATGATACTTTAAATCAGGAGAATCAAAATGGATAGAAATGTAACCGACAGATGGATAGCGTTATATGTGGAAAATGAGGTTGGAGTGCTGGCTATGGTGTCAGGACTCTTTTCAGGAAAATCCTATAATTTAAGATCACTTACAGTTGGAACAACGGAGAGAGATGATATTTCCAGGATGACAATTGAAGTGGAAAGCGATGACATCACCTTTGAACAGATTAAAAAACAACTGAATACTATGGTTGAAGTAATAAAAGTGATTGATCTTACAGAGGTCAAGATGCATATGAATGAGATAATGTATGCAGTTATACCGGGAATAGATACTGAAAAGAAGTCGGAAGTATTCAGGATAGCACAGGTTTTTCATCTGAAACCAATAGATATTGACGAACATACAGTAATGTTGTTGTCATCGTTGGCACCGGATAAAAATGATGATCTGGTCAAATTATTAAAACGAACTTTTCATCGGATAGAGATTACAAGAGGTGGGGCGGTTGCAGTTGAATCGCTAAACAACAAGTAATAGAAACGGCATTTATAGTTATATGATTAAGACCCATATGAAAAAAGATTTGAAACTGAACCAAAACAAAAAAGAGACAAAACGATATTACGGTTATAGTAATCATGTCATGGCCATATTCCTTGCCATCGCCATGGTTCTGTCAGTGATGTCAAATACAACTATGGCATTTGCCAAGACAACCTCGGATATTCAAAGTGACATTACCAAGATAGAAGAGGAAAAGAAGAAGAATCAAGAGGCAAAAGACAAGCTAAAAAACCAGAAAGATCAGGAACAGAGCGAGCTTAATAATCTTCAAGGACAGAAAAAAGACATACAGGGAAATGTTAATTCTATAAGTGGAAACATAAGCTCAGTCAGAAGCGAGATAACCAATCTTCAGAATAAGATCGCATCAAATAGCAATTCGCTTAGTACCCTTTCTCAGGAAAAAACAGATGCGGAGAATAAGCAGGCGGCTATTAAAAAAGAGCTGGCAGCCCGTATGAAAGTTGCATATGAATCAAGAGGATCAGACTCTATTGTCATGATACTTTTTTCCAGTTCTTCATTTTCGGAATTTTTGAATCGTACTGAATATTTGGTCCAGATCGCAAAACATGATAATAAGCTTATTAGCTCACTTGAGAAACTTAGAGCATCAATAGATGCAAAGACAGCGGAGATAAGTAAAGAACAGACGGATCTGTCAGCAAATAGAGAGACACTTAGTACCAAGCAGACAGCATTGTCAGGACTTTTGGAAACTGCCAAGGATTCTCTCGATGATAAGAGCGGCGAAGTGCAAAAACAGGCAGAGGTTGTGGCTGCAATCAACACTAATATCGAAGAATATAATAATCAGGCCAAGCAAATAGATGCCCAGCAGGCAGCAGCCCAGAGCAGTCTGGCAGATATGATCTTAAGTAATGAAGAGGCAAATGAGCCACAGCAACCGGATTCCGGAGGAGGAACATCAGGAACTGATCCTGGTAATCAGACTAATCCTACTCCTGACCCTGGAAATACCAACTCGCGAACACCGATTCCGTTCTCTTCAGCTGAGGATGCTAATAGACATGCCGGGATCAGCCCGGGAGCTTATGGAACCTATGCGTATACGGATGAAGAAGTTAAAATGCTAAGAGCGATTGTTCAGGCTGAGTCAGGCAATCAGGGATTAGCAGGCCAGCGTGCAGTGGCATCGGTAATAATGAACCGTGTATATTCAAAGAATACCGGCTATAAAAATATACAATCAGTTATTTTCGCACCAGGGCAATTCCAGCCTGTGGCAGAATCCATGCGAAGAACCTGGGCAGATGGAACGGTGGGAACGCCTTATGAATTTTATTATTCTCATGAGGATAAAATCGCAGATACAACCAAGCAGGCTGTATCGGAAGTACTTGGTGGTCAACAATTTGTATATGCGCTGTTCTTTATGACACCGGCGGCTTTTTCAAAACAGGAATGGATATGGAAAAACGGCAGAAGAGTGGTAGATTATAGCCAGCTGGGAGGACATGTATTCTTTAATGTACTGACAAAGAACCAGCAATTATGATGACGTTATAATAATATTAAAATTAAATTTAAATATGCTAACGAATATAGTCCCTTTGATCTATTTGAGTATTTTCTTGCTTTGAGCCAAGCTCAGGACAGATATATTTCAGATAGATCAAAGGGGCTTTTTATTGACAGTTTTAGTAGTAAATTTTATAAGAATAAAAAAATAAATGATGATAATGTAAAAAAACCATATAGTAATAAAAAGTTTCCAATACATGCTTTAAAATTCGGGATCATTTGATGTTATGATGCAAAAAATTCACGAAGAGTAAAGTTGAACAAAAAACATAGGAAGAAAATCACAAACAACAACAATGTGCATTAAAAAAAGTATATTTCCCTTGAAGTGCCATGAACACTGTGCTATGATTTTTAAGTCGAGTTGACTAGACAATCTATTTTTTTGGACTCGATTTGTTAAAATATTAACACAAGCTAATAGGGATAGCAAAGGAGATTTATGATGGCAAAGAAAGTTGTACTGGCTGGTGCCTGCAGAACAGCAATTGGTAAGTTAGGTGGAGAACTCGGTTCTGTATCTGCTGCTGATCTTGGTTCAATCGTAATCAAAGAAGCTCTTAAGAGAGCGAGGGTAAAAGAAGATGCTGTTGATGAAGTTCTTATGGGATGTGTAATCCAGGCCGGCCTCGGACAGAACGTTGCGAGACAGGCATCTATCAAGGCAGGTCTTCCTGTTGAGTGCCCTGCAGTTACAATCAATGTAGTTTGCGGTTCAGGACTTAACTGTGTCAATATGGCAGCAGATATGATCCTTGCCGGAGATGCAGATATAGTAGTAGCCGGTGGTATGGAGAGTATGTCAAACGGACCATACATACTTGATAAGGCTCGTTTCGGATATAGAATGAACGATGGTAAGGTAGTTGATGCTATGGTTCATGATGCACTTTGGGATGCATTCAATAATTACCACATGATGATCACAGCTGAGAACGTTGCTGATCAGTGGCACCTTACAAGAGAAGAGCTCGACGAGTTCGCTCTTAACAGCCAGAATAAATGCGAAGCAGCTCAGAATGCTGGCAAGTTTAAAGATGAGATCGTTCCTGTTGAGATCAAGAAGAAAAAAGAGACTATAATCGTTGATACAGACGAGGGACCTCGTCATGGACAGCATATCGAAGATCTGTCAAAGCTTCGTTGCTGTTCAGGAAAAGAAGGCGGAGTCGTTACAGCAGGTAATGCATCAGGAATCAATGATGGTGCTGCTGCAATCGTCGTAATGAGTGAAGAAAAAGCAAAAGAACTCGGCGTAACACCAATGGCTACATGGGTTGCAGGAGCTCTTGGCGGAGTTGATCCTTCTATCATGGGAGTTGGCCCTGTAGCAGCAACGAATAAAGTTCTTAAAAAGACAGGACTTACAATTGCTGATTTTGATCTCTATGAGGCTAATGAAGCATTTGCAGCTCAGTCTGTAGCAGTTGGTAAGGATCTTGGATTTGATCCTGAGAAACTGAACGTAAATGGTGGAGCTATTGCGCTTGGACATCCTGTTGGAGCATCAGGCTGTCGTATTCTGGTAACACTTCTTCATGAAATGCAGAAGAGAGATTCAAAACGCGGTCTCGCTACACTTTGTATCGGTGGTGGTATGGGTTGTGCAACGATCGTTGAAAAATATAATGGCTGATTAAGGAGGGAAAGCATGAAAGTAGCAGTTATTGGCGCTGGAACCATGGGCTCCGGCATAGCACAGGCATTTGCACAGTGTGATGCTGTTGAAAAGGTTTATCTTTGCGATATTAAAGAGGAATTCGCCGCAGGCGGAAAAGCAAAGATTCAGAAGGGCATGGATAAGAGGGTTGCAAAGGGAAAGATGGATCAGGCTGCAGAGGATACTATCCTCGGCAAGATCGAAACAGGACTTAATACTATAGCTACAGATCCTGATCTTGTAGTTGAGGCTGCTCTTGAAGTTATGGATATAAAAAAGAACTGCTTCAAGGAACTTCAGGAAAATATCGTTAAGAATCCGGATTGTATTTTCGCATCCAATACTTCATCTCTTTCAATTACAGAGATAGGCGCAGGACTTCCTAAGCCCATTATTGGAATGCATTTTTTTAATCCCGCTCCTGTAATGAAGCTGGTTGAGGTTATTCAGGGAGCTAATACACCTGATGAGACAGTTGCAAAGGTAAAAGAAATTGCAGTTGCTCTTGGCAAGACACCGGTAGAAGTCAAGGAAGCTGCCGGATTCGTAGTTAACAGAATCCTTATTCCTATGATCAACGAGGGAGTATTCGTATATTCAGAGGGAATCGCTGATATCGAAGGAATAGATAATGCTATGAAACTTGGATGCAATCATCCTATGGGACCTCTTGAGCTCGGTGATTACATCGGACTTGATATCGTCCTGGCAATAATGGATGTTCTCTATCATGAGACCTGTGATTCTAAGTATCGTCCAGCTCCTCTTCTTCGCAAGATGGTTCGTGGCAAGAAGCTTGGTGTCAAGACAGGAATCGGTTTCTATGATTATTCAAATGGTGAGAAAGTACCTACAGATCGTAAATAGACCGAATGATCGCAGGTGAAAACAAGCATGATGTAGTTTTCACCTGCAATCTTTAATTAATCCTATAAAACCAAAACTAGGAGGAAAAGAATCACATGGATTTCAAGTTAGATAAAAAACATGAGATGGCCCGTGCTCTTTTTCAGGAATTTGCTGAAAAAGAAGTAAAGCCTCTCGCACAGGAAGTTGATGAGACAGAGACTTTCCCGAGACAGACAGTTGAAAAGATGCAGAAGCTGGGCTTCATGGGAATAGCTATCCCCAAGGAGTACGGCGGACAGGGATGCGATACACTTACATATGTAATGTGTGTTGAGGAACTTTCCAAGGTCTGCGGAACTACAGGCGTAATCGTTTCCGCTCATAGTTCACTTTGCTGTGATCCTATCTATCAGTTCGGCACTGAAGAGCAGAAACAGAAATTCCTCGTTCCCCTTGCAAGCGGACAGAAACTCGGTGCATTCGCACTGACAGAACCAGGCGCAGGAACAGATGCTCAGGGAGCTCAGACCAAGGCTTATCTCGAAGGAGATGAATGGGTACTGAACGGCTCTAAGTGCTTCATTACAAATGGTCATGAGGCAGATATCTACGTCATCATCGCTGTTACTGATGTTGAGATGGATAAGAAGGGCAGACCAAAGAAGAAATTTTCAGCATTTATTGTTGAGAAGGGAACACCTGGATTCACATTTGGAACCAAGGAAAAGAAGATGGGTATTCGTGGATCAGCTACATATGAGCTGATTTTCCAGGATTGTCATATTCCCAAGGACAACCTCCTCGGAACAAGAGGCAAAGGCTTTGGAATGGCTATGCATACGCTTGATGGTGGACGTATCGGAATCGCTGCACAGGCTCTTGGCTTAGGCGAAGGTGCTATTGACAGAACAATCGAATTTGTAAAAGAAAGAAAACAGTTCGGACGTTCTATTGCACAGTTCCAGAATACACAGTTCCAGCTTGCTGATATGGCTACAAGAATGGAAGCAGCAAAATTCCTCGTATATAGAGCAGCAGAAGCAAAGCAGACACAGAAGGTATATTCACTTGAAGCAGCCAAGGCTAAGCTTTTCGCAGCAGAAGCAGCTATGGAAGTTACTACCAAGGCAGTTCAGCTTCATGGTGGCTACGGCTACACTAGAGAATATGATGTAGAGCGTATGATGCGTGATGCTAAGATCACAGAAATATACGAAGGAACTTCAGAAGTTCAGAGAATGGTTATTTCAGGTAACTTACTGAAATAAGATCAAAGCGTAAATTGTCTTAATATCTAAGGAGTAAAATACATGAAAATCGTTGTATGTATTAAACAGGTTCCGGATACCAAGGGTGGAGTAGTATTCAACCCGGATGGAACACTGAACCGTGCAGCAATGCTCACGATCATGAATCCGGATGACAAGGCTGGTCTCGAAGCAGCCATTCGTCTCAAGGAACAGTATGGTGGAGAGGTAACAGCAGTAACAATGGGACTTCCCAAGGCTGATGATGTCCTTCGTGAAGCAATGGCTATGGGCGCTGACAATGGCGTTCTCGTAACAGACAGAGTACTCGGTGGAGCTGATACATGGGCAACCTCAACTACAATAGCAGGTGCTCTTAGAAATCTTGATTTTGACCTTGTTATCACAGGTCGTCAGGCTATTGATGGAGATACAGCTCAGGTAGGACCTCAGATCGCTGAGCATCTTGGAATTCCCGTAATTTCTTATGCAGAAGACATCAAGGTCGATGGAGATTATGTGATCGTTAAGCGTCAGTATGATGACCGTTTCCATGAGCTCAAGGCCAAGATGCCTTGTCTCATCACTGCTCTTTCAGAACTGAATGAACCTCGTTATATGACACCGGGTGGAATCTTCGATGCCTATGACAAGGAAGTAAAAGTATGGGGAAGAGCTGACCTTAAGGATGTTTTGGATGAAAACCTTGGATTAAAGGGCTCACCTACCAAGATTGCCAAGGCCTCCGACAAAGTTCGTAAGGGCGCAGGCGAAAAAGTAACACTTGATCCTATGGAGTCAGTTAACTATATAATGAGCAAACTTGAAGAGAAGCATATAATCTGATCAAATGCTTGGTAATAAAGCTCATAATATATTAAAGGAGTATAAAAAAATGGCAGTAGAAGATTATAAAGGTGTATTTACTTTCGCTGAGCAGGTTGATCACAAGATTACAGGTGTATCTTTCGAACTGATCGGCAAAGGTAAGGAACTTGCGAAGGATCTAGGCGTAGATGTAACAGCAGTTCTTATTGGATACAATGTAAAAGATCTCGCTGATTCACTTGCTGAATATGGCGCAGATCACGTCATCGTAGTAGATGATAAGGAACTTGATGTATACCGTACAGAGGCATATGCTCAGGCTCTTGCGGGCGTAATCGATGAATATAAGCCTGAGATCGTGTTAGTAGGAGCTACTCCTATCGGCCGAGATCTCGGACCTACAGTATCAGCAAGAGTAGCAACAGGACTTACAGCTGATTGTACCAAGCTTGATATCGGAGATTTCCCGCTTGAAGCAAAAGAAGGCGTAGAGCAGAAGCATAATCAGCTCCTGATGACACGTCCGGCATTTGGTGGAAACACCATCGCTACGATCGCATGCCCGGATAATCGCCCTCAGATGGCAACAGTTCGTCCCGGCGTTATGATCAAAGCAGATATAAAAAAGGGAGCCAAGGCAGATATTATCGAATTCAACCCTGGTATCAAGGTTAATAATAAATTTGTAGAGATCCTTAACGTTGTTAAGGCAGCAAAAAACACAGCAGATATCATGGATGCCAAGATCCTTGTGTCCGGTGGTCGTGGAGTATGTTCCCCTGAGAATTTTAAGATCCTCAGTGACCTTGCAGAGGCACTTGGCGGAACAGTATCATGCTCACGTGCAGTTGTAGATTCAGGCTGGAGACCCAAAGACCTACAGGTAGGTCAGACAGGCAAGACAGTACGTCCAGCTTTATATTTTGCAATTGGTATCAGCGGAGCTATCCAGCATGTAGCAGGAATGGAAGACAGCGATGTCATTATTGCGATCAATAAAGACGAAACAGCTCCTATTTTTGATGTTGCTGATTATGGCATCGTAGGAGATCTTAACAAGATTGTTCCTGAACTTACCAAGGCTATAAAAGAATACAAAGCAGCTAAGATCTGATTTTCTTAGGAATTTAAATACATAATAGATGTGATGAAATGACCTTTTGTTTTTTCACATCTATTTTTTTACAACAATATATAGTAAGGAAAAGTTTTCAATTTTTATGCAGGTGACAGGCAGAAAGGCACCTGATTGTATAAAAAAACACAATTTTCTGGACAAGTATATTATAATATTCCTTAGGCTGTTACCGCCCCAATAATATAAGAAGAAGGAAATGCAATGAATATACAGGACATCGATACGGTTTCACTGTCTGATGATGAAGAAAAGATTGTTATAATCGATCAGACATTGTTGCCGAATGAGATCAAGCTAAAAGAAATAAATAAGCTAGATGAAATGGAACAGGCAATAAAAAAACTGGAAGTAAGAGGAGCACCGGCGATTGGTGTATTTGCAGCACTTTCAGTATATGTTTTGGCCTTAGGCCGAAAAAATGACCCGAGAATTGCCGAGAACCTGATATCGGAGATCAAAGATCTAAATGCAACCCGTCCTACCGCGGTTAATCTGTCATGGGCTCTTAGCCAGATGAAACAGATCACTGTAAAATGGGCTATAGATAATAAAATAGCAGAGCCGGATGGAACGGATATAGCTATAAAACAGGAAAGTACTGTTTCTCAAAATGAGATATTGATAGGATTTCTCAAGGAAAAATCAATAGGAATCCGTGATGAGGATATTGATGTATGCAGGAGGCTCGGAGAGAACGGTCTCGAGCTGATCGAGGATGGATATGGTATATTGACCCATTGCAATGCCGGCAAGCTGGCAACAGTTCGTTATGGAACGGCAACCGCACCAATGTATCTGGCCCATGAAAAAGGATACAATATAAAAGTATATTGTGATGAGACTAGACCTCTATTACAGGGAGCCAGACTGACAGCATTTGAACTGGCTGCATCAGGAATAGATACGACACTTCAATGCGACAATATGTCAGGAAGCCTCATGCGAGAGGGCAAGATCAATGCAATATTTACCGGATGTGACAGAGTGGCAGCCAATGGTGATGCAGCCAATAAAATCGGAACATCGATGGTAGCAACCCTAGCTAAGAGATATAACATTCCGTTTTATATTGTTGCACCAACATCGACGATTGATATGAATACCAAAACAGGGGCAGAAATAGTAATCGAGCAGAGAAATCCGGATGAGGTCACAGAGCTATGGTATGAGAAGCGAATGGCACCGGAAAATATCCATATATATAACCCTGCCTTTGATGTAACTGACAATGACCTTATCAGTGGGATCGTAACTGAATATGGGATCGCACGTCCTCCATATACTGAGAGTCTCATGACGATCATGGATAATAAGAAAAATAAGAACTGATTAAAAAGATGAAAAGTCATTAAAAATATTAATTATAATATATAAATATTAAAAATATCAGATTTAGGAGGAACACAAAATGGAGCCACCGAAACCCAATTTTCAGATAGAAGGAAATAAGCTTAGTCATATCAAGCACGTGATCGGAGTAGTAAGCGGAAAAGGCGGAGTGGGAAAATCATTTGTCACATCATCACTTGCAGTTTCACTTAATAAAAAGGGACTAAAGGTAGGAATACTCGATGGAGATATTACCGGACCATCTATCCCCAAAATGTTTGGCATAAAGGGACCAGCTATGTCAGTTGAGGGAGGGACATATCCTATCCCTACGAAAAACGGGATATCTGTAATGTCTATTAATCTGGTACTTGATGACGAAGAACAGCCCGTAATATGGAGAGGACCTGTAATCGCAGGTGCTGTCAAACAGTTCTGGACAGATATAATATGGGGAGATGTAGACGTTCTTCTTGTAGATATGCCTCCGGGAACTGGAGATGTTCCCTTGACTGTATTCCAGTCATTACCGTTAGATGGAATTGTATTGGTTACATCACCTCAGGACCTGGTATCACTTATAGTTAAAAAAGCTTATAATATGGCTAAAATGATGGATATTCCTGTTTTAGGGGTAGTAGAGAACTATAGCTATATGGCATGTCCTGATTGCGGAAAAATAATGTATCCCTTCGGACAGAGCAAGCTTGATGATATAGCAAAAGAACTTGATATAAAGATCCTTGCCAAGCTTCAGATGAATCCTGATTACGCTGAATTGGCTGATGCAGGTAAAATGGATGAGTTAGATCCTGTATTCATCGATGATGGAGTTCAGCATATTCTGAAGACAATAGAGAAATAGATATAATTATATTCTGCAAAGCAGAGTCTATATTTAATGGTACTCATTCAAGATTGTTTTTGCTTAATAAATATTTATATTTTATAACAGTAATAACTGTGTTTAAAAATACAGTTATTACTGTTATTTTTAATTAAAACTATAAATAATGAATGCTATCATATAACAGTATTAAGAAGATAATGTCTGATCTATATAAAAAATAGAAAAAATATTTACATAAAAAAGGTAATTATTTTTGAAATGCATATAAAAAGAAAATAAACTGACATAAGAGCAGACTGGGATAGACTTCCAGTTCTTTTTTTATGTAAATGCCAGAGATCATTATAAACTTTGTTAATTAAAAATTTAAAAGAATTTTATAATCAGTTGATTTCTTAATTTTTAGTTTATTGTTTTTAAAAAATCACATGATAATATTTTTGCATCTGCAGAAAGAAGCAATTTACATTTTTATTAATGGAGGAATAAACAGAAAGATTTTGTTTTAAGGTTTCAATGGGTTTTCAATAGACTCTAAAAAAGAGAGTCATATTAAAGGTGAGAAAAGGTTACAGAAATTTGACAGTCAAAATATAAAAAGAAAAAGGAGAAGCAAATGCAAGAAATAATCAAGGAATATGGAGCGGCACTGATTACAGTTATTGCAATTATCGCACTAGTTGCATTGGTAGTTTTTTTGATAGGTAATAATGATTCGAGCATCGTTGGAGGAGCATTTTCTAAATTGATCAATAACTTTTTTGGACAGGTCCAGATCAGTCCAGTTGCACCAGGCAATTAAGGTAAAGTCATGAAATCAATAATCAAAGACATGGATAAGGCTAGCTTTTTTGGAGATCTGTATCCATATATCATAGATAATGACATAACTGACGTAGACACATCAGGAAGCGAAGTGTGGATTACAGACTGCAGAAATAACAGGTATAAAGCAGAGGATATGACACTTTCATTGGATTTCTTGGAACAGTTCTCCCGAAGAGTGTCAAATCTCGTCAGCAAGCCATTTCACAAGATGAACCCTGTGCTAGAGGCAGAGACAGATACTCTTAGGATCACAATTGTTCATGAGGATGTGTGCCAGGGGAAGAGATGTATATGTATCAGAAAGTCTCTTCCTATGGTACGCCTGACAGAATCAAATGCCATTGAAAACGGTTATGCCGGCATAGAGACAATGCAATTACTTAAAAATTGCATTAAGGCTAGAATGAATATAGTTTTTACAGGCAATCCGGGAGCCGGGAAAACAGAATGTGCCCGATTTTTTTCTAATTACATTCCGGGAGATCAGAGAGTCATAACACTAGAGGATACTCCGGAATGGCACTACAAAAATATGAATCCTGATAAGGACTGTATAGAACTTACAGTTAATAAAAATATGGATTACAGTCAGGCAATCAAGACATGTATGAGACTTAACCCCAAGTGGCTGTTCCTGGCAGAGGCCAGATCAACAGAGGTTCTTAGTCTAATAGAGAGTTTCTCCACAGGAGTTAAGGGACTAACTACACTTCATACGGATGATGTGAGAAATATCCCGGATAGAATAGTCAATATGGCCTCACAGAAAAGGGACGAAGACCGTTTACTTAACGATATTTATACATTTATTGATGCTGCTGTTTTGATCAAGAAAAGAGAGATCAGAAATAGCAATGGCAAAATAGAAATTAGGCGTTACATAGATCAGGTATGTTTCTTTTCAAGAGAAAACAGAATAAATAGTATCAATATGGTGGTGGAAAACGGCAATATAACAAGTATTGATCTTAATGATTCAGTTGTTAAAAAGTTTAATGACGCGGGTATTAGAAATATACTGTCCGATCGACAATTACCACATAATCAGGATAAAAAAATGATTAAAACCGAGGAAAGTATCGAGAATATAAACAAAAATAAGAACAAAAATAAATACAAGAATGCGGATAAGAAAAGGGACGAGAATACGGTTGAAAATGCAGAAAAGAAAGCAGAGAAAGATTCAGATAATGCAAATAATATGTCGATTCTTGTAAACAATATGAATCTGATTCATGGAGAGGAACTCCAGGCAGCAAGAGAAAAGGATAAGAGAGAACAAGAAGTAGGGGATTATCTCAAGTCTGTGTCAGGAGAACTATCGAGGGAGATCGGAGAGGAGATGACATATCGTGGCAAGAGAAGCTTTATCTGAAGAACTAAAG
This sequence comes from Bacillota bacterium, assembly GCA_029779695.1. Taxonomy (GTDB): domain Bacteria; phylum Bacillota; class Clostridia; order Lachnospirales; family Lachnospiraceae; genus Lachnocurva. The sequence continues at coordinate 3,450 of JAKPAB010000307.1, read as the reverse complement.
AAATATGGTTATGTTTTCTCCATTAAAAGAAATATTATGCTGTATTTTTCCGCCGGAGTGGTGTCACTTATAATGGGGAAAATCTTTGCATTAAATATGGGAAACATGATCATATTAATGCTTTTTGTCATTTTACTACTTCCTTTTTTTATTAGGAATAGTTTGAGAAACAAATATAACCAGAAGAGATTTTCGGATGTTAATACATATATGGAACAGTTTCTGTATTCATTTGAGAAAAATGGCAAGATCCTAGATACGTTAAAGGATGTAAAACAGCTCTTTGAAGAAGGAACGATGCTTAAAAAAATTAAAATGGCTATTCATCATATTGAAAATACATTTGATGATAATGTGGAAAAGGATGCACTTGAAATCATACATAGGGAATATGGATTCGATGGAATACACAGGATGCACGAATTCGCTCTTTCGGTAGAAAATGAAGGCGGAGAGTATCGAGGTTCAGCAGCCATTTTGCTGGAAGAGCGAAGATTGTGGGCTGACAGGACCTATGAATATCTGAGAGAAAAGAAAATGCAGAGGAATAAGGTGTTTGTATCTATTATAGCTACACTTGTCCTTTGCTCTGCCATATATATAATGGCCGCCCGGATGAACCTGGATACGGGTGCATCTATGATAGCGCAGGTTGTTACAATAATGGTTCTCGGAATAGATCTTTTAATATTTTACAGAGCAGATAAGCGGTTTTCCCAGGATGATATTATGAAAAAGGAGTCAGATGGGAGTTATGAAGCAGATCTTGAGAGAAAGTATTTGCTAAAAACTAATACAGATTCTGATGATATAAGTGTTAGTGATCTCAAAAATAGAAAGTATAAATTCAAAGGGCCTTTTGCAATAATTCATGAAAAGACAGTGAGACGGATAGTAACCAGGCAGATCGAAAAGGATTTTCCGAAATGGCTGATATCTATGGCACTTCTACTTCAAAATGATAATGTGCAAGTGGCAGTAGAACGCTCAATACCGGATGCTCCGGTTATACTGAGAACTCATTTGGATAAGCTGATCAATGAGTTGAGGCTAGAACCAACCAATATAAAACCGTTTTTAAACTTTCTTTCAGAGTACACTTTGCCTGAGGTAAGAGCCTCGATGAAGGTATTATATTCTCTTTCAGAAAATGGAAACGGAGCTACATCTATAGAGATTGAAGAGATTTTAAAGAGAAATGAAAAATTGATGGATAGAGCAGCTCAACTGGAAAATCAGGATAGAATGACCGGAATGACAGCCATGTTTATGGCACCTCAGATTACGGGAGGATTTAAGATTATAGTGGATCTTGGGGTAATGTTTACATTGTATTTGTCAAATATGGGGGTGTAAATGGATACGATCATCAAGGTTTTTGCAGGACTTTTTATGACTCTGTTTCTGACATTTACAGGAACCGGACTGATTGCCTCATCAATCAATGCCGGAAAAGCAGAGCGATTTGCGGCTGATAGTTCTATGAGGATAGGAAACAGTAATTATTCTGATACGGTAATAGAAAATTGTAAAAAGGATGCTGAAAAGTCAGGATATGTCATGGATGTTAAGCTTCAGAATAGGGAAGGAAGCTCAAGGACAGAATATGGTAGTCTGAAACTGTCATATTCATATTTAATACCTATAATCGGTGTAAAGGAGACACACTTTATTGAAGAGGACATATTATAGTTTAAATGAAATCAATGGGAAATAAAGTGAAGGAAACAAAGGGGAAATAATCCGAAAATCAAGGAGAAATAAAGTGAAAGAAATCATTGAAGAATATGGAATGTCATTTTTATATAGCGTAGTGGGGCTGGCGATTATGGGCTATTTCGTATATGCGATCAATTCGTTTTCAATATAAAAATGAAATAATCAAAAAATGAAATGACCTAGAAGATTATAAAGATAATAATAAAGCAGATTTAAAAAGCTAAAAGATTATAAAGATAATAATACAGAAGATAATAAAGAATAAAAAATTATTAAGATAATGATACAGGAATATAGTTGAGGGAAACATAATGAAAGAAATCATTAGTGAGTATGGAGAGTTCTTAATGGCAATTGTGGGATTTTCCGTGTTTATCGGAGTGTTTTTACTGCTGATGCAAGGGCCATTCGGACAAGCGGTTTCTGCCTGGACAGGGAGATTTTTATGAAAGAAATAGTATCGCAGTATGGCAAGGCTGTAGTGGCAGTTATTTCGGTAATTTTTGTAATTGGAATTGTTTTTGGAACGGCTGTGTGGAAGAAACCACTGATGTCCCAGGCTGGCGAAAAAGGGAGCTTGAATTATTCAGTTGATAAAATAGATTCCGGAAGAACTACATTTGTTGAAACTGGGAAAAAACTTAATATTAAAACTGCGAAAAATATAGAAACAAACAGAGATTATTCCGTAATAGAACTTTTTGATGGAGAAGGAATAGAAGATATCAGATTGATACAAATAAGCGGGGAAGATGAAACTGATCTGACGCCGATTTTATATAAAAATGGTAAAGTCACATTTACCAATGATGGAATATATAAGCTGAAAATATGGGCAGAATGCAGTGACGGCAGTTTTGGGACAGAATGTATGTATCTGGGAGTGGAAAATCTATGAAACAGGTGATCTTTATGTCTGTTACAGGTGCTCTGGCACTACTATCATTGGCAGCAGTGCTGACCTTGTGGAGCAGAAGAACGAGGGAAAACGATCTAAACAAGGCGGTGTCTACAGCAACTGAACAGACACTTGAGAGTTTGGAAAAAGGCGTATATTATAGACCTGCAAATAGCGAACAAATGGAGGCAGAGTTTTTGCAACATCTTTTTCGACAGGTTAATGCAGGAAATAAAAATAATATAGATAAAAGTATGAAACTCGATGTAAAAGTCTCGGAATGCGACCCTGACAAGGGAATAATATCAGTAAGTGTAGATGAGACATTTACATATCCGGGAGGGAAAAAAGGAAATATCACAGTTAACAGGACTGCTATTCGGGAAAAGGAAAAAGAAAAGAAGTTAATAAATGTGAATTTCAGGGGATATAAAAAATTGGTATTGGAGGAAGGAGAGAAGATTGATGCTCCAAAAGATGCCAAAATATATGGGAAAAATGTAAGTTACTGGACATATAAAAATGTAAAGCGCGTAGAATTCCCAGTCAAAATTATAGAAGATATGGAACTGTATCCTGTTTACTAGGATTTAGGATATTTTGACCAAATAAACTGATATTGTTATACTTATATATAATACGAAGATAAATACAAAGGCATTAATTTGAAACGAGATTTTCTAATATAGATAAGGAAAAATGATATGACATATACACTTGAGGAAGCTAGACAAGCAGTAATAGCTGTTGCGCTTAGACTTAAGGAAAGTAATCTCATAGTAAGAACCTATGGCAACATAAGCTGCAGAGTCAATGAGGATCAGTTTGTCATC
>JAKPAB010000306.1 GCA_029779695.1 Bacillota bacterium | reverse complement strand
CAGCCAATTATTGGATATGACTGCTGTCAAAAGTCTAGTACAGAATACATCTCTCATGGCCATGCTAACGACAATGGCAGCCTCTCTTCAGAGCGTCATGACCATTTTGGTGGTACTGTCCATCTTACTCGGACTGGTGATTCTCTACAATTTGACCATTATCAATATGTCAGAACGTATCCGCGAATTATCCACCATTCGTGTACTTGGATTTCATAATAAAGAAGTAACCCTCTACATTTATCGTGAAACCATAGCTTTGTCTACTATCGGGATTGTGGCTGGGCTAATTGGTGGCTTCTATCTCCACCGCCTCTTGCTCTATATGATTGGCTCTGATAGTATCCGCTTCAATCCAGAAGTAGGAGCAGAAGTCTATCTCATACCTATCTTAGCGATTGTGGGCATTCTAGCCTTCCTTGGTTGGTATGTCAACCACCAGTTGAGAAAGGTTGATATGCTGGAAGCACTGAAATCTATTGATTAATGATAAACAGACAAGTACCTTTCCATTGGCCTCAAATGGTGGGTGCTTGTTTTTTTATATGTCGATTTCCTGTCATTTTTAACAGAAATATGCAAACGTTTTAAGAGGCTAGTTGTTCTCGTTCGGGAAAATAAAAATGTAGACGTTTTCATTATCAAAAAAACTTTATTTCACTTGAATAAAAGCTGAAAATAGTGTATAACTATTACAACAGTTTTTATAAATATTTTGGATATATTGGGCTTGGATACAATTTGGAGTAATATGGAATCGAGAAGAACTAAGAGAAATAAGAAAAATAAGAAAAAATCAGTTTTGACCATGTTGAATTGGGGTCTTTTTGTAGTGTACAGCGTTTCCGCTGTTTTTTTAGCCTACAGTATTTATCAGTACAATATTTTTAATTTTCGTAACCTCAATCACTTTTTAGTAGGGGCAATGGCTGTCCTAGGAGTGGTTGGGGTTTTCCTGCTTCTTAGGAGAAAGGCAAAAAAATGGACAACCGTCTTCCTCATTATTGGTATCGCCCTTTCTGGATTTGGTATCTGGGGAGTACAAAGCTTGGTACAATTGGGCTCTACAGTCAATAAAAACGCTAGTTACTCTAGCTATGATATGGAGATCATTGTACCAGCAGACAGCACGATTAGTGATGTGAGCCAAGTAACGAGCTTGCTTGCTCCCGTTGACAATGACGGAGACAATATTACCAAGCTTTTAGATAGCTTACAGTCAGAAAAAAACGTTACCTTGACACCGACTCCAACAGCCTCTTATATGGATGCTTATCAAGCAATGATGGCTGGCCAAGGAGATGCAATGGTCTTGAACAGTGTCTTCTTAGAAATGCTTCGTGCAGAAGATCCAGAGGTTGATTCGAAAATCAAGGTCTTGTACTCTATGACCAATGAAATTAAAAACGAATCTTCAAGTCCAAATCAAGAAACGGGTAATGCCATCAATATCTACATCAGCGGTATTGATTCTTTTGGATCAATCTCATCCGTATCTCGATCTGACGTCAATATTATTATGACCATCAATCGGGATACCAAAAAGATATTGCTGACAACAACACCTCGGGATGCCTATGTTACCATTCCAGGAGCTGGTCAAAACCAAAAAGATAAGCTTACGCACGCTGGAATCTATGGTGTCGATACTTCCGTCCAAACCTTGGAGCAACTA
>JAKPAB010000305.1 GCA_029779695.1 Bacillota bacterium | reverse complement strand
GATGACAAACTGATCCTCATTGACTCTGCAGCTTATGTTGCCATAGGTTCTTACTATGAGATTACTTTCCTTAAGTCTAAGCGCAACAGCTATTACTGCTTGTCTAGCTTCCTCAAGTGTATATGTCATATCATTTTTCCTTATCTATATTAGAAAATCTCGTTTCAAATTAATGCCTTTGTATTTATCTTCGTATTATATGATGTTGGGGTCGAAACATTATGTTTCGACAACACCAGTTCTATAGTACCTTGAAAAATTCATATTTTGTAGTGATTAATTGCTTGTTACCCAAGTAGTGATGCTTCCATTCCCTGCCATTTTTATGCAATTACTGGATTTGGAGCATAATGTCCCAAGCCCTTTCGGTAATTAAAGAGCTTCTTAAAGTTTAGTGCCATGATTTTGCATCCAAAGAAAAATTTCCCTTTTTGTTTTCCACGTGGCATTTTATCCAGGTGGTAATTATTTCGGATGATAGATGGAACTGTTTCTACTCCATTTCGTAATCTGGCATAGTTTTTGAATTCTTCACTATGCATGCTTCGCTGGATAGCAGCTCTGTCATGGGCCGCCTTTGATGTTACAATCTTTGCAACCTTTTTGAAAATCTTAGGGTGGCATTGATCCTGATATGGGCAGCCTGCACATAGCTCTCTCGGAAAAGATACCTGACACTGATTACTTGGTGCCATATAAGAACAGCTTTTGGGTTCATGGCCTGCTGGACAGCGTACGACTTTTGTTCCTTCTTCATTGAATTCAAAATCAGCTATGATATCTGGCGCTTCGCGACCTGTAAGACTGGTCGTTATAAGCTTTACATTTTTCTCATTCGCAAGTGCTGTATTTTCGATTCCACTATAAGCTCCATCTGCAACAACTGTGACGGTTTCTTCAGGAGCATCCATTTGCTCCAGGTGTTCTTTCAGGAACTGACTATCACTATGAATGTTCTGCTCATATGCATAATCAGTTACCACAGAGCCATTTTTACCAACAGATTCTTCCAGATTTGCAGCATACCCACGGTGATTCTTTCCTGCCTTTGTTCGGAAAGTTGCTTCCGGATCAGAAGGATTTTGCAATGCAGTTGAATTCATCGTTCCATCTTCTTTAGTACGAAGACGTCGTTTTTCATTTTCAACAACTGTCTGTTCTGAAAGACATCTGATAAACAATTCGTATTCCGTGGCATCTTCATAACAGGAACCGCAGAAGGAAAGAAGGGCATCTGCATCGTTTAAAAGAGTCTGCATTCTATCGTCAGTATCCGTACTTCTCTGATGATAAATGACCTGATTAAAGTCATTTGGATCTGCATAGTGTTTCAGTTGTTCAGGAATGTTTTCGCTATCTGTTTTACTGATTAGAATTACAAGTTTGGAAATACAGGTATAAAGCAGCTCCATTCGGCTAAGCTTACGGATGTTTGATTCGATCATCATAGAATCCATACGACGAACCCTTCCGTTAATGCCCATAATTTTTGCGATGATCGCACTTAAGTCTTTCACACAGTCATGATAAAGGTCTTCATTATGAAGTGTCTCGTAATCATAACAGCGCTTCCTAAACCGACTAAGTGTTTTATCGCTAAGTGGCTGTTCTTCGAAGCTTGTTGTATGAAGAGCGTATTGAAGATGAAGATCAAGCATCAGATTTTCAACCATCTCATCATCAGAATAATCAAACATTTCTTTGATAATGAGTGCTCCAATAATTACGTTAACAGGTGTGTTTGGTCTGGAAGCCTGATCACTGTATAAAACGGCGAATCTGTTTTCATCAATTGCCGGGAAAAGTTCATCCGCGAAAATTTTAGCCCATGATTTCTCAAGAGCTTTTTGTTCTCTGGATGTAAGACCTGAAAAACTGTCTGCAATTGATAGCTGTTGATATACGTTTTCTTTGAATGCCATAGAGAATACCTACTTTCATAAGTTATCTCTATTATACTGCAATCAGTGCTGCCTTTGTATTGTTACTACAAAATATATGAACTTTTCAAGGTACTATAGTGGGGCTTTTGACCCCAACATCATATATATTTGTAGATATAATCTTATATGGAATATAAAAAATAGGAGAAAAAATTGAGATTTGTAATTCAGGTGGCAGAAGAGGCCTCCGTAACAGTTGAAAATGAGATAACAGGACAGATAGGGAATGGACTGGCTGTCCTAGTGGGGATAGGTCCAGAGGATACCGAGGAAATTGCCGATAAGATGATTAAAAAGCTTATTGGTCTTAGAATATTTGAAGA
>JAKPAB010000294.1 GCA_029779695.1 Bacillota bacterium | reverse complement strand
GACTTAGTAGTCTTGGAAATTTATTTACAGGCATGGTAGCAAATCCTACCACAGCTACAATTGGACAGACATGTGGAGGATACCTTGCTAAAGTTTCTACTGACGCTACAAAAATCATGTCAGATCAAGGTGATGCAGCTACAGTTAGAGATCTTGAGATGAATCTTCTGGCTCTTGATCAGTCTATGCAGACCAATAAGGCTACGATAATTGGTTTTGCAACAGCTGCTGGAGTTCCGAATGCTAGCGATATGATAAACGGTACAATTGTAGCATTTGATAAGATGCTGATCGGTTCAACTGCAGCAGGAGCATCACAGACAGGTCTTACATCAGCTGTTGCATCATTAGATGCAATTGATGTAATATACAATACACTTTCTTCTGGAGATGGTGTATACCAGAGTCAGCTTGTAGCAGGAGCTGATAAATTAGCAGCTGGTATCAACAAGCTATACGAAGGAACTAGTCTATTAAAAGATGGATCAGCTAAACTTCTTGCAGGGACAACAACACTTACAAATGGAACATCAGCTCTTGCATCAGGTGCTAATGCACTTGGTGATGGTGCGACCAAGCTTTCAAATGGTGTTGATTCACTGAACGACGGAGCTAAGAAGCTGGATGATGGTTCTTCAACACTGTATAATGGAATGAAGACACTTAATGAGGGTCTGGTCAAGTTCGATAACGAAGGAGTTAAGAAACTCTCAGAAGCATTTAACGGAGATATCCAGAGCTTTGCCAATAGACTTAAGGCTGTTGATGATGCATCAAAGAGCTATAAGAGCTTTGCTGGTGTTAGCGATGATATGTCCTCATCAGTTAAATTCATGATTGAGACATCATCGATCAAGGCAAAGAAATAAGCTGTTTTTTAAAAAGCATATAATATTTTTTAGGGTGAAATCATATGGAAAAGGGTTGATTTAATCTGATTTGATCAATTCCGAAATAGAGAGTCGTTTCACTAATATGTTGTGGTTACATATTAGTTGCAACGTCTCTCTATTTTTTTTGGAAAAAGATTGATATAATAAAGTGTATGTATAAAAATACAAAAGAAGAAAACAAAAAAAGGTTTATGGAATTATCAGAACGTTCATACACGGAATCACGCTGTATATTCACGGATTTCATGGGAGAAGCGGACTTAAATGATCTGATGGAGATCAGGAACAAACTATATGCATGTGGGATAAGGGAGTTCGGTGGTTTTGAAGGTGCTGCTCATATAATGGTGGGTTTTGGAGATGAGGAAACACTTGGATACGAGGAACCCTTTCCGGTGGATTGTATCATGATCAGCCAGAAGTCTAAAAAGTTTGCAGAGGATATGGAGCACAAGGATTATCTAGGAGCTCTTATGAATCTTGGAATCCTTAGAAGTTCATTGGGTGACCTTGTAATATTTGATAATTCATGCTGCTTCTATTGCAGAAAAGAAGTTACGGACATCATTTTGACAGAGCTGAAAAGAGTGAGACATACGTCGGTGATAGCAGAGGTAATAGATTCATTCCCACCGGAATTCCTGCCAGAACTACATGAAGAGTCAGGAACGATCCAGTCTATTAGAATGGACTCATGCATTGCCAGAATATTTCGGATGAGCAGGGAGGAGGCCAAGAGACTAGTACAGGGAGAAAAAGTGATCAGGAATGGCAGAATAGAGAAAAATCCATCCGTGGAGTTAAAACCAGGGGATATGATATCGGCAAGAGGTTATGGAAAAGCGATCTACACAGGCGAAGAAGGAGAAACAAAAAAAGGCCGATTGAAAATAAACTGGAAGCGTTTCGTGTGAGAACCACGAGATATGAACGAAAAGTTTACTTGATTTATATGGATAATATGTTGTAAATAGGGTAAAATCAGACACGATAAAAATTTAACAATCATTTCCGGGTTTCCGGTAGAGGGAGATTTATGAAAGTCCTTGTTATTAATTGCGGGAGCTCATCACTTAAATTTAGATTGATCGAGACAGACCAAGAAGATGTTATTGCTAAGGGCCTGTGTGAAAGAATCGGGTCAGAATCCGCTCATTTTGTATACGAACCGGCAGGTGGAGAGAAGTATGAAAAGGACACTCCAATCCCGGATCATGATGAAGCGGTCAGAATACTAATAGAAGCGCTTACAGATACAAAAATTGGCGTTATCAAAGATGTAAGTGAAATAGAAGCGGTTGGACACAGAATCGTTCATGGTGGCGACAAGTTTGATCATGCAGAATGCCTGACTCCGGAAGTGATCATGGATATAGAGGACTGCTGTGAGTTGGCACCGATTCATAATCCGGTTAACCTCATGGGTATAAGAGCATGTATGAAGGTTATGCCGCATACACATATGGTCGGTGTATTTGATACAGCATTTCATCATTCATTGCCGGAAGAAGCATATCTATATGGCATTCCTTATGAATATTACAAAAAATACAAAATCAGAAGATATGGTTTCCATGGCATGAGCCATAAATACGTATCCAAGGAAACAGCCAAGATGCTTGGAGTTCCTTATGACCAATGTAAGACTATTGTGTGTCATCTGGGAAATGGAGCCAGCATAACTGCAGTAAAAAATGGTTATTCTGTTGATACATCTATGGGATATACACCTCTAGAGGGAATTATAATGGGTACCAGATGTGGAAGCATTGATCCTGAGATAATTCATATTATTACAGAAAAAGATGGCAAGACCCTTGGAGAGGTAATGAATATCCTGAATAATAAGTCAGGGGTCTATGGACTAAGTGATTACCTTTCTTCTGATGTGAGAGATCTGTCAGAGGCATATTTTGAAGGTAATCATGATGCAGAGCGAGCACTTAATACCTATGCCTATTCCATAGTAAAATATATTGGAGCTTATGCAACTGTGATGGATGGAGCTGATGCTATTTCATTTACTGCAGGTGTAGGTGAGCATAGTGCTCTTGTAAGAAGATTAGTATGTGATAGACTAGGATTCATAGGTGTGAAGCTGGATCATGATAAAAACAGAAATTGCAATGGTGCGATGGAGATATCTGCGCCGGATTCCAAGATCAAGGTTTTTGTGATCCCTACAGATGAAGAAATGTCCATTGCAAAACAGACAGCAGAGCAGATCAAGATAAAAGAGGATAAGATGAGAGAGGATAAAAGGGAATAAGAGATGACAAAGCAGGAAAAAGAAAAAAGACTAAGTGATTGGATATTTAAATATTCCGCATATTTTATGGCACTTAATGTCATTAACTTTGACAAGATGACAGTAGCTCCCGAGGGTGGCAATCAATATATAGATGATAGAGCAGCATTTTTGTCAGGAGAACTGTTTTCTATCCAGTCAGATCCGGATATGATAGAGTTATTACGAGAGCTTAAGGATGACGATGAAATCGATCCGGACTATAAGAGAATGTCTGAACTCTATTATGAGGAAGCCATGAAACTGCAGTGTGTTCCCAAGGATGTATTCGTGGAATGGCAGAAGCTTCTCTACACATCGCATAATCATTGGCTGGATGCCAAGAAGAAAAGCGACTATTCAATTTTTGAACCATATCTGAAAAAAGTAATAGCTATGCAGAAACAGATTATTGAATACAGAGAATCGGATATGTCTGTTTTTGATCAGCTGTTAAGTGATTATGAGCCTGGAATGACAGAGAAAAAGTATGATGAATTTTTCAATGCCTTAAAAGGTGCTATTCCTGACCTTATAAAAAAGGTCAATGCAGCAAAACCGGTAGATGATTCTATTGTTTATCTAAAATATGACATCAATGGTCAAAAAAAATATATGAAGGAACTGTTAGATTACCTTCATTTTGATAAATCCTGGAGTTATCAGGGTGAGACGGAACATCCATTCACCACCTGGCTATGCAAAAATGATTGCCGTACTACTACGAAATATCTGGAGGATAACGCAATTTCAGCTATTCTCTCTACAGTTCATGAATGCGGTCATGCGTGGTATGCTCATAATGTTGACGATAAATATGACGGAACTATCTTGTTAGATGGCGTATCCTATGGAATGCATGAGTCACAATCACGTTTATGCGAGAACTATCTGGGAAGATCACAGGCTTTTTGGGAAAATAATTT
>JAKPAB010000269.1 GCA_029779695.1 Bacillota bacterium | reverse complement strand
TCTGAATAGTCCCTTATTCCGAATTTTGTCATCATAGGAAACATTTCGTTTCTAATTTTTCCTTCTTTAAATTCTTTTTTTATGAAATCAATGATTGTTTCCTTATTCATTGAATACACCCCATTCCTTGATAACTTCGGGGGACTCTCCACCATGTATCAACGCTTTTGTTCCTATTTTCACAAGCAGCGGTGCTGGTATCGACCTCCCGTTTATCAACGCTTCACCCGTAGATAAGGATGGCAGTTCTTCAATATCAGATGTTGAAAACATATCCGACGTTTTTGCAATAAATCTCTGGTCATCTGGATTCTTTAGTCTCATTGTAATGATTGTATTACATTGCGACGTAACATCAGGGTCCAGTTTTGACGGCCTTTGAGAAATAATTGCAAATCCTGTACCAAACTTTCTGCCTTCTGCAGCAATCTTCTTAATGATTTTCTTAGATATGCTCGGAATCCCCGCAGGTGCAAAATTATGCCCCTCTTCATAAACAAGGAAACAGGGCCTTATTTGCCTTTTTTTATCTGATGCTGCCCTCATAATCTCACTGGATATCAATGCTGTTATAATTTGTTTAGCATCGTCAGATAAGCCTTGCAAGTCTATAATTACAAGCCTTCCCACGCTCTTTCCTTTTTCCCCAATCATTTCATAAATATCTGTCGGTTCACCAATAGCCCTTGTGTAAAAACTCTTCGCTTCATTTATCACTCGGGTTAATTTCATGGAAGCCACTGCTGCACTTCTATTGTTGAGCGCTTTGGCTTCACCTTCAGTCAAATTGTCCCAATTCTTTAGTTCCTCAAGCCCCTGTTCGTCAGAAAGGAGATATGTTAAATCCTGAATATCCCGAGGAGGATTATTATATTTTGCTTTCCAATACCTGATTGCAACATCTAATACTCTTTCCTGGGCTTCTGTCAAATCTGGAAGAATGGAAGATAAATCATCCATATCAAATCTATCAAATTGCAGGGCCAAATGATGATTTTTTGCACTATATTTATAATCAAAAGAATCTATCTGAGGAGTATATACTTTTATTCCTCCACCAGCATTCAGCATCTTTGATAAATTCTCCTGAATTTTTAGTATGCTCTCCCTCTCTTTCTCATCCTCAATGTAATCGAAATTGTTATTAAAATGTATCTCTCCCTTTTCAAATGCTTTTCCATATTCTCCATGAACGTCAAAAACTACTACTGTTCCATTCATTTCTGCTACAAGTCTTTCAATAATTCTGCCTACAGTATATGATTTCCCTGAGCCTGTCATAGCCAGTACAGCCAAATGTTCTGTAACCAGTTTGTTTACATCGAGATAAACAGGGACTATATTACTTCCCTTGTCGTATCCAATCAAATTGCCTATGTTAATGCTTGTATTCTCATCAAACTTATAAAACTTTGACAAAAACTCATAATCAACACCATATACCTTTTCCCCTGGGTTGAGAGGTCGCCTTGGTATTTTTATCTGTCCATAGTTATCCCTGTACCCCACCAGTTCTATGGTCCCAAATAAAGTCTCCCCAGTAA
>JAKPAB010000268.1 GCA_029779695.1 Bacillota bacterium | reverse complement strand
GATCGTTGTAGGGTAAGAGTAAGTTCCCTTTTTCATAACTCGCCCGGGGTCAGAACCACAGACCCCTACTGCACGGACTTTAACCAGAACCTGATGGTCACCAGGCCTGGGTATATCTATTTCCTCAACGCGAAGATCCCCAGGTGCGTGTAACCTAACCGCTTTCATTTTTTTGGACATTTATGGCAACGCTCCTTTCTTGTAAGAGTAAATTTTCCAGTACCATTTGCTTCTACTAGACAATGAGTCTTATTAGGGTTAGGATAGAGACCAAAAATCAACATTCTTCAAAACCTGTACAACCTCTAAAAGTCTTTGACAAAGAACGCACTCCTAATAAAAAGATTTTGCATTACTATCTCTCTCTTAGAGTCCTGAGAAGTGAATATAAACTACAATAATGTTCATAATTTTCTTGATAAACGGAAAAAGAGGTTGTTGGAGCTACTCGTGTGAAGCATGGCTGCATCATTTCAAAACCCTCTGTAAAAGAAGAAAAAATACCCACACCTGTAGCGCCCACAATAGCATTACCAAGAAGGGTCATATTTTCCATAGTTATATCCAAGGGTTGTTCACATATATCAGTCAAAATTTGCATCCAGAGACCACTTTTGGTTCCTCCTCCACAAGCCTTAATACAACTTATATAAATTCCCTCTCTTTTAAGATAGTCAACAAGCAACCTAATTCCAAAAGAGATTCCCTCGTATATCGCCCTGCCAATATGAGAAGCATCGTGACCTAATGTTAACCCATAAATTACTCCCCGAGAATCGGGATCTTTATAAGGTGTTCTGTTGCCTTGCCAATGGTCCAGAACCAATACACCTTCCGATCCTGGAGATACTTTAGATGCTTCGGCATCTAAGAGATCAAAAGGGTTAAGATCCCTTCTATCTGCTTCAAAAACATAGTGTCTTGCCACTTTTTCAATAAACCAACTCAGTATTGAACCACTGGACGTTTGTCCTGCCTCAAGCAAGTTAAGACCCTTCCAAAGAGGCTCTTTATAAGGTCCCCAAAATCCAGAAATTGGATTACAAGAACTTGTATTTACAAGGAGAACGGAAGAAGAACCTAAAACCAGTGAGGTTTCCCCTTCTTTGAAATTGCCAAGCCCAACTACAGACGCGTGAGCATCAACTCCTCCCTGAACTACCGGAATACCTTCTTTACAATTTAAATCAAAAGCAGCTTCTCTTCGAAGCTTGCCTATTAGTGTTCCCATCGGCAACACTTCAGAAGGGATCTTGGTCATAAATTCTGGAACTCCAATCTCTTCAAAGAAATCAGTAGACCAACCCTTATCGGAAAGATAGTTCCATTTACACGAAGCATTGCATTGTGAACTTACCCACCTACCTGTTAATTTGTAGTTCAACCAATCCAAAGCTTCAACAATGTGGTAAGCTTCCGAATATACTTTTGGTTGTTCCTCCTTTATCCATAACAGCTTGGGCCAGAACCATTCTGGAGAAACAGTTCCGCCACACCATCTGAGAAGAGGATGAAATGTCTCGTTTATCCTTCTTGCCTGTTTACTAGCCCTAGTGTCCATCCAGAGAATAGCTCTAGTTAAAGCATTACCTTCACAATCAACGGGTAAAACAGTACTAGAAGTAGCACTCGCCACGATAGCGACTACTGAAATCGTGGGGCACTTTTCCACCAATTCTTGCACAGCCAACTTAAAAGCTTTCCACCAATCTTCTGGATTTTGTTCCGCTAATCCTGGGGCAGGATAATAAGTTTCATATCCTTTAGTAGCTAAAGACAGAAGTTGGCCTTTAAGAGTATATAAAGCCGCTCTTATGCTTTGAGTACCCAAATCAATAGATAATACACCTTCTATTTTTACCACCCCTCTTGTAAATAAAATCGCTGAAAACGTTGCAATATTAATGCTAGGATAATCACGAGGCCAGCAACAATTTGTTGCGGGAAAGGTGGAATACCTATTAAATTGAGAATATTAGTTATTAATGTCATTATAAGAACCCCCGTGATCGTACCCAGTACCGTCCCTTTTCCGCCTACCAAGCTTGTGCCACCCAAAACTACTGAAGCAATAGTGGGTAACAACATATTTTCGGCAACTCTTGGGTCTCCTCCATTAAGCCAGCCAGCTACTAGAATTCCTGCTGTAGCCGCCAAAAATCCAGATATTGCATATGCAGCCAATTGAACACGTATTATATCAATACCCAGGTAATACGCGGTCTTCCTGTTAACACCTACGGCGTATAAATTTCTGCCTAAAAGCGTATATTGAAGAACAACATGAGCCAAAATAGCTATAGCCAGCCATATGAATGCTGGAATAGGAACACTCCATAGACTGCCAGCCCCCAATAAACGCGCTCCCTCACTAACACCGAAAACCGGTTGCGTTTGAGTAATGGCATAAGTCATACCCGTAAATACCATCATTGTACCAAGCGTAGCAGCAAAATCCGGAATACGTCCAAAGGCTATAATTACACCATTAAGAAGTCCAAGACCTATTCCTATCATCAGAGTTAATAATATAAGGATGGGCAAGGGGAACATCAAATTGATTTGATCATATGAGCTTAATGATATCTGATAATGCTGCCAATACGCAAATATCAAAGAGGAGAAAGCATATATATTAGCTACCGAGAGATCCATACCACCTATTAAAATAGGAAACATCAAACCTATTGCCATTATCCCCATAAAACTTGCTCTACTGAGAACGTTGGTAATGTTGCCTATGGTAAGAAATTGAGGTAAAATTAGAGCTGGGATAACTATAAACAATATCAGTATTGTATACTGCGAATTGGCTAGGAGCAGTCGACCAATTTTTTGCAATCGCTCAGTTGTACGCATATTGTAATCCTCCCGTAGCTTCAAAAAGTATTTCTTCATTTGAGACCTCACCTGCGTTGACTTCCCTAACAATATGTCCATCGTATATGATCAAAATTCGATCACATATGTGAGTTATCTCTTCTAGTTCAGAAGAAGCTACAATAATAGAGATCCCTTCAGCCGCAAGCTGAAATATTAATCTATAGATATCTGCCTTACTATTAACATCGATCCCCCGTGTCGGTTCATCAAGTAACAGAATATGTTTCCGCTCAACCAACCATCTAGCTACTATAGCCTTCTGCTGATTACCACCACTCAAATTTCGCATTAATTGTCTTAATGAAGGTGTCTTGATGTCTAAGGATGAAACATATTCCTGGACAAGCTTCTCAACATACTGAAAGTTTATGAGGAACATTCTACGTGCCCTATGGTAGGCAACAATACCCACATTCTCCATAACTGATAATTCAGATAGGATGCCTTCATCTTTCCTGTCTTCCGGAATTAAGCCAATTCCATGACGAAGGGCGTCAATAGGTGATCTTATTTGTAACTCTTTCCCTTCTATCATGATCTGACCTTTTGACTTAATAGCTCCAACTAATGCTTTTAAAATCTCGGTTTTCCCTGCACCCACCATTCCAAAAAAACCTAAAATTTCACCATGTTTTAGATCAAATGAAACATCGTGTACTTTTTTCGCTATAGAAAGGTGTCGAACCGAGAGAACAGTTTCAGCACTAATATTACTTAAAACAACTTCTCGCCGTTCCGGAAACTCGTTCTCAAGCTTCCGACCAAGCATCATCTCAATTATGTGTTCTTTTGTAACATCATTAATGTCTTTAGTGCTCACTAATTGGCCATCTCGAAGAACTGTCACTCTATCTCCGATATCCATGATTTCTTCCAGTCTGTGAGAAATGTAAATAACGCTAATTTTGTTATTGCGCAATTGACGAACTATATTGAATAAATGTTCCTGTTCAATGCGACTCAGAGCACTTGTAGGTTCATCCATAATGAGTATTCTGGGTTTGAACGAAAGTGCCCGTGCCAAAGCTACAAGTTGACGCTCCGAAACGGTTAAATGTCGAATTTGGACATTTAGTGGAATAGATACACCTATAGAGCTTAAAAGACTAAGGGTTTCTTGCTCCATTGCTCTCCTATTTAGCAAAAACCTCTTGCCTACCTTTTCATGGTTCAACCAAACGTTCTCCACAACATCTAGATCCGGGATAAGGTCGAGTTCTTGATAGACACAAGCAATACCTTTAGCCTGAGCCTGAGCTGGAGTTAAAAAACGAACGGACTCACCCTCCACTAAAATCTCACCACTATCAGGCATAAGTGCTCCCATCAAAAGCTTTATTAAGGTGGATTTACCGGCACCGTTCATTCCAACAATACAATGTACTTCACCTTCCATGATTACAAGATTCACCGCCTTAAGCGCACATACACCAGGAAAACTTTTGGTCAATTCTTTTGTTTCGAGTATCACGGTTTTTTCCATTGTTCCTCCCCTACCCTATTACATAGCAAGCTATTTAAATATATCACTACTCTCAACGGCCATTGGTTCTGTCAATTTATCCTCCAGTATGCGGCTACCCACCATGGCAACAATCACAATAGCACCCTTTATAATAGGTTGAAAATGCACATTTACACCAGTTAGATTCAAGATATTGTTAATAAGCTGAAGAACCAACACGCCAGCGAGAGTACCAGCAACATTCCCCTTCCCTCCCGAGAGTCTTGCACCTCCTATTACCACTGCAGCTATTGCATCAAGCTCCCAGCCGTTAGCTACCCGCGGATCAGCAGTTACTAATCTTCCGCACATCAAAATCCCGCCGAAAGCAGCAAGGAAACCAGCCAACATAAATACTAACAGCTTCACCTTTTTAACGTTTATACCACTAAGCCGTGATGCTTCAAAATCACTCCCAACTGCAATGATAGCCTTTCCAGTTCTAGTTTTTGTTAGAAAAACATGCAGGAAAATAGCAGTAATTGCAACTAACCATACTGGCATCGGAATACCCAAAAATTTTCCATTCCCCAGATACTCTACTAATTTTGCTTGCCCATATATTGGGGCACCACCAGTATATGTGAGGGCCAAGCCTCGGGCTACCGTCATAACTCCAAGACTCCCTACAAAAGAAGCAACGCCAAAGCGCGCAACAAGTACTCCATTAACCATGCCAAATAGAACACCAACTAATAAAGTCAACAGTATTATCCATTGAATAGGAAGCACCGGTGTAAATTCGAAAGTTGGAACATAAGGGTGCAAAAACTCGGGCATGTAGGTAAACCAATTACCATGAGTTAATGTTGTAAGAAAAACTCCCGAGAAAGCGAAAATGGCTCCAACCGACAAGTCTATCTCACCGGTTAATATAACAAACAACATTCCTAGAGCGACGAAAGCTACGTAACTAGCAGTTTGTAACAGTTTTAATATATTAAACCATGTAAAAAAGTAGGGGCTTATAATCGCCGAAATCACTACTAAGACAAGCAGCAATATAATTATATTGTAGCGAAAAATTAGATTAGTCAAACGCATAGTCATAGTTGGCTACCTCTAGTAAGAGATATAACAGGGTGCAGAGCTCTGCACCCTGTTATATCTCGGTTAAAATATGCTATCAGGATTGTAATACTCTTCAACATTATCTTTAGTAACCAATACAGTTCCAGTTACGACTTTTTTAGGAATTTCTTCACCATTGAGGTATTTAACCATAAGGTTAACAGCAACCTCTGTAATCTCAGCTGAGTTATTCACAACAGTAGATAAGTATAACGAACCAGGTTTCATTATTTCTTCGTATGCCTGTTTCTGTCCATCAACCCCAGCTACTGGAATATGCAGGCCAGCCTCCTGGATTGCAGCAAGTGCTCCAAGTGCCATTGCATCATTGTGAGCATAAACTAAATCAATTTCATCACCAAAAGCAACTATAGCATCTTGCATCACCTGTTTACCCTCCAACTGGTTGTAGTGAGCTATATAAGTTTGAAGAATCTTAATTCCTGGATATTTTTCATAAAAGATCTTTCTTAGTCCACCACCACGCCCCATCCCCGCGGAGTCACCAGGATCACCAGCAATCTCAACAATATTACCCTGACCATTAAGATATTGACCTATAAACTCACCCTGAAGCTCTCCAGCTTTCCATTGGTCAATCCCTACGTAGCTCACATAGTCTCCATACAGTTCTCGGTCAACTGAAATGATTGGTATACCAGCGTTCACTGCATCCTTCACCGCTGACGTAAGAGCAAAAGGAGTAATCGGATTGATAAACAAACCATCTATACCCTGAGCAATCAGGTTCTCAATATCAGCAACTTGCTTCGCCGGATCATTTTGTGCATCAAGAAATATCATTTCACATCCTAACTCTTTAGCAGTTTTTTCTGCAGTAATCCTCATTGCTTCATAATAGGGGTTATTTACAACAACCTGAGACCAACCCAACTTGTACCCATTTGTAGCAGCAAAAGCTCCCACAGAAAAAACAAATACCAACATTAAAGCCAACCAACTTACTAAGTAAATCTTCCTCATTTCTAAACCTCCTAACTTGATAGAATATAAAATACCAACATTACACCATACTTCCTCTCAGATTTTACCCAAGCTTCTTTCTGTTAGAATGAGACAAAGTGCTTATTACTTATATTTTTTATCACCTCCTCTATTCTTGTATAATTTTCATCTACAGCAACCTCCCGCATTTTTTCTTATCTCTGCCAAAATCAAATTTCCCGAAAAACTGTTGCGTCAAGACTATCACTGTTTAGAAGTTTTGTCAACTTTTTCCCATAAATTGTTTAAAAATTATAAAAAGTCAATATTAACTTTCTATGTCAATACTATTAGTGAATTTTTTGTTGTTATTCTGAGATAATGTTAACATGAGAAAGGAACAATATTGTATGACTCAAAGAGAATTAAAAAACTAACTACTATTTCTAAAGCCATAGATACCCTCGCATTGACAGGCGAGAATAATCCACCGGATTAAATCATTGATAAGCCACCATCTACCACAATCATCTGGCCAGTCATCCAATCTGATTCATCAGAAGCTAAATAAAGCACAGAACCAACATGATCTTCAGGCTGACCTAATCTACCTAAAGGTATGCCGCTTTCCAGGGCTTTTCTTAACTCTGGATCTGAAATTGCAGACTTGCCAAGAGGGGTAAGTGTAGTGCCA
>JAKPAB010000260.1 GCA_029779695.1 Bacillota bacterium | reverse complement strand
GACTCATAGTAACGATTCACATCTTGTGAGATTTTATGCTATCTGATGATCTCTCAGTATTCCGGTTACAGTTCTCCATAGAAATGGTTTAAGAGTATCTATATCTATAGGATCCTTGTACATAATAGAACTGTAACCGCAGGATCCTAGGAGCTCTACGATCTGGAAGAGCATGATCTCAGGATCATTATATTTGACCTGTGACAGATTTAACATCTTGGTATAAAATACGGCGAAGTTTTCCTCATCAGCAATGGGAGTATCAGAAAATGCCTTTTTGAATACACCCCAGCTAAGATCCTTATGGAGAAAGGCCAATAGAGCCTTGTTGGCCTCAAGAGCATTGATTATATGTTCACTTATATATAGGAGACCATCCTCAAAATCACATTTCGGACGATCCAAAATCATATCATTATAAGCGCTCATAAAGAGCTCGCTTGCCTTTTTGGCAATCAGAAGATTACGAAGATCGTACTTATCCTTAAAATATAAATAAAAAGTTCCCTTTGCAACGCCTGCGTCATTAACAATATCAGATATTGTTGTTTTATTGAGTCCCTTTTCAGTAAAAAGAGTAAACGCAGTATTGAAAAGAGAATCTTTTTTTTGCTGTTTATTTGTCTGAACCTTGCTCATGGCGCTCCTAATCTCTTAGCATATCGTGATCATGTTTACTTAATAATAACAGACTTTTCAACAAAGCACATTATATCACTAAAAATAAAAATGAACAATGGTCATTTTTTGTTTTTCGAATACACAATTTCTTATATGTATATTTAAAAAAAAGCAGTATTGACCAACAGTCACTTCTGTAGTATAACCTACAATGAACTAAAAATGAATATTGGTCATTTTTGGAGGACGCTTAGAAAAAGAGTCTGAAATCGAAAAAAGGAGACATGGTTTATGAAAGCATTTTCAAGAGGAGTAGTTAAGTTTAGAATACCGATTCTAATCATTGCATTTATCCTGATGATTCCATCTGCAATCGGATACTTCAAGACAAGAATCAATTATGATATTTTGACCTACCTACCCAAGAACATTGAGACAATGAAGGGACAGGATATACTGGTAGACGAGTTCGGAACCGGTGCATACTCTATGTTTATAGTAGAGGGTATGAAGGATAAGGATGTCGCTGTACTAAAGAAACAGATCGAAGGAGTAGATCATGTCCAGTCGGTTCTATGGTATAACAGCCTTGCGGATATTTCTCTTCCCAAGGAAATGGTACCGGATAATTTAAAGGAAAAGTTTCAAAATGGTGACACCACCATGATGTTTATTATATTTGATCAGACTACTTCAGAGGAAGGCACTATGAATGCGGTCAAGAATATAAGAAAGATCGCAAATAAAAAATGCTTCCTGGCGGGTATGTCAGGAGTAGTTACAGATACTAAGGATATGACAGAAAGGGAGACTCCTATATATGTAGGAATGGCAGTTCTTCTTGCGGTTATTGTTCTGTCACTTACAATGGATTCTTATTTGATCCCATTCTTTTTCCTAGCAAGTATTGGTATAGCTATTGTTTATAATATGGGTACTAATATTTTTATGGGGCAGATATCGTTTATTACTCAATCAATCGCGGCGGTGCTTCAGTTAGGTGTCACATTGGATTACTCAATCTTCTTGTGGCACAGTTATCAGGAAGAGCTTGAAACCGCTGAGGACAATAAAGAAGCTATGGCGAAGGCTATTTCAGCAACTTTCCAGTCAGTGCTTGGATCATCGATCACAACGGTTGCAGGTTTTGTCGCACTATGCTTTATGAGCTTTACAATAGGACTTGACCTCGGCATTGTAATGGCCAAGGGAGTTATCCTAGGAGTAATAAGTTGTATAACAATACTTCCTGCGATGATACTTGTATTTGATAAATCTATCGAGAAGACTAGACATAAGCCTCTTATGAATGAGTTTACTAAGCTTCCCGCATTAATCACCAAGAGATATTGGGCATTTGGATTGGCACTTCTCGTACTTCTTCCTATAGCACTTTTTGGACAGTCCAAGACAAAAGTATATTATGATCTGGCTGGTACACTTCCCAAGTCACTGCCTAGTTCACAGGCAGCTGTACAGTTGGATAAAAAATATGATTCTAATACCGTTTATATGCTTCTTACAGATGTCAAAATGTCACCGAAAGCAACAAATAATATGGTAGATAAGATTCAAAAAGTTAAAGGTGTAGATTCAGTTATCGGAGGCAGCTCTATATTTGGACCGGCTATTCCAGGATCAATGATCCCAAGCGAAGTAAAAGATAAGCTGGAGAGTAAGAATTGGAGACTTACCCTTGTAACATCAAAATACAAGGTTGCATCTGATGAAGTAAATACACAGATCGATAGAGTAAATAAGATAGTAAAGAGCTATGATAAGCACTCAATGGTAGTAGGTGAGGCACCGGGAACCAAGGACCTGGTTACAGTAACAAACCGAGATTTTACAATAGTTAACTGGGTATCCATAATATTAGTATTCCTGATTATCTTTTTTGTTTTAAAATCAGCGACATTGCCATTTATACTTGTTGCAGTTATCGAGTTTGCAATTTTTATTAATATGTCGGTTCCATATTATACGCATACGACGATTCCTTTTATTGCTTCCATAGTAATCGGAACCATCCAGCTGGGATCAACAGTTGATTATGCGATTCTGATGACTACCAGATACTTGAGAGAGAGGAATAATGGAAATACCAGAACGGTATCAACCAGAATAGCTCTTTCCACGAGTATGAAGTCAATAATCGTAAGTGCACTTAGCTTTTTCTCAGCAACATTCGGAGTTGGAATGATATCATCAATCGATCTTATCTCTTCACTCTGTAATCTGATGGCAAGAGGAGCACTTATAAGTATGGTTGTTGTTCTTTTAGTTTTGCCTTCACTTTATATGATCTTTGATCCTATTATCATGAAAACAACTATTGGTATGCAGGATGCAAAAAAGTATGACAAAGAGAGAAGAGCAGCGTGGGAAATAGAACATGCTGAAGTCCCAGCACAGTAAGCGATTCAAACAATCATCTTATATTTAACAAAAATAATCTCATGCAGAGAAAAGAATATTTACTTTTCAACAGGAGGAATAATAATGAATACAAATCATAAAATCATATTAAAAAAAGGAGCTTCGATCGCAGCAGCAGCTATGATCGGTCTTACATCAGTAGCCTGTGGAACTACCAGTGGAGCTAATGATTCCAAGGGAACAGCAAAACAGCAGGTAGCTGAAAAAAAAGCTCTTGAAACAGCCGTAACATCTACTTCGTTTGGAGATTCAAATGAAAAGGCAGAGAAGGTTGAGACTGTCTATGTCAACTCAGACGCTGATGGTGCTAACGATAAAGTTATCGTTAGTGAATGGCTCAGAAATTATCAGGGAGACAAGTCTCTTAATGATAAGACAGATCTGAAAAATATCCAGAATGTCAAGGGTAATGAGACTTACATCAAGAACGGCGATGGATCTATTACTTGGAATGCCGGTGGCAATGATATCTATTATCAGGGAAAGACCAATACAGAGCTTCCAGTTAATGTCAAGGTATCATACAAGCTTGATGGCAAGTCAATCGAGCCCAAGGATCTCGCCGGCAAGAGTGGAAAAGTAACTATCAGATTTGATTATGTAAACAATGCAAAAGAGATGGTTACCGTAAACGGTCATC
>JAKPAB010000238.1 GCA_029779695.1 Bacillota bacterium | reverse complement strand
AACACGTTCATCATGACAAGTTACTGTGCAAGACTCCCAATTTGATTTTTCTGTATCTGTGCAGAATTTATCTGGATGTCCAAATTCATCTGATTGAGCAGCTATGTTTCTCCATAATCTCCAACATCCCCCTAGTTCCTTGTTAAATGGAGCAGGAGTATTGTCATCACCATATCCAGAACCTTCAGTCATAGAACCATTGGTGATAAATATCAGGTCGTTTTCCGTTAAGCTGATAGAAATATCATTTCCATTTCTATCTCTTGCAGCTATCCTCTTTGCAACCTTTTTATCATCTGAAATTGAGAACTCAACGTTATCGACAGTGACTCCATATTCAAATTTAGCGCCATGATCTTCTAAATATTTAACCATGGGTTTTACAAATGAAGTATATTGATCATGTCGTGAAAATTGTAAAGCTGAAAGATCCGGCAGACCCCCAACATGATGTATGAAGCGGTTCAGATACAATTTCATCTCTAAAGCACTATGCCAGTTCTCAAAAGCGAACATTGTTCTCCAGTATGTCCAGAAATCAGAATTTAAAAGTTCCTCAGAAAAAATATCTTCAATAGATTTGTTTTGAAGTTCTTCATCTGTCATCATTGTAAAAGCAGCTATTTCTTTTGCCAAATCTTGACCTAAATTAAATTTTCCATTGTCATAGCGTTCGCCTTGGTTATTTGTAATACGACAATTGCTAAAATTTGGATCGTCATGATTTGTATAATAAAAATGGTCTAACACAGTCATATTAGGATCTTCTGTAGATGGTAAGGAACTAAACAAATCCCATAAAACCTCAAAATGATGTCCCTGTTCACGTCCACCACGCGCCACATAATCAATATTTTGACGAACTTGGCCGTCCAAACTTCCTCCAGCAATATCTAATTGTTCTAAAAAAGTAATCTTACTTCCATCCATGTGAGCATCACGAATCAAAAAGCAGCCGGCAGCTAAAGCACCAATTCCTGTACCAATTAAATAGGCCTTCTTATCATCAATTCCTTTAGGCTTTCTTGCATTCACTAAAGAATGATAGTTCCCATTTGTAAGCGTAAGCCTATCATCATGTGTCTTTAATTTCATTTTATCTCCTTCTTTCTTAATAGTCTTCCAAATCCTACTATTATGTTTAGAGTTCTTTTATGTGCACTCTACTAGCACTCCTCATTTTGAGGGGTAATAAATAACAACACCTCCTTTAACTTTGTGAATACTTGTTATCTGTAGGATTTGTTCATACTTATAATATCGCTTTTTTATGTCTTTTACATTAGGCAAGCAAACTGCGGTGTTCGAATTTCGAACACCGCAGTTTGTTTGCCTAATTTTTTGGCATTGAGATTAGAATGCCTTACAAAAAAAGATTTTGTTATTGTTTTTTATTAGAGTCATTTAAACCAGCACTTCGCTTAAGAGATAAAGCAATGTGTCCATCGAATAGCTGCCCAATTCGTCTGACGATAGTATCAGGGTCTTCCTTCATTCCAGAAGCAATCCAGCGTAGTACCATTTCAGTAAGGGCACACTGATAAAAGGAAGAAATCAGTTTTTTATCCCCCGAAGAAGCTGAGATACCGTCGCTTAATTTTTCAACATACCGGTTCATGACATGTCCTGATACATTGTATATATAATCCTCTAATTCTTCTCTCTGTATGGAGTTATATACATGATTAATGGCTATTTTGTTTTCTAAAGCAAACTTAGTAGCTACAATAAAACTCTCCTCCCAGGAAAATGTATCATTATATTCATCAGTTACTGTCTGGAGTTCTGTTTGAAAGAGCTCTGACAGAAGTGCATATACATCTGTGTAGTAATAATAAAAAGTATTTCTATTGATCTTACATGCTGAAGCAATATCCTTAACTGTGATTTTATTAAGTGGGCGCTCATTCAGTATCTTTATGAATTCTTCTCGAATCTTTTTTTTCGTATATTGCTGTGCCAAACTGTTACCTCCTTAATGCTTTAGCCTTGAGAGTACAATAATGATTGATTGTTTCTCCCTTGAAATTCTTATTTATATAATGACTGCTCAGCAGGAGCCGTCTAAGCGGCAGCTGCATAAGCATATATTTCGATCCAGAATAGTTTCTGGATTTTGAACCTTGAAAATATCGAAATAACAAATAGGCGCAAAAACATCCTCAGTTTCCTGTTGATGTTCATGACCAGTATGGATAGCACGATGGATCCTCGTGTCGTCTCCTCCAGCTTTGTTCGGATGAGACCAAGTCCATAGCTACCTTTTGCCAAGCTGAATGCTCTTTCAACCTCAACCCTGTCGGCATTGTCACGATATTCGGCTTTCTTATCGATTACAGCATCTTTTCTGGGTCTACCCAATGCTGGTCCAGAAAGTCTGATGTTCCGTTCTTTACAGTATGCCAGATTATTGCGATTTCGATAGATTTTATCTGCCAGTATTCGTTTTGGATAATGCCCAGTACGTTGTTTATATCGTTCAACAACGTCAGCAAGTACTTCGCTCTCGTTATAGGCTTCAAAGGATATCTTTTCAATTCGTCCAAATCCATCAACGATGCTAAGGCCAAGCTTTGCTCCGAACTCTACCTGCGCTTTGGATTTGCCACGTACAATTGGTCGGATGTATGGTTGACTGATACTCACAATGCGGTTTTCGATGGTGTGAACTTTATGATCAAACATGTACTTTTGCTGATCATAAACTTTGTCCAGTACATTTAAAAGCTTGCATTCATTCTCTGTCAGAACAATGCCTTGCATCTCAAACTGACGGAGATAGCCACGATCACGCCGGATATACTGTAGTTGCTGACGAATTGCCTTTCGGATTCTCTTTGCGGTACGTTTTTTACTTCTTGCCAGGTTTAGATAATCGCGTCTA
>JAKPAB010000199.1 GCA_029779695.1 Bacillota bacterium | reverse complement strand
ATACAATGCTGATGACACAAGAGCATTACTGCTTTTTAATAATTTTTTTGACAATCCCCTGGCGACTTCATTCATAAAACAGATATTACCTGTAAGAAGTGATGCATTACTGTCTAATGGGATCTCAATACATTCCGATGGCAATTCTACAACTGCAGTGGTTGATGCCGTCTTCTCATCCAAGAGCAATTCCACATCTCCGAGTATTCCGCTTGAGAGATAATAACTCAGCGTCAGATCTCTTCCATTAGGGGCGAGTATGCATACTTTGATCTTACCCTTTAGGATAATATACAGGTTCTTAACAGTCACTCCCTGCCTAAAGATAATCTCACCTGATTTGAAACTGCATATCCTGCAATTTTGAAATATATCCGGATCGATCCCGTGCTTTTCCATTGTTTTTTGCTCTTCATTTGTAAGGTCTTTGTTTGTAAAATCTTTATTGGCAAGCTGTTTTGTTATCATTTCTGATCCTCAATGGGCATCATACTGTTTTTTCCTTAGCTAAAACTGTACTTTTATAGACCATGACATATGTCCTACATACTTTTATCAATATGATAATACAATCATATCAACGGAGGCAATCAAAATGTATTATTTATTAGCAATTTTAGCCGGTGTATGTATTTCTACAATGGTGTCACTAAATGGCGAGCTGACTGCCAGCTACGGAGCTTACGGCGCAGCTGCTATTGTCCATGCCGTTGGAGTTATATTTGCTCTGATCCTGTGCCGATCAAGAAAAGAACATTTCCATTTAAAATCAAAAGTTCCACTATGGGTATACTGCGGTGGTGCTGTCGGAGTATTCACAACTCTTTTCAACAATTATGCTTTTGGTCAGATATCAATGACAAGCATTGTTGCTATGGGGCTCCTAGGGCAAAGTATAGCATCAGTACTATTCGATCACTTTGGTTTCTTTGGGATTGAAAAAAGAAAGATACACAAATCAGCTATTATCGGCTACATCGCCGCATTAGTCGGTGTAATGGTCATGTTGGACAAGTCAGCTTCAGGTTCCGTTTTAGCCATTATTCTGACATTTTTAGCCGGATGCAACGTAGTTTTATCAAGAACGATAAATTCAAAATTATCATTACAGACAAGCCCGCTCATTGGATCTCTAATAAACCATGCGGTTGGTCTTCCGATATGTATCATTTTTTTCCTGCTCTTACAAAAATCCTTTGTAATAACAAATATCAGTACAAACCCATGGAAGTATCTGGGTGGTACTCTGGGTGTTATGGGGGTACTTCTTTTTAATATCACTGTTCCGAGGATCTCAGCGTTTCAGCTGACTCTATTATCATTTACCGGTCAGATATTCACTGGGATAATCATAGATATGATCATAGGAACAGAACAATCTATCCGAACTATTCTAGGCGGATTGATTGTCGCTGTCGGTCTCACTGCAAATATGATTTTCGAGCAATGGCAAAGCAAGA
>JAKPAB010000192.1 GCA_029779695.1 Bacillota bacterium | reverse complement strand
TCGATGACTCCATTTTTCTGACCCATATATTTTACACTATTAGAGATAATATTGTGAACAACTCTCTCTAACTGCTGTGGGTCAGCTATGATCTTCGTATTTTCAAAAAGCGAATCCGAAAAATTAAATTCTATCTTCTGATTTTTTAGATCCATACCTATTTCTTCGGCACAGTCCATAAAAAAATCATCCGCATCTATAACAGAAAACTCATATGGAATCCTGTTTGTGTCAATTTTAGTATATAGTGAAAGTTCGTTAATAAGTGCATTCATTTCATTTGCCTTATTTACGATTGTCCTTAAATATGATTCTCTCTTCTCCGGAGTATTGGCAACCCCATCCAAAAGTCCCTCTGCATAACCCTTTACAGATGTTATAGGTGTCTTAAGATCATGAGCAATATTGGATATAAGTGCTCTCTGTTCCTCCTCATTCTTCATTTTTTCCTTTGATGTCGCCAGAAGTCTCTTTCGCATCTCGTCAAATGAAAGGGTGAGATCCGTTATTTCATCACTACCCTCAGGGATTACAGGATTATCCAGTGTTCCGCCTTTTATCTCATCTGCAGCCTTAACCAGCTTTTGCAGTCGAGGCACTATTCCTCGGTAGTTCCATAGTACCATAATTACCGCTGTCAGGAAAAGTATTACTATAGCCGAAAAGATAAAATCTATAATTATTCTTTTCGTTTCCGGGAAAACAGACCTAGATGAGGTTACCAAAAAAATGGTACCATTGTTACCATTTTTGTATTTGAAATCAAACTGCCTGAGCAAGGCCGTCTGAGGGGAATGAATATATATTACTATATTGGCCTCCGGGTTATTTAAACCATACTCAGGCAACACATTTTCTTCGATTCCATCTTTATTTTTTTTATCACCATTGTAGACAATAGAATTATTTTTTCTCACAATAATATATGAGAAACTATCACTAACCTCTTTATTAAACTGGTTCAAAGCATCTGTATCTTCTGCAATATCCGGAATGTTTCTCATCCATTTATCCACGACCTCACAGCCTTTGTTGGCATATCTGTTCAAAAGCTGTAGAGAATTGGCTATTGTTGCATAGTCACCCTCTATTGAATAGCTGTCTGAGGTCTGGCTCCTGATAGTCCTGATTCCTGCCAGTGCACAAGCGGCTAGGATTACCGGAACAAATATTATTATCAAAAAGGATATAGCGAGTCTGGTTTTTAATTTCAAATCAATGACCTGCTTTCATGATTCATACAATATCATCTGCTCATTATCCACGATTCAAAATGCTCATAACTCATTATCTAATAAGCTATCGGATTTTGTCTTACTATTTACAAAAAGACCGTGGAAAATCCACGGTCTTATTATAACACTATTCGCTTTTTTTATACACGAACCGAATCGTCTGATTCATCATAAATTATTTCAATTATAGGTACTTCTCAAGTGCTTCAACCTTGTCAAGTGCTTCCCATGGAAGGTTGAGATCGTTCCTGCCGAAATGTCCGTAAGCTGCGGTCTGTCTGTAGATAGGGCGTCTAAGATCAAGCTTCTTAATGATCCCTGCAGGTCTAAGGTCAAAATTATCTCTAACAATACCTACAAGCTTGCTGTCTAATATCTTGCCTGTTCCAAAAGTATCTACGTTAATTGATGTAGGTTCTGCAACTCCGATTGCATAGCTAAGCTGGATCTCGCATCTCTCGGCAAGTCCTGCTGCAACAATATTTTTAGCAACATATCTTGCTGCATAAGCTGCAGAGCGGTCTACCTTAGTACAATCCTTACCTGAGAATGCACCGCCACCGTGACGAGCCATTCCACCATAAGTATCAACAATTATCTTTCTTCCTGTAAGTCCGGCATCACCGTGAGGTCCACCGATTACGAATCTTCCTGTTGGATTGATAAAGAACTTTGTCTTATCATCTACCAGTTCCTTGGGAAGGATAGGATCAAATACATATTCCCTTATATCCTTATGGATCTGTTCCTGCGTAACCTCTTCATTGTGCTGTGTTGACAGAACTACAGCCTCGAGTCTGCAGGGCTTTCCATTCTCATCATATTCAACTGATACCTGTGTCTTGCCATCTGGTCTGAGGTATGAAAGAGTACCATCTTTTCTAACATCCGTAAGTCTCTTGGCAAGTCTATGTGCAAGATCGATAGGATATGGCATGTAGGAATCTGTCTCATCAGTGGCATATCCGAACATCATACCCTGATCTCCGGCGCCTGTATCGAGGTCATCCTTAAGTGCGCCCTCTTTTGCTTCGAGTGCTTTATCTACTCCCATAGCAATATCAGCAGACTGCTGATCAAGAGCTACAAATACTGCACATGTATTGCCATCAAAGCCTGTGCCTGCATTCTGATATCCAATTTCGTTAACTGTCTTTCTTACAATAGCAGGAATATCAAGTACTGCTTTAGTTGTAATCTCTCCTGTTACAAGTATGAATCCTGTACATGCTGCTGTTTCACAAGCAACACGGCTCATAGGATCCTGCTCCATGCAGGCATCCAGGATTGCATCACTGACTGCATCACATACCTTGTCAGGATGTCCTTCTGTTACGGACTCTGATGTAAAAAGTCTCTTATCCATTGTTTTCTCCTTGTTTTCTCCACCGCTCATACTGAGCAGACATTCATAATGATTTAAAATCTGAATTTTGTTAGTGGTAACTTCTGATAGATTACATTCGAACCGAAATTATGTCAAGAAATCATGGTATACAATGAAGCATTTTTGTCTTTTATACTACAAAAAATACAAAAAAACATATATAATATATTTACAAATTAAAATAGTATCTGGAGGGGAAATATAATTATATGGAAGAGGTCCAATTATATGGGCTGAAAGACGGTATGGTCTTAGCCAAGCCTGTTAGAACCAAGCACGGACAGATTATTGCTGACAAGGGAGTTGTTATTAACAGTCAGCACATTGGAAGATTTACTTTTTATCATATCAATTCAGTAATGGTTGAAGATGCTCTAAATGAAAATGAACACCCCGAAGAATTCGAGGAGAGTATTTCCGATCTGCAATTTAACTCCTTAGTTGATGTGTCTGATGCAGAAAAAAAGGAAAACGCTTTAGATAATGATTCTTCTCCCATCTCAAGTAGTTACGATCTGCATGAGGCGAAGATCCGTACTTTTCAGGACGATCATGTAACTTTTTCGCAAAAGCTGGGTTGCACTCCGGAATTCCAGAATTTTCAGCTTGCTTATTCTTTTAGCATTGAAGAATTAAAGAAAAATTTTGACCTGATCAAAAATGACGAAATGACGCCCACATATGATAATATTCTGCAGCATGCTGATGGTCTTCTAAGTCATAGAACTTCTATCGAGACCTTTAATATGATAAGAAGTATCCGCGGAACTTCAGACAGTATATATGCCCATTGCATTAATGTTGCTCTTATATCCAGAATAATAGGGCGATGGTTAAAATTCTCAAAATCAGATCTGGACGAATTGACATTAGCCGGCTATCTGCATGATATCGGCAAGATATGTGTAGATCCTGATATTTTAAACAAGCCATCTAGGTTAGATCCTCTTGAACTTCAGGAGGTTCAAAAGCATACCATTTATGGTCATAAAATATTAAAAAATGCTGGTGTGTCCCCAAGAGTACGTATGACTGCATTGCAACATCATGAGAGATTTGACCAATCTGGTTATCCTAGAAATCTTCCCGGAGATGATATTGAAGACTTTGCGGCGCTTGTATCCATTGCGGATGTCTATGATGGGATGACTGCTGTGCGCCCCTATAGAGCACCTTTATGTGCTTTTCAGGTTATCTCTGAATTCGAAAGAGATGGTTTTCAGAAATATAATACCCAGTTTATGATGGTGTTTTTATCTCATATAGCAGCCATGCATAACAATAGTCACGTTATGCTAAATGATGGAAGGACAGTCCGAATCGTCTACATAGACCGTGCTAACCTCTCCAATCCTATCGTGGAAACAGATTCTGGTCAGATGTTGGATCTTTCTACAGAACCTTCTCTTGAAATAATAAAAACTCTGTAAATTCATCATTTTTCATGAACGTAAAAAAGCAGGCGATCACCGCCTGCTTTTTATATTCTAATATTCTCTATTTTATCAAGAAATCTTAAGTACAAATTTCTGTATATCTCTTTCGGAATCTACCTTTTCTATCATTGCTCCCAAGCTCTGGAGCTTCTCGGAGAATTTTTCATATCCCCTCTGGATCAGGTGAATATCATCCACAACCGTAATTCCATCAGCGGCCATTCCTGCAATAACAAGTGCTGCACCTGCTCTTAGATCAGGTGACTGTACTCTGGCTCCGGTATATTTTTTAATACCTGTGATAATAGCCACATTGCTCTCAACTCTTATAGTTGCTCCCATTCTGGTAAGCTCATCTACATACTTGAAGCGGCTCTCAAAAATATTCTCTGTAACTGTACTCACACCATCTGCAATCCCAAGAACTACTGCCATTTGTGGCTGCATATCTGTGGGAAATCCAGGATATGGAAGTGTGGTAACCTGCGTTGCCTTCAGCTGTCCTGTCGCAGTTACTCTTACTGCATCATCATATTCGACAACCCTGCATCCAATTTCAAGAAGCTTGGCTGTTGTAGCCTCCAAATGCTTTGGAATAACATTTTTGACTGTGATATCTCCACCTGTAGCTGCTGCTGCAAACAAAAATGTCCCCGCCTCTATCTGATCAGGAATAACTGAATACTCTGTTCCATGAAGTCTCTCGACACCATATATTCTTATAGACTCTGTTCCTGCTCCTCTTATATCAGCTCCCATACTGTTCAGGAAGTTGGCTACATCAACCACATGAGGTTCTCTTGCAGCATTATCTATTACAGTCTTGCCTTCTGCTAAAACAGCTGCCATCAGTACGTTGATAGTCGCGCCTACAGAGACTTTATCCATATATATATGATTGCCCACGAGTTTCTTGGCTTTGGCAGAAATAAGACCATAGCTTATATCCACGTCTGCTCCAAGAGCTCTAAATCCCTTTATATGGAGATCGATAGGCCTGGTTCCTATGTCGCATCCTCCCGGAAGTGCCACTTCTGCTCTTTTAAATCTGCCGAGAAGTGCTCCAAGCAAGTAATATGATGCACGTATTTTATTGATGTACTCATAATCTACGCTGAGCGTCTGAATCTTATTTGCATTGATAACGACTGTATTATCTGTAGGTTTTTCAACAGACGCACCTATATCCTGAAGTGCAGCGATAAGCACATTGGTATCACGGACGTCCGGTACATTTGTAATTGTGACCGTTTCATCTGTCATAATTGCAGCCGCAAGAATCGCAAGCGCTGCATTCTTTGCTCCACCTATCTCAACTTCACCCTTAAGCGGTGTGCCGCCTTTTATCACATACTGTTCCATGTTTCTCCTTATTTTCTGTTCAAAGTCAGGACTAAAAATAGTCTCAAACAGCGGGAGGTATTATACTAACATTTTTCAATTCTGTAAAGAGAACCTTTGTTTAATTGGCTGTCTTTTTTGTCGTTTTGTTCCCTGTATCTATAAGAGAACCCGAAAAACGATCGATGAACTTAACGCTCTTCCACAGGCTATTATTCACATCCCATGCATACTTGGCCTTGAGTCCTTCGTATACCTTATCATAGTATTCTTCTGTTTTCTTCTGTTCAAGCTTTGTCTTCTCTGCAGCCTCAGCTTCAGTATCATTTGTATTTTCCATATGGGCCACATAATATCCGCTTTCATCCTCAACAACAGATGAAGTCTCTCCATCAGCCAGCTTGTTGGCTACCTCAAGAACTGCATAAGGAATGCTGCTGCCGTTGCTGTCCGTCATTGTTCCTGACTTTTTAGCATCTGCGATTTCTGACAGGCCAAAGCTTAACTTCTTGTCTGTCATTTCCATATCTGTTGTTCTTTTTTCAAAATCCTCTGCGGTAACAAGAGACTCTGCATTAGCCTTCATTGTGTTCTTTTCATCCTCAGAAACAGCAGATGTCTTACCAGCTGAATCTGTCTTGGTATGAGTATTGAAGTATACATAAGATATTGTCTTCTGGTTAACTTCTTCATCTGTAACCGTAGTATCAGCCTTGGACTCAATAGTGCTCCTTACCTTGGCAGCCACATATCTGTTCTCAAGATACTTTGTTACATATTCATCTTTAGCACCCAACTGTGAGATTGCAGATTTTGAATTATCTTTCATGAATTTAGCAGAAGCGGCTTCTATTTCTTTTTCTTTTTTAGCTGTGATCTTGACACCATAGTCCTTGGCGTGTTTTCTCAGGACATACTGTTCCTCAAGTGTACTTATGACGTTCTTTTTGACATCATCCTGAAGTGTGGTTCCCTTTCCCTGATAATCAGAAGTCCACATATCTTTTTCACTATAAGAAGCATATGTTACATCATACATAGCCTGTGTGAGTTTGGCTACAAATTTTCCATAACCAAATTCTATTTTGTCTTTACTTCCATCTATCTTAATTAATGCCCTAGAATCCGTTGCAGCACAACCACTTAAAACCATGCTTGAAACTGTAACTGCAAGAAGCAGTGACAGTAATTTCCTCTTCATAAACTAGTTACCTCCTAATAATTTCACAAAGCCATTTCATTATAACTTTTTTGTACATTTGAGTAAAGCACAAAACCTACTTATTCCCTATAGTTTCGCGGATTATCGTATCTGCCAGATTCCTCATTATATCAATGGTTGGAATCTTTTTTATCTTAGAATCTCTTTGGATGTCTATTACAAATGAAGGTTCCTTTTTATCTGCCTGAAAACTTATATATGGAGCTAGCTGTTCTATAACTTTTGGAATACCATCAGCATTTATTTTTGCCTTTCTATATAGCTTTGCAACTATGAATCCCTCACGCTCCCTTATCTCAGTAATATATGCTCTATGGCACTCACTTCGTAAAAGTGAAACTTCCGCGAGATTTCTGACAGCCTTTGGAGGATCTCCGAATCTATCCAGTAGTTCATCGAGAATATCCGACTTTTCTTCTTCTGTAGAAACATCTGCTATCCGTTTATAAATATCCAGTTTCTGAGCCTCATCCCTTATATAATTTACCGGAATATAAGAATCTAATGTTATGTCTACAAGCGTATCGAAATCTATATCCTGCTCTTCGCCCTTTTCTGTCTTTACTGCTTCGTTAAGCATCTTGCAATACAGATCGTAGCCTACTGCTGACATATGTCCATGCTGTTCTTTTCCCAGCATGTTGCCTGCACCTCTTATCTCCAGATCTCTCATCGCGATTTTAAATCCTGAGCCTAGGTCTGTAAACTCTCTTATTGCCGACAAACGCTTTTCCGCATCTTCTTTTAACAGCTTGTCCTTTTTATACAAGAAAAATGCATATGCTGTCCTCGATCCACGGCCCACACGACCTCTGAGCTGATACAGCTGAGATAATCCCATTTTGTCGGAATCATGTATTATTATTGTATTGACGTTAGTAATATCCATACCTATTTCAATAATAGTAGTGGAAACCAGAACATCAATCTCCTTGTTAATGAACCGGTACATAATGTCTTCCAGTTCTTTTTCGTTCATTCTTCCATGTGCATACTCCACCGTTGCATCCGGCACCAGTTCCTGAATGTGAGCGGCCACATCTGCTATTATCCTTATCTGGTTTATTACATAGAATACCTGTCCGTCTCTTAACAGTTCTCTTTGAATGCCTTCCCTTACAAGTTCGTCATCATATTCAAATACAAATGTCTGGATAGGCTGCCTGTCTCTAGGTGGTTCTTCAAGTACACTCATGTCTCTGATCCCTGCCAGACTCATATGAAGAGTCCTTGGAATAGGCGTAGCTGACATAGCCATTACATCAACATTTTTTTTGAGCTGCTTTATCTTTTCCTTATGTCCTACTCCGAATCTCTGCTCTTCATCTATTATCAGTAATCCGAGGTCTCTGAATTCTACATCCTTTGATAAGAGTCGATGAGTTCCGATCACAATGTCGATCTCACCGGATTTTACTTTTTTAATGTTTTCCTTAATCTGCTGTGGTGTTTTAAAACGGCTAAGCAGTGCCACATTAACCGGAAAGTCCTTCATTCTCTGTACAAAAGTATTGTAATGCTGCTCTGCTAGGATTGTTGTGGGAACCAGATATGCCACCTGCTTATTTTCCTGAACCGCTTTAAATGCCGCTCTAAGTGCAATCTCTGTTTTGCCAAAGCCCACATCACCACATATCAGCCTATCCATGATTTTCGGGCTTTCCATGTCCGACTTTACATCACTTATAGCATCTAGCTGTCCGTCGGTCTCTTCATATGGGAATTTTTCCTCAAATTCCTGTTGCCATTCCGTATCCGGTGAAAAAATATATCCTTTGGTGTTCTGCCTAAGGGCATATAGTTTCACCAGTTCTTTTGCTATTTCTCCAACGGCAGTTTTTACTTTTTCCTTTGTTTTGGTCCATTCCAGTGACCCCAAGGAATTAAGCTTTGGTTTCTTGTCTGAAGCATTGCCATACTTCTGAATAGTGGCTAGCTGTGTTGCCAGTACATATAGATTGGCCTTATTGGCATATTCGAGCTTGATGTAATCCTTCATGACTCCATCAATTTCGATTTTTTCTATGCACTTATAAATTCCAAGTCCGTGATTCTCATGGACAACATAATCTCCAGGATTTAGGTCTCTAAACCCTGATATATGTTCCCCCTCATATTTGACCTTTTTTCTTTTTTTCTTCTTGGTTCCAAAAATATCGCTTTCCGATATAAAAACAAACGAAGAATCCGAATATTCAAATCCCTGCCTTATATGACCATATGTCACCATTACCTCAGTTGGTTTGATATCATATTCAATATTATCTGAATAGAATGCCTGAACTCCGGCATCTATAAGATTATTCGCCAGTCTCTTTCCGCCATGATGGGACGGAGACACGATTATCACACTATATTTTCTGCTTTTGTATTTTTTAATATCTGATACCAACATATCAAAGCTTCCGTTGAAGCTAGAACCCTGTTGCATTCTGATATGATATTGCTCCTTTCCTTTTATCCATTTTCCTGAAGAGTCCAGTGTAGAAAGAAGTACTCCGGTATGGTTTAAAAGGCTGTTCTTAATATAATTTTCCTGAAGCAGTAGTTCCATTTGTCTAGGAAGTATATATCCTTGTTCCAATCGTCTGGACATTGAATCAAAAAATTCTTCTGCTGCTACCCTTGCAGCTTCTTCCATTCGCCTCGGTTCATCTATAAATACAAGAGTATCCTCTGGCAAAAAGTCCAACAAACTTCCGTAATTCTTCAAAAAATATGGGAGATATACTTCCGCTTCCTGTCTTATCCATCCCTCATCCAGTTTCCAAAGTACTTCTTCCACTATCTTTTTAAGTCTGGATGCTTCCTCGGTTTTCATACTTTTTCTATATTTGGAATATAGCTTTTCATAGTCCGTTTTTATTGCATCTATTCCAGACTTAATCTCATCCTGAGAAAAAACAAATTCTGCTGCCGGGAATATTACGCACTCTTCTATCTGCTCTGTTGATTTCTGACTGGATATATCAAATCGCTTGATCTGATCCACCTCATCATCCCAAAGCTCTATTCGTACAGGTTCCTCATCTGTAAGTGAGAAGAAATCTATTATTCCGCCTCTTATTGCAAATTCTCCTGGTTGTTCTACCTGGGTGACTCTTTCATACCCCTCCGAGACAAGTACATTTCCGAACTCATTTATGTCGAGGGTATCCCCCGTTTTTATCTTTCTGATACCTCCGGCCCATTGCTCCGGTTCCTGTGCTATATTCATAAGTGCAGTGATCGTAGTTACAGCTAGGAACTTTTCTCCATTGGATAGCTTGGCAAGTGTCTGTACTCTTGGGATAGTAAGCGCATTTCCTCTTATATCTGATTGAAAAAACAGAAGATCCTTGCCCGGATAAAATATGACATCATCTCTGTAATAGGACAATTCTTCATAAAGGGCCTTTGCTGCAGTTTCATCCGCTGCTATTAATAATGCAGAATGACTGCCATCTGCAAGTCCGTACATCAAATTGGCCTTACCAGAA
The DNA here is from genome assembly GCA_029779695.1 of Bacillota bacterium. GTDB lineage: Bacteria > Bacillota > Clostridia > Lachnospirales > Lachnospiraceae > Lachnocurva. The sequence continues at coordinate 16,424 of JAKPAB010000192.1, read as the reverse complement.
CCGGTAATGCCTGAGAGTTCGTAGTACCCTTTATTCTTTTGTTTTTCCAGAAGTTCTTTTACTGTCTGGACATCAGACAGTTCTGTAAATGGTTTTAAATATATATTCATATTGATCAATTAAAACGATTCATTGCCTCGTCTACATTACCCTTTATCATAAGTCCGATTATCTCAGGTACATTTTCAAGTGCCTCTTCAAATTGAATCCGGTCATCCTTTTTCAGTCTCCCGAGAACATGCTTTATCATATCTCCGTTTTCCGGTAATTTACCTACCCCTATCCGAAGTCTCAGGAAGTTCTGTGTCCCAGTGTTCTGGATTATGCTTTTCAGCCCGTTATGTCCCCCAGCACTTCCCTTTTTTCTGATCCGTACTTTGCCGGGATCTAACATTACATCATCAGATATTACTATAAGATCATTTTCCGGATTCAGGTCATAATACTTTATTATCTCTTCTATGCACTCACCACTATTATTCATAAAAGTCTGCGGTTTGACCAGTATCACATCTTCATCGCCTATATTTCCCTTACCGGTCTTACCTCTGAATTCTACTTTTTTAATTGTAATCCCGCATTCCATTGCCAAATATTCAATGGCATCAAATCCGGCATTATGCCTTGTATGTTTGTATTTTAAACCTGGGTTACCCAGACCTGCTATTATTTTCATTCTCTCCTCATTCTTTGTTGCAAAAAGAGAGTATGGTATAAACCATACTCTCTTTATTATCACTTTTTTTATTATGAACCCTTAACAGAATTTTTGCAAATAATCAAGCCCAAGTCTAAGAACATCTATCACTGCTCTTCAAGTATCTCCGTACGATATCTGTCCAGGATCATATCCTGAAGCTTTGCCCTTGTGTCAGAGCGAATAGGATGTGCAATATCCTTGTACTCTCCATCAGTTGCCTTTCTGCTAGGCATAGCGATAAACAATCCTTTCTCTCCCTCGATGATCTTAATGTCATGAACAACAAACTCATCATCGATAGTTATGGAAGCTACCGCTTTCATTTTACCCTCTTTTTCAATCTTGCGCATGCGTATGTCTGTAATGTTCATAATACGACCTCTTTTCTTGGTGTTATACTCCGTAGCGATTATTATTTTCAGATACAATTTTGATCTGATCTTTTCCTACATAGCTCGTATTGCTGAGAAGCGTTTCGTTGCTTTCTACGATGCAATTCTCTACATACACATTATCGCCGATATAGGCTTTGTTCAGAATTATCGAGTTCTTTATCGTACATCCGTTACCAACAAATACTCCTTTGAAAAGTACAGAGTTTTCAACCTTACTGTTAATGATACATCCACTGGAAATGATACTGTTTGTAACATCACTGCCTGCGTTGTATTTTGCTGGTGCCAGATCCTGAGCCTTGGAATATATATGTGGCTCTTCTATAAAGAAATGGTTTCGAACATCCTCTCTTAAGAAATCCATATTGGTCTGATAATATGCATCAACCGATGCAATATTCCTCCAATAATCGTCCAACATATATGCATATATCTTTTTCATTCCCTTATATCTTATTAGAATGTCGGTGACAAAATTATATCGCCCTTCACGATTGCACTGTTCCAGAAGCTCTATAAGTGTTCGCCGCCTAATTACATATATTCCTGTAGATACGATATTTGAGTGAGCCATCATCGGCTTCTCTTCAAAATCTGTTATCTGCTTGTCAGAATCTATTTTTACAACTCCGAAACGATTGACATCATCGCTTTCAGGTGCCCTTGCACATACAACTGTAATATTTGACTGCTTTTCAATATGATATTCCAGCAATGCGCCAAAATCCATTTTGTAGACACAGTCACCATTTGCAATTATTACATAAGGTTCATGCCGCTGTTTTAGAAAATTAACATTCTGCCACATGGCATCTGCAGTTCCCCTATACCACCAACTGTTTTCTGATGTCACAGTAGGCGTAAATAATAAAAGTCCACCTTGCTTTCGTCCAAAATTCCACCATTTAGATGAATTTAGATGTTCATTCAAGGATCGCGCATTATACTGGCTCAGTACCGCGACCGTCTGAATATTAGAGTTCGTCATGTTGCTCAGTACAAAATCAATTGCTCTATAACTGCCTGCAACCGGCATTGCAGCAATTGCTCTCTTATCAGTAAGAGCACCCATTTTGGTATTATTACCGCCGGCAAGAATTATTCCTAACGCCTTCATGTCTAATCACCTGCCTTAATGATGTATCCGCCACTCTCCAACCGACCATTCGGATAATCGCCTTCTTCAGTCTTGCCATGTATGGCTGTATTCTTACCTATTATTACATTGTCCGGTATAGATGTGTTGGATCCTATTGTTGCCAGTCCATATGCATATATCTTGGCATTAAGTTTGCTAGGTTTCTCTTCTCCGACGCCAATATTGGCATTTTCTCCAACCACTGTATTTTCTGCAATAATTGCCTTTTCGATGTAAGTATTCTTCTTAACATGAACGCCTTCCATCAAAATTGAATCCTTGATCACGGCGCCTTCTTCAACAACTATTCCCGGTCCCAAAACGCAATTAGTTACTTCTCCATATATAGAATCCCCTGCACCAATGATTGCTCTTGAGACTTTTGCTGTAGATGCCAGATACTGCGGTTCAATACTGTTCTGCTGAGTATATATTTTCCAAAATTCTTCATATAAATTAAATTCCGGTATTATATCCACCAGTTCCATATTGGACTCCCAGTAAGCACCTAGTGTTCCTACATCTTTCCAATATCCATTGAATTCATATGCAAATATGCGCATACCCTTTTCATAACAATAGGGTATTACATGCTTACCAAAATCACAGTTGCTCTGATCCTTCATTGCAGTAAGAGCTTCTTTTAAAACCGGCCAACTAAATATATAAATTCCCATAGAAGCCAAGTTGCTCCTGGGATGTTCTGGTTTTTCCTCGAATTCCTGGATCCTTTTATTATCATCTGCAATAACAACTCCGAAGCGGCTCGCTTCTTCTATAGGAACCGGAATTACTGCTATTGTCACGTCCGAATTGTTCTGCTTATGGAAATCAAGCATTGCCTCATAATCCATTTTATATATATGGTCTCCAGACAAGATGATCACATACTCTGGATCATAGCTCTCCATATAACGCACATTTTGGTAAATGGCATTCGCTGTTCCGCTGTACCAGTCAGCATTGCCACTTCTTTCATAAGGGGGAAGAATCGATACCCCGCCGTTGTTTCTATCGAGATCCCACGGAATTCCAATCCCGATATGCGAATTAAGAACTAAGGGTTGATACTGGGTCAAAACACCAACGGTGTCAATCCCTGAATTGATGCAGTTGCTGAGCGGAAAATCTATGATTCTGTATTTTCCTCCGAAGGCAACAGCTGGTTTAGCAACATCAGATGTCAAAACACCTAGCCTGCTTCCCTGACCTCCGGCCAGCAACATGGCTATCATTTCTTTTCTGCTCATAGCCAGTCACCTCTTTCATGCATGTCTATTCTCTAGCTTTTTCCTCAAATTTCTTCTAATTCGGCTCACCAGCGAGTATCAGTGAGACTGTCTTTTGAATTTGTGTGTAAATTATATCATATTTTGCAAAATCATTGCAACATTCTTCCGATTATTGCTTTATTTTTCGTAAAGTTTTTAGTCGCTTTTACAATATCTGAAACTTTTAACAATTTCTTTATTTTTTAACTCGCATTTTACATTGAATTTATTAGTTTTACCGCTATAATGTTTTGTGGTGTAATAATAAAGAAGAGATTATTTCACATTATTTGAGTTAACTATATTTATAGAAGGACATAGCAATGTACAAAATAGATTTCAATACTCCCTGTCACGCACATTTCATCGGTATAGGCGGCATTAGCATGAGCGGCCTTGCCGAGATATTATTAAATAGGAAATTTACAGTCACAGGATCTGACAGAAGCGAAAGCGATCTAACTAAACATCTTGAAGACTTAGGTGCCAAAATCTCCTATACTCAGAATGCCGACAACATCCACGGTGATGAAGACTTCTTTGTATATACAGCTGCCATCAGTGAAGAGAATCCTGAGTTTAAAAAAGCTATTGACTCTGGCAAGCCTATGTTGAAGAGAGCCCAGCTGCTTGGTCAGATAATGGATCATTTCAAGAGTTCATGTGCTATCGCCGGTACTCATGGCAAAACCACGACTACATCCATGATAAGTCAGGTTCTTTTAGATGCAGCTAAAGACCCCACTATATCTGTTGGCGGGATTTTTTCTAGCATAAATAGTAATATTCGTGTAGGTCACTCGGATTTCTTTGTAACAGAAGCCTGCGAATATACTGATAGCTTTCTTGCTCTATATCCCAAGTATTCAATAATATTGAATTGCGACGCAGAGCATTTGGACTATTTCAAGACTCTCGAGAACATGAGACATTCCTACAGACTTTTTGCAGAAAATACCGCTTCTGATGGAACTCTGTACATAAATCATTCAATTCCAAATTATCAGGAAATTTCTGCTGGGCTTTCATGCAATGTGGTTACCTTCGGTCTCGATCAGAATGCTGATTTTCATGCAACAAAAATAACATACGATGACTTAGGGCACCCCAGTTTTACACCTGTCGCTTTCGGAAAAGAGCTTGATACGATCTACCTAAGCGTTCCCGGAGAACATAACGTATCTAATTCTCTTTCAGCTATCGCTTCACTTATGGATATGGGAATTCCTTATAGTACTATTCAAAATGGCCTTGAAAATTTCACCGGAGCAGACAGAAGATTCCAGTTCAAGGGTAAGCTTGCCAATGGTGCTGTAATAATAGATGACTATGCTCACCATCCCACCGAGATCAGAGCTTCTCTAAAGGCTGCAGAGAATACTCCTCATGATAGGATAATCGTAGCTTTTCAGCCCCATACATATACAAGAACCAAGGCTTTTCTGAGTGATTTTGCAGATGCACTTTCTGCTGCAGACATTGTAGTTCTTGCTGACATTTATGCTGCAAGGGAAAAGGATATCTATGGTGTAAGTTCTGGAGATATTCAAAGACTGCTTCAGGAAAAAGGACAAGAAAGCTACTATTTTCACACATTTGAAGAAATCAAAGAATTTTTGAAAAAAAATTCAAGAAATGGAGACATGTTGATAACTATGGGCGCCGGAACCATTACAAATGTAGGAAGCGACCTTCTCGAACTATAGATATCAACATTATCAACATTAATTGTTGGTGGATATATCCCCATTAGAATATACTTGAAAATGACTGATAACAGGCACATCAGTGAAAGTTATCAACATTATCAACATTTGACAAAGCCTTGATTTCACAGCGTTTGCACGGGTTCATACACTTGCCAGATGGTTTCTTTATGCTATAATTCCTCGTATGTGTTTAAGGAGGAACTTGAATAATGCCCGACGAAATTGCATTACATTCATCCTGCGTGAGTCAGGTTACATGTATTTCAAATGATTTTATAGATAATTTTATGCCTTCATCAAGCGGAGAGTTTGTTAAGACATATCTTTATTTGCTTAGATGTGTCAGCCAAAGTGCGTGCAGATTTTCTGTTCGTCGCGTTGCCGATGCATTAAACCATACCGAGGGGGATATTAGGCGTGCACTAGAGTACTGGGAGAAAAAGGGACTTATTCGTATGGAATATGACTCCACAGGTGTCGTTATCGGCATCTGTGTACTCTCACGCCCGGGGGAAATACATGATTCTTGTGTCTCAGTTTTCGAATCGACTAATGATGATGTTGAAGATGATATCCAGAACCTTGATGCGTCTTTTTCTGTTGCAGAAAATGATGATATAGATGATGATACAGATACTGGAGTTCTTTCTGAAATTGTCGACGAAGAAATCACTGATGAGGATTTTAATGAAGCTGATTTTGAGGAGATTTTCAAGGTCGCCGAGCAATTCAAGGGTAAGCCTCTCTCTACCAACGAGATGAAGATTATAATGACTTGGAAATATGATCTTAACTTCTCAGTTGATCTGATTGAATATTTGATTGAGATGAGTATGAACAATAATCATTCCAGCTTCTATTATATGAATGCTATAGCCATGAAATGGAAAGAAGACGGAATTACTACTGAGGCTCAGGCTCAGCTTGCTGACTCCGTTCATTCCCGTTCTTATTACTCTGTAGTCAAAGCTTTTGGCATCAAGCAGAGGAATCTAAACAAGCGAGAAATGGAAGTCCTTAATCGTTGGACCGATACTTATAAATTCTCTGATGACCTTATCCGTGAGGCTTGTGAAAGAGCATTAGCCAATACGGGAAAGGTAAGTTTTAGCTATGCTGATAAGATACTGTCAGACTGGAGCACTCACAATATACGTACTCTCTCTGATGTTAAAAAGAAGGACTCTCAGCGTAAAGATACTCGTACTAAAGTTCCTTCCAAGACTTTGAGAACCACTAGTTTTCAGGATTTTACCCAACGGCCCAAGACCGGCTCTGATCTTTCTGAGCTTGAGCGAAAACTGCTTCAGTAGGGAGTAACATATGAAACTGTCTAACGAACAATATGATATTATCATGCGGGAATACGATAATCAGCGTATTCTCAACCGAGAGGTAGAAGAAAAGAGACATTTAGAGGTCTACTCCTCTATTCCAGAGCTTGCCGACATCGACAACCAAATATCAGAAATTTCATCAACTTCCATAAAAAGACTTTTAAATGATGAAATTGGTGATACAATCTCTATAGTAGAAAAAGTAAATTCTCTTATACAAAAAAAGAAAACATTGATAAAAAATTCAGGATACTCGGACAATTTTCTAGATCCGATATATAATTGTTCTGATTGTAAGGATACAGGTTATATCAATAATGTTCCTTGTCATTGTTTTAAACAGAAATCACTAGACGTCATCTTCAGTCAGTCCAATCTAAAAGGTGTTTTGGACAAGTGCTGCATAGATGACTTTTCATTGGAATATTACGGAAAAGACCGTATCGATGCCTCTTCTGGCAAAACAGAAAGAGAACTTGCATCCAAGGCTCTAGCTTCAACTCAGGCCTTTGTAAACTCATTTTTATGTAATGGTAATGCTGGTAATCTGCTTTATTTTGGAGATACCGGCATGGGCAAGACTTACTTATCTGGATGTGTCGCCAGAATACTTCTCGAAAATGGATTTTCTGTAATTTATTTTTCAGCTATACGTCTGTTTGATATACTTCGCGAGCATCAGTTCGATCATGATTCTTCCGGAAGTTATAATCAAATATTTGATTCTGATCTTTTAATAATCGATGACCTTGGCACCGAAAATGTTACCGGATTTACAATATCCCAGCTTTTTTCAGTTATTAACGAGCGAATACAAAGAGAAAGATCTACTATAATATCCACTAACCTTAACCTGATTGAATTCAGAGATCACTATACAGAAAGAATCTCATCTCGTATCTATAGTAACTATGAACTCTTGAAGCTTTGCGGAGATGATATACGTCTCCGTTTAAAGATAGATCAAAACACGATTTAAGTAATTAGGAAGGAATCCCAAAATGTCAAACGACAACAAGTTGTCCTGTACCAACCCAATAGCACCGCTCGGACTTGTTCCCACAAAGAGCTGTATCGACCTCAGCCAAAAGGCTAACGATTATCTTCTCTCTTGGAGAACAGAGCGTCCCCAGGACTGCAGAGTCGACACTGTCAATTCATCCTACAAGGATCATTCATTCATTATCCATGCCGATGCTCCTCGCTTTGGTTCTGGAGAAGGTAAGGGTGTAATCCAGCAGTCCATCAGAGGAATGGATCTGTATTTTATGGTAGATGTAATGAATCACAACCTTACTTATTCTCTTTGTGGCAATGAAAATCATTATTCACCTGATGATCACTTCAGCGACCTTAAGCGTTTGATTGCTGCCACTAATGGTAAGGCAAAGCGAATCAATGTTATCATGCCATTCATGTATGAGAGCCGTCAGCATAGACGTTCAGCAAGGGAATCCCTTGATTGTGCTCTTGCTCTTCAGGATCTGGTTAATATGGGTGTTGATAACATAATTACATTTGATGCTCATGATCCTAGAGTTCAGAATGCCATTCCACTTCATGGATTCGAATCTGTACCCGCTTCTTATCAGTTTATTAAAAATATCTGTAAGAATGTTGATGATCTCCAGCTAGATAATAATCATCTAATGATCGTCAGCCCTGATGAGGGCGCTACCAAGAGAGCTATTTATCTGGCATCTGTACTCGGTGTAGATATGGGAATGTTCTATAAGAGAAGAGACTACAGCAAGATAGTAGATGGACGTAATCCTATTGTAGCTCATGAATTTCTCGGTGCATCTGTAGAAGGAAAGGATGTGTTCGTCGTAGATGACATGATCTCATCCGGCGAATCTATGATCGATGTAGCTACAGAACTCAAAAAAAGAAAAGCAGGTAGGATTTTTGTAATATCTACATTTGGTCTATTTACAAACGGCATGAAGGTTTTCGATGATGCTGTAGAAAATGGACTTATATATAAGGTTGTCACAACCAACCTATGCTATCAGACTCCCGAACTTTTATCCAGAGATTATTATATCAGCTGCGACATGAGTAAATATATTGCTTTTATCATTGATACACTTAATCATGACGCTTCAATGAGCGGCCTTTTGGATCCCTACGATAGGATCACAGCATATCTTGAGAAATATAAGAATTCACAGAAACTGTAAATTTAATTTAATAATATTAAACAAAGCCTCATTTTCACATTAGTAAAAATGAGGCTTTTATTTTGTTATTTACTATTATCTATGACTTTCAGTCTACGTATGTTCTGAATATATTTCCCTTCTGTTGGATCATATTTTCAAGGTTAGATCTGTTAGTAGTCTGATAACTCCCGGATTTTTGATCATAGGTTGTCACACCAAGCGCATCATAACCAATGATCAGGTATGATCCATTTTTCGTCTCTGTATATACAGGATAGCGATTAGATACATAGAAAAACATCTGCTTCATATTACAGCCTGTTAAATCTAAGTATTTCACACCTTTCTTTGACTTAGCCATCATTATATCCATATCTGAAGATGTGACCTCAATATTTGAGCAATAATCTTTTCTCGATTTAGCCCATACTGTTTTTTGTCTAGAGTCTATAACGGTTCCATTTAGTTTATCTGCATTTTGTATAGCTGTTAGCAAATCACTTTCAATAGCAACAATTTTATCCCCTACAATAATGATATATTTGTCATTAATGCTTGGAATGTTAAGTTCAAAGTTATTTTCATCAGCCGTCATAATAGCCTTGGCATCCAAAGAACTCGTGGCTACCATATTGGCCTTTTTGCCCATTACAAAGTTTCTAATAGTTCCTGCCTTACTGTCAAAGTCTGTTTCAAAGGAAACTGTCTTCTTGCCTTCTTCGAATGTATTTTTAATTACATCCTGACCAGCATCAACCAACCCTTTCCCCGTCCTTGTCACTCTATTTAGTGTCAGAGAACTTCCATCTAATACTACCGATGTAACATAGACACCATTTTGCGGATATGTCTTTTCCATCTCAACTTTACCATCTGAAATTCCGGCAATATCTATTTCATACATAGGGACCGTAAACGTTCCATCCGGATTATTGACTATATCCTCCTTTTTCGCCTTGCCATACACAAGATCTTGCTGCATATAAACCAATAGGAAAATATAATCTCCGCTATCAGCCTTTGTTTCCATTTTGCTTCCATCTTCAAGATCCATTGTAGTAATTTTGTCTGATCCTGCCTTAGAATCTGACCATGAAACAAATCTGCTGTTTTTTGATCTTATATACTGCCCTTCCTTTAGCCCAGACAATACTACTTTGGTTTTTTTCTTATCAGCTGACATCTCATATATCTTGTCATCTGACATGATGTAATATTTATCTGATCCGGATATATATAATGAATCTGAATATTCCTGCTCTAAAAACTGATATGAAGCATCTGAATTTATAAAAATGTCTTCTTCTGTTACCTTTCGTCCATCATCATAATGATATACGCCTATACCATTATTTCCTTCATGGGCTCCAGAGCTCATATATCCATATACTGTAAAAGAAACAGATCCGCCTTCATCTATACTGAGTAATCGGATTCCGTGGCCTTGATATCCAGATGTATATCTTATATTCTCCAGTTTGCTCGTGAAGCTGTACAGACTTGTAATCACTCCTGTATTCTGGTTATACTCATAAACGCTGCCGTTCATAACAAATGCCACTATGTTTCCGGTCTCATTTGATATGAAATTTAGATTCTTATCTGCAACACCTACACTGATAGATTGCTCTGTAACCTTTGTATTATCAGGATCAAATATCTTCTCCATATGTCTGTCATAATCCATCAATCTCATTTTTTCCGTACTGTACTTTGTTCTCATGTACTCAGTAACAGTATATTTGATTGAATGATTATTTTTATCCTTCAGTATACTGTTTATTGTAATCTCCATATTTCCATTTAGATATTCATTAACGGAATATATAGATGCTCCATCTTGTTCCAGTTCTAAACTATTATATGCAGTCTGATCAAGAGATGATGTTATGTTGACATGATCAAGCGAATTGTCAGCAGAGATACTCGATGACTCCATGTATGACGACAATGTGCTTTTATCTTTGGCAATAGCTGCCTTGTGTATAGAATCTGCGAAATCCATACATCCTTTTATACCATTTTCACTTCCTGACACAACTCTAGAATAATACCTAAGATTCTTGCCCTTTGTTGAAAGCTTTATTATAAGGAAATATTGTCTTCCAGATTCAATATTTCCCAAGTCTATCGAAGCCTCTTTTAGACTCCTGTCTCCTTTGAGTTCAATGTTTCCACTTGAGACTACTTTTTGATCTTCAATTTTTAATAATTGATATTCTGCATCATTAATAGACATATCATATGTATACACTGAAAGGTCTATATTTTTCCCCGATATCGGTGTCTCCGGTCCGAGACATAGAGTCTTATCCATTTTTTTCGTGAATCCATACATAAAATTAACTTCACGTCCTCCGGCCTTTGTTGCCACAACTGGAAGAGTAGCCTCAGATGTAGATAATGTGTCACCACTTTTTTCATAATTCAAAATAAATTCAAAGAATATAAGGAATACAAAAAATACCGAAATGAGTATAGCAATCCTCTTTTTCATTCCTTTATCAACTTTTTTCTCTCTAAATGTTAATGCCATATGTATTCCTTAATTTGCTTTTTTTTAATTTAATGATATAATTTCCGTTTGTATTATAACCATTTTAAAATGTATAGGCAATTAAAGAGCAAGAATATGAATTTAAAAGATATATTAAAAAAATTACCCAAAAGAAAAATCAACATTAAAAAACTTAAAGATTCCAATGTAATTGCAGATTCTGAGAAATCTAGAGATTCTGACAAAGTCTTAGAATTAGAAAAATCTGTAGGTTCAAGCGAAGTCTTAGAATCGGAAAAATCTGTGGTTTCTGGCAAGAAAACATTTCATTCTAAATATAAAGATGTTTTTGAAAAATATGCAGTTCTGACGCATATACCAATGGCACTTCTCATGTGCTTCGTTATCGAATTCATGAGTAGACATTCTTTTTTGATGACGTTGGTTTTTGTAAGAGATCATACCATTTCTTACCTATATAACTCCTTCCTTATTTATGTTTTCTTTTCATTTACCCTTATTGTTAAGAAACGAAGTTTTGTCCGATGGATAATAGGTGGATTTTTTATAATCCTTGGAATCATTAATGGCGTGCTTCTGCTAAACAGAGTATCACCATTTGGATTTTCTGATCTAGATATGATAACAGATCTCATGACCATGCAGGATAGTGCATATTTTTCAATGATTCAAGAAATTCTTGTGGTTATTGGTCTTGGTGGATTTATTGCATACCTTGTTTTTAAATTTATACATGGAAAAAAAGTCCAGTCATCCACTCCATTTTGGATAAGATTTTCCTATTTCATAGCAATGGTAGTTTCTCTTTTTCTGGTAACAGCAGGATTACAGCAATCCGGACATATGGCTTCATATTTCGGTAATTTGGCTCAAGGATACAGTGATTATGGCTATTTATACGGATTCATGACCAGTGCCGTTGACCGTGGAATGTCTAAGCCAATTAGTTACAGCAAGAGTAATGTAGATAAAATTGTATCAGCTGATTCAAAGGCTGTTGGCGAAACTACTACAACTAAGAAAAAAGCTCCTAATATTGTAGTTGTCCTTTTGGAATCCTATTTCGATCCTACCGAATGCAAGTATTTAAGCTTTGATAAGGATCCTGTACCATTTTTTCATTCGTTGCAGAGAACTAATTCATGTGGACATCTTACCGTTCCCGTTGTAGGTGCTGGAACATGTAACACAGAATTCGAAGTTCTAACCGGAATGTCTTGCCAGTTTTTTGGCCCTGGTGAATATCCTCAGAAAACTATTCTGAAAAAGACGGACTGCGAAAGTATTGCTGACGATTTAAAAAATATGGGTTATGGTTCTCACGTCGTTCATAACAATGGTGGTAATTTCTATAGTAGAGCCAACGCTTTCTCTCAAATGGGATTTGATACGTTTACATGCAAAGAAACACTTGATATTACAGACTACACTCCCCTTGGGACATGGCCTACTGATGATATTTTGATAGGTGCCACTAAGGATTCCATGGATTCTACATCTGGCAAGGATTTTGTATATACCATTACTGTGGGAACTCACGGAGCATATCCAACATACGATGCCCTTGGTGACAAAAAAAAGATTTCCGTAACTGCCAATGGCAAATCTCAGGAAGAGACCTACGCTTGGCAATATTATGTTAATCAGGTCAATGCAATGGATACCTGGATGAAGAACTACACCGAAATGCTGAATGCAAGAGGTGAAGACACTCTTCTAATAATGTTTGGAGACCATCTCCCTTCTATGAACATACTTGATAGCGATATGGCTTCTAACAGTATTTTCAAAACAAATTACATTACTTGGAATAATTTTGGTATGCCCAAAAAAGATGAAGATCTAACCGCGTATCAGCTTGTAAGTGAGTATATGGATCGCTTGGGTATGCATGATGGAACCATGGTGAAATATAATCAGCGTATGACCGACTCTGGTGTACGAGCAGGTTCACTTCAATATATGTCTGGGCTCGAGACTCTTCAGTATGATCTTCTATATGGCAAAAAGTATGCCTACAATGGCAAGGATCTCTATCCCGCCAGCAAGTTACTCATGGGTATAAAAAATGTAAATATTGATCGTGTTTATACTTACAAGAACAAGGTTCATTTATTTGGAGACAACTTTACTAAATGGAGCAAGGTATTTGTTAATGGTGAAAAAGTTCCTACCTCGTATGAGAGCGGTCAGATGCTCACTATAAGCACCGATTACATCAAGCCTGGGGACACAATGGTTGTTAACCAGCTAGGCTCTTCTGAGACCATATTCAGAACCTCAAACGAATATAAATATTCACCACCTGTAGGTACTGCTGATGCAAGCGCTGATAATAAGCAGTAATTTACTTGTCCGATTCGGCAGTATACTACATTAATGATATTTTTATATGTCTGCATATTCTGTTGATTCAAAAGTTCAATACGTAATATAAGTAAAAAGCTCCCCGGAGAACAACTACCATGAAACACTGGTATGTTAATTCTCCGAGGAGCTTTTATATTCTGCTTTTATTCTCAAATTTATATATCGTTTAATACACTACTTGATATCTTACTTCATATATTGTTTGATACACTACTTAATTCCCTACTTTATATATTGTCTCCGATGTAACTCACATCTCCATCTATAGTCAATTTATATGCCTCATAGGATAAAACTCTGCGTATTAACGATTCTTGTTCTTAGAAACGTATTCAAACTTGCTTCTCCTACTAAATATAAGGAACCCTACACCTGCCAAAAATATTGAAAGGCACAGAAAGTATCTCGCATCAATCGGACCTGCTGTTTTAGGTGTATTATCAGGAGTATGCTTGGCTCCTGTATTCTGAATTACCTTGCCTGAGGCATCTTTTGTGGTTCCATCAGGATAGGTAGTAGTCCCATCTGCATGTTTTACTGATCCATCAGGATTCTGTACATCTGTAGCTGTTGTACCGCCATTGTTATTGGTGTTATTGTTTGTATTATTGTTATCCGACGGATTAGGATTCGGTGTTGGAGTATCCGGTTCATCAATAGTTCTAAATAGAATACTATGTGAAGTCGCATAGTACTGAGCAGCAGATCCTGCATATCCATTTATCTCTTCTATACCCCAATTGCTCTGTTCAGCAATTGTCGATGTAGCTTTTGGAATCCTAACGGATTTGATTCCTGTTCCAGAAAAAGCATTTTCCTCAATCGTAGTCACGCTGTCTGGAATAGTTATAGAAGTAAGATTCTCATTTCCATCCATAGCATTGGCGCCTATAACTGTCGTCCCTGCTTTTATCGTTATCGAACTTTTTGCTCTCGGAACAAATATTAGCTTTGTTCCCGCACTATTATAAAGAGCTCCATCAGAAGATGAGTATGCATTGTTCCCAGATGCAACCTTTATTGTCTCTAGATTCTGCATATCAGAAAATGCACTAGCTCCTATCGATGTTACACCAACCGGAATCTCAATAGAATCCAACGCCGTATTATTAAACGCATTTGCTCCTATTGACAGAAGTGATGATGGCAATCTCATTGATGTTAACGAAACGTCCCCTGAAAATGCATTTCCCCCTATACTTTGAATCCCGCTTCCCATTTTAACTGTTGTAAGAGACGTATCTCCCTGAAAAGCATTTGCCTCTATTGATGTAACACTATCTGGAATTGTCACTGACGTGATCTTGGTATTTCCGGCAAACGCATCATTGGCAATTGTGTTAACTGTCCCTGGTATGATCACAGAACTGTCCCCATCCTTGGAATAAGCGATCAACGTTGTTTTGGAATCATCACTGTACGTAAAAGCACCTTCCGTGGTATCTGCACTGGAATCATTTCTAACAAGAATCCATATTGTAAGTACTATTGATATCGCTACCAATAGCCATCCTATCCTAGTTCCTTTTTTTAACATCTATTGTCTCTCCCGTTAATCAAAGAATATTATGCCGCCACGAAGGCATACTCCCACTAAATATAGTATATTATACACTACTAAACCACATATTACTACAATCAATCGACTCTTTTTGCAATTATGAATTCTCTTCCATCTTGAATGTAGTGATTGCATGTTGAAAGTGTCAAAAGCTGATCAGATGATTTGATATCAACATCTCCGCCATATATATTCCTTGATTCCACGTCACTTTTAAAATCATCAAAATCCTTCTGGGTCTTCGCTTGTACAAAATTATAATATCTATATGAATTTTCATCCTGATACTTAACTGCGGATAAGCAAACAGCCACTATCTCATACTGTCTTTTTTCATATATGGTATTAAAATTAATTATCTTATGAGCATCTAAATATGTTTTATCCTTATTCAAGTACTTATCAAGGGTTCCAAACATCAGCCCACTGTTCATATGATGCCCATATACTATAGTGTTGGATGTAGGATTAACAATGTCACATCTATAATCCATAAATATACTTCCGTTTTTATCCTCACTGTTGTCAAAAGCATGCGTCAGATAATACTGATTGTCATTGGCCTTAGATACCACAGGGTAATTAATATCAGTATCCGGAACGCTTATCCACCCCACCATCTCTGGATTGGAATCATGGGCTTCTTTATATTCTGGAAGAACCGTTAATTCTCCTTGATCTTTAATCGTAGTCTGATTCGAGATTATAATTTTATCTGCACCATTATTGTCGCTGTTTTTCTTATCCTGTTTTTCTGCTTTCGACTCGGTCTCAGCCTGTAGCTTCGTCAGCTTCCTGGTCTGCCACCAGTCCGTTCCCTCGGACACAGCAAAATACGCAAATGCAATCACTGCCAGGCTTATAAAAAAAAGTGCCATTCTCTTCTGACTTTTAACCCGGCCTTCTGCTTCATCTACAACCTTTTTATCCTGTAGCAGGTCCACCGAGCGCTCTGCAACTATATCTCCGACATGGTTAAAGAATTGTTCACCTATTGGACTTTTAAATGTTATCTTCCCGTCTCTGATCATATTGTAGAGACGTACTGCTGCCTCTGGATCTTTAATGTCTATGTTCTTATTAATGATCTCAACTCTTTTGATATCTTCTTCTGCATTTCTATATTCATAATAGGTATCAAAATGAAAGCCTCCAATTTCATAGTCACGTACTTCTTCATCGTCGGCTTCTGTTTTTCCTGTTTTTTCTTCTATCGCTCTTGTGATATGCTGGCTGACTATATCAGCAGTCTTTTTATCC
>JAKPAB010000181.1 GCA_029779695.1 Bacillota bacterium | reverse complement strand
CTTTTTATGATTTTCATATAGTTTAGGCTGTGGATTAGATGTCAGGTTTTGAGTTAGTGGATTAGATGTTTTTTGCCGCTGAGTGGGCGGATTAGATGTCACGGTAATTTTAAAGCGGAATTGAAGATTATTTATATTTTACGCAAAAGCTATGAAAGGATATATTATGAACGAAGAATGGAAGAAGCTTTACGATATTGCTTTTGGAAAAATCAATCCTCACGAAATATCTGAGAATATGTATGTTGGAGGAGTTGCGGCCGCAGTATTAACCAAAAAAGGCAACATATATACAGGCGTTTGCATTGACACAAGCAGTTCATTAGGAATGTGCGCAGAACGAAATGCTTTATCGACAATGATTGCCAATGGGGAGAATGAAGTAGATAAAGTGCTGTCCGTTTATAAAGACGGCACCGCTATGCCGCCTTGTGGAGCTTGCCGTGAATTTATGATGCAGCTCGGTACGACAGCAAAGAAAATACAAATACTAATTGATAATCGCTCTTTTCAAGATAAGTGCTGATTTTTGTCTGAATTTCCGAAAATGCCATAGTGATATTCAGAATATGCATCATATAAAGATATTGGCTGAGGCTGCATACAGATATTCAATGTAGTTAACATTTGTTTTAGAAATGCTGTGTTCATATATACAACGTAGGATATTCTCTTTGCTTCTGTCGTATACTTCAGATCCTTGCATATTGTGATCCAATCTAAATATCCCTGAAGATGACGTGTGCTGATTCCGTGATATTTGCGCATGAGATTCTTAAGCTCTGTATGCAGTTCATTTACATCGCCCAGAGAATCTCCTTTCTTTGTCGTGTAGTGCTGCTCACCGGCAATACAGGGTATCTGATCATTTGTTATATGGCAAGTATCTGCGAACTGTCTGATGCTTTTTGAGGAATCGGATATGATCTTGTCCGCATTTTTAAGGTTTTTCTTGTACTTCATATATTTGTCTGTTGATTCATTGCCGAGTCCGCCAATTCTATAAAGGATATTGTCGTGTTCATCCATAGCTGTAATAATGCACACTTTATGATGGCTTACACCGGCTAGATTCTTTCCAAGCAAACTGGTCTTGTGTTTCCCTCTTTCCTTTGAAATGCGTGGCATATTCTTTGCCTTCGTACCTTTCAGGTTAATCTTGGTGTATGTGGCATCCAGTTCAGTGATCCCTGAAAGCCTGATGGACATCACTTTTTTAGAAACAGCAGAATAAAGAATATGCCGCATATTGAAACATGTCGTCACTGTTCTGCCTATGACTACTGCTTCTTGTTCCAGAGTCAAATGATTCAGTTCACATCCAAGGAATGCAAGCCACGTATGGTATGGGCTTTTAGAATGGTAGAAGAATGTTCCTGTTGTAACTGTGAAGAAACGATGCTTGCAGTCTTTGTTCTTGCATTCATACCGCTGTCTATGATTCTTTGTCCCATTCTTCCTGATATACCGGCAATGGCAGGCTGGGCATTCACATATAGAACCAGTCAGGTTCTCGTAGTTCTGTGTTTCCGCCGAAACTTTTTCCTGAATCAGTTTATAAGCATATGATTGGAAGAATTGCAGTTCAACTGGAGACAGAGTATTCATAAATTCTTGATTAAGCATAGATATCACCTCTTACCTATATGGTAGTGATGTATATCATTTCTGCTGTACAGGATTTGGTACTCCGGTGATAAATCAGCACTGGCTTAACCTCCAATTTGGTGATTTTCAGTCAAAAAGTCCAATATTCTGTGGAATCACCGATTGATCCATCAAAAGGATTGATGAAATGATCGGCCATCCCTTTTCTTTCATAAATTGCAGTAGGGTCTTCAAAGATATCTTTATCCCTGATATCTCGAACGAAGAAATAATGCATATATTTTGAAATCTTCTGGATGAGCTTGAGAATGATCTCCTGAAGATCACAACCGGCATATTGCTGCCATATGCTGAACAGAGCGGCATACCTGTTGATATACACTGTAGCGACTCCGCGATAGTTCCGGTACCACTCAGCCATCCTGCTGTGGAGCGAGTTCACGGTATTGAGATGGTTCTCACTGTCATATTCTTTATGATCAGTCAGTATCTTGAAAGGGCAGCGCTTGTCACAAAGCATTTTCGTATAGCAGTTCTGCCCATCAGTCCAGGCAAAGATGTTATCACTGATATGTTTACCAAAAAGCGTGGCGTCTTTTATCGTTGGATGCCCCATAGAATAAGCCTGGATATATGATCCATTTTCGCGGTCAGCCCCACAGATCAGACTGACGAATTGATGTGAATAGGCGCCTCCTGCTGCAGGCATCTGTCTTTTTCTGCCTTTGACATTGGACAGCCGATATCCCTTATGGGATTCCATGAATACCTTCTCATCTATCTCCACAGCTTTATCGATTGTTTTCTCTTCGGTGATAAGGCTGAGGAAAGAAAGAAATTTATGCCTCATGCGGAAGGCAGTAGACGGGCTGACGTCGATGAGGGCAGAATTTGTGAGCAGTGAGCCGTGTTCCAGAGTACTCTTGATGAACATTGACCATTTGTCATAAGGCTGATGAGAATACCAGGTCAAATGCCCATTATCATAAGTAAATCGCTTATCACATTCTTTACAGCGATACATCTGCTTGCCAGAATGTGACATCCCGCCTTTGATCAGACGGGGATGAACTGCACCGCATTTTGGGCACATATAGAAATTATTCTTCTTCTCAGCCATATTGAGAGACTGATAATCAATGATCTGTCTCTCAATATTCTCAAT
The DNA here is from genome assembly GCA_029779695.1 of Bacillota bacterium. Taxonomy (GTDB): domain Bacteria; phylum Bacillota; class Clostridia; order Lachnospirales; family Lachnospiraceae; genus Lachnocurva. Next base: position 1,526 of record JAKPAB010000181.1, on the reverse strand, counting down.
CTGATAAGGATATAGTGATGAAACAACATTCTGAGTTATAAATTCCATAGAAAGTGAGCCTCCAATGACCTGAGAATATACCGCAGCCTGATCTACTGCTGTACTTATTCATGTACAATAAGATGTCAAGTCACCAAATTGGAGGTTAAGCCTCTTAAAAAGTATTTAAAACAAAATTATTCATGGAATCTTCATTAAGTACTTGGCAGATTACGGTATAATACTTGTGGAGGTTTTCCATGTCATCCTTGATAAAAGAAACAACTGAATTACATAACGGTATCGTGATTCCACGCATTGGATATCGTATTGATAAAGAACATCCTGAAGAAATCTATGATCATGTACGTACTGCTCTGGATGCTGGGTTCCGCCATTTTGATCTGCCGGCAGACAGTGAAGCAGAGAAGCAGGCAGGCAAAGCATTCCATGATGCCGATGTCGCAAGATACGAATTGTTCCTATCGGTAAAGCTTGCCAACGAAGACCACGGCTATGATGCCGCCTTACGTGCTGTTGATCATTCCTTAAAGCGGATCCAGACCGATTACGCTGATCTGTACTTAGTTGACTGGCCGAATCCAAAGAAGTTCCGGGCAAAGTATGAAGACATTGCCAAGGATACCTGGAGAGCCGTCGAGATGATGTATAAGAATGGGACCGCGCATTCCATTGGCCTTGCCAATTACGAATCCCGTCATATTGAATTCAATCTGGAACATTCGGAGATTTCCCCAAAGGTCAACCAGGCACGCATCTATCCTGGCTTCCCATTTGAAGATAATCTGAACTGTGCCAATGAACATAAGATCCAGACAGAGGCATTCTTACCGGCAGCGTTTGAACCAATCATTCAATCCAAGGAGATTCAGATCTTCGCGGAGAAGTATCACGCAACTCCATGGCAGATCTGCACCCGCTATCAATTGGAAAAAGGATGCATTGCCTTATGCCAGTGCCCGGATGTCAATGAATTAAAGAAGATGGAGAATGTCTTTGGTTTCCATATTGCCAAGGAAGATATGTTGTTCCTCGACAGTATGAAGAATTATGGACCAGAGAATATCAATCCGGATAACTGTGATTTCTAAGAAGAACTTCGGTTCTTCTTTTTTTCAAAAAAGGACTGTCAATGACAGTCCTTACCATTTCACATAGGCCGAAGGGTGATATGTTCCCTCTTACGTAGAGGTGGGCATCCTTAGTTCTTCAAAGGATTCTCGGACGTACCGGGCGTTCACACAGAAGACGCTAGTCAGGATTCCCTTATATCAAAATGTAGGAAAAATATTTGTACCTTCGGCACCTTTAATATAACATAGGTAGCCCGAAAGAACAGTCTTGACACTCCAATTATTTTTTATGGATTTTTATGTGAAAATATTTAGTCACTGTACAAAAAAGATTCCCTGCGGAATCTTCTTATGCCACAATGACTTCTCTGCCGCCCACCAGCGGATCCACCAGTTTGGACAGCACTTTTTCTGCTTGGGTTCTTGCCTGGTTCTTGAGGTTGTCCAAGTTGG
>JAKPAB010000123.1 GCA_029779695.1 Bacillota bacterium | reverse complement strand
ATCTCATGAAGCTAAGAGAACCGGTTCTAATATTGGTAGGAACCGGCCCTGATGAAGAAAAATTAAGGAACCGGATAACCGAGCTCGGACTAGAGGATCATGTCAGGCTCTTGGGTAGACAGGGTGACATTCAGGCGGTTCTGTCCGGCATGGATCTATTCCTGTTTCCATCGGTTTTTGAGGGACTAGGAATTGCCGCATTGGAGGCAGAACTAAATGGTCTTCCGGTGCTTGCTTCGGATACAGTCCCTGAGATCACAGGAGTTAATCCTAACTATGAGAGGCTACCGATTGAAAACGCATCAAAATGGGTAGAAAAGATTATTGATGCAATGTCATCTGATGACTTTGCTGGCAGGATATCATCAGATGAGGCAATAAAAAATCTAAAACAAGCAGGATATGACATAGAAATAGAATCAGATAAGCTGGAAAAAAGATTTTTAAATCTATGAAAGTTGTTGAACGGAGTGTAGTAACAGATATGACAGCTGTCGTGATTGTAAATTATATCAAGTACGAAGACACAATTGCTGCGATTGATTCAGTCCTTGGATCGGCGACAAATGAGGACTATAGAATAATAGTGGTAGACAATGCGTCTCCAAATGATTCTTTTGAAGAGTTATCCAAACATTACGGGATGATAAAAATCACTGATTTTCAGAAAAATTCAAAAGGTCAGGAACATAATGTGATATATAAAAGACTTTTTAATGATGATGATAAAAAGCACTCTGCAATCAGTTTTGCAGGTAAAATCGCATTGATAAGGGCCAGTGAAAATCGTGGGTATTGTGCTGGAAATAATATAGGGATCCGATATGCGATGGATGAACTAGCCACAGAATATATATGGATACTGAATCCTGACACCATAGTTAAGCCCTATACTTTTGAGAATTATATGAGATATGCTTCAATGCATACCGATGTAGGAATAGTAGGTGCTGATCTGATTTTTTATCCGGATTCAGAGCATATGCAGGCTTATGGTGGCGGTAAGTTTGGCAGGAGAAAATCTCTTGTAATGGGGCCATTTAATCATGAGTATAAGGATGCTTCGGTGGATACAGAGCTTCCGGAAGAAATCGAGCTCGATGTCGCCATAGGAGCATCGATGTTTGTGCGAAGCGAAGTGTTTGAAAAAATCGGTCTGATGAATGAAGATTATTTCTTGTATTCTGATGAAAATGAATTCTGCCTGAGGGCAAAAAAAGCAGGATTTAGGATCACTGCGATTCGTGGTGCTGTAGTCTTCCATAAGGAAGGTTACCGTGAGAATAAGCAGACATTAATGGCAGAATATTATATTACCAGGAATTCTCTTTATATGGTTAAGGAACTCTATCCTAAATATTTCCCCATACATTATTTTTTCACGGCCGTGATATCTTCAGATACGATCAGAAAACTCTTCCAAGGTAAATTTGATCTTGTGAAAATGAAATATCGTGGGATTAGGGATTATAGAAGAGGGATTAAGGGCCGGGTAAGTTTGCCATAAAAATCCTACTATGATAAAATAATGCCGGCTACATAAAGATGCACTTATTTGGCTATTAGCAGAGGAACTATGAATAAAAACAAAACTAATAAAACAGAAGATAAAAAAGTTGTAATAAGAAGAGTTGAGCAATTACTGGAGCTTATTATACTTGCTATGATGTTTTTATTTTTCTGGAGAAAATTTTATAGTATAGATTTCTTTTTTGATCAGCAGTACCTGGGCCGTGGAAAATATGTTTTGATAGGCCTGTATATGGTTATTATGGGAATGTCCATGCGTCTGGATGAGGGCTTTAGGTTCGGATACAGGAAACTTTTTGATATAGTTATTCTTCAGTGGCTTGCCATTGGAATTACAAATTTTCTTACATATATGCAATTATCACTTATGGCGGATATCATGCTTCCACCGAACACCATGATCAACCTGACCATTGTAGAGATGCCGGTATGTTTGATTCTTTCTAGCATTTATACTTTTTTTTACCATCAGATGTATGTTCCTATGAATATGCTTATGGTATATGGTTCTGAGAATTCAGCTTCACTCAAGCTTAAGTTTGATAGAAGGCCGGGAGATAAATACCATGTTGAAAAGCTGGTATCTTCTGACATTGGTAAGGATAAAATATTGGAGATGATCCCGAAATATGATGCGGTCATTATTTCTGACATTAAAGCTAAGCTTCGTAACGATATTTTGAAATATTGTTATGCTAATGAGATAAGGACATATCTCACTCCAAAGATATCAGACATAATCACAGGTGGATCTGAGGAAGTGAGTCTCTTTGATACACCGCTTAGACTGGTCAAGGGTACTGGATTATCCATTTTGGAAAAGATCGTAAAGAGATTTTTTGATGTTTTGCTATCACTTATTGCCGTTGTTATCTTATCACCATTTATGCTGGGTGTAGCAATAGCGATCAAGATCGAGGATGGTGGACCGATTTTTTATAAGCAGCTTCGAGTTACGATTAATGGCAAGACATTCAATATTCTGAAGTTTAGATCTATGATCGTGGATGCGGAAAAAAATGGAATGTCTATTCCTGCAACAGAAGCAGATCCCAGAATTACCAAGGTGGGTAAGTTCATCAGGGCTTGCAGGATGGATGAGCTTCCTCAGCTTTTTAATATTATTAAGGGTGATATGTCTATAGTAGGTCCTCGTCCTGAGAGAATCGAGCATGTAGAAAAATACAAGAAAGCCGTGCCGGAGTTTGTATGTCGTGAAAAGGTCAAGGGTGGCCTCACAGGTTATGCTCAGGTATATGGCAAGTACAATACGACAGCACTTGATAAGCTAAAGCTCGATCTCATGTATATAGAAGAGTATTCATTCCTATTGGATGTAAAGATTGTTCTTATGACTGTAAGGATTCTTTTCCAAAGGGAAAGTACGGAGGGATTCGATATGGTCATTACAGACGAAGACATTCAGCGCGAAATTGAAATAAGCAAACAGGATGAGAATGACTAGTGCCTATTTGCATATAGAATAAATGACGAATCGGGTGCCAAGGGAAATCTAGAAACCGGTTCGTTATTTTAATTATGAGGTTTATATATGAAGATTGGAATTGTTTCATACGGATATGGTTGGGTTCCCTGTGAGTCCGGACCAAATAGATTTTACTATATTGCCAAGGCATTCTGTGATGCCGGTTGGGAGGTGGATCTGGTAGGTCCTTCTTTTCAGCATTTTGAAAAGAAACCTCGTGACAGGGAGAAGATCGCTGAACAGAACTATCCATTTAAAGTGAGATATATCGATAATCCGCCGTATAATAAAAATATTGATCTAAGAAGAATACACAGTAATGCTGTGGCTGCAAAAAATGTGGACAAGACTCTTTCTGGTACAGATTATGATCTGATATATTGCTCTATTCCGGCCAATAATGTAGCTGCTGAGGTAACTGCATTTGCTAAAAGAAACAATATCCCTCTTATAATCGATGTAGAGGATATATGGCCTGAAGCCATGGAAATGGTGATTAAAAATAAGTTGATGAGAAGGATCATTTTTCCTTATTTTATGAAGGATGCTGAGAAGGTATACGCTTCTTGCGATGCTGTTATAGGTACCAGTGAGGACTATACTGAAAGAGCCACCAAGTACAATCACCGTGATATCCCGATGTCCACAGTGTACGTAGGCGTGGATCTAAGTGTGTTTGATGCAGGCGTTAGAAAGTATACAACTGCAGAAAATATCCCTGAATCAGCTGGAGAGATTTTTGAGTCTGATAAAGCTAATGATGATAAAATTACAGATGAAAAAAATACAGATAAAATATGTAAACCATCTGGAGAACTATGGGTATCCTATGCCGGATCGCTTGGACAGAGCTATGATATAGAAACGCTTATCAGAGCAGCCAAGAAACTGGAAGATTTTGAAAATAAAAATGATTGGGATAAAAAAAATAATAATATTTACGAGAACAGCACAGTAAGTGATGAAGCTCATGGCAAGCCAATTAATAGTTACTCAAAAGTTCGATTCAAATTGCTAGGAACAGGCCCCAATATGGAATCTTTACAGGCCCTTACAAAAGAGCTGGGAGCAACTAATGTAGAATTCCTGGGTTATACGGCTTATCCCAAGATGGCTGCTTATCTTAATCAATCTGATATTGTAGTTAATTCCTTTATAAAGGGTGCTCCACAGAGTATTCCGAATAAGATAGGTGATTACCTGGCATCAGGAAGTGCGATAATCAGTACGCTGGAGAATCCTGTAGCTACAGCACTTTTAGACAATAATGATTGTGGTCTAAACGTAGAACCGGGCAATGTTGATGCGCTTTTTGACGTTATTAAACGTCTGATAGATGATGAAGACCTCAGAACACGACAGGGCAGAAATGCCAGAATCCTTGCCGAATCCAGATTTGACCGGGCAGTTTCATATCAGGAGATTGTAAGAATGGCAGACATGTTAGCGAAATAGTTGGTATTATAGGAGTAGAAGATAATGAACAAAATAGAAATACCATTTCAACCAATAGTAATCGGTGGAGATGCGTTAGGTTATTCCTTTGTTAGAAGTTTTGCTACAGAGTATGGAGTCAGAACCAAGGTACTGGCAACAGCAGATATCAAGTATACATCCTTGAGTAAATGGGCTGATTATGAGGTTATTTCCGATATCGATCAACCTGATGTCCT
>JAKPAB010000139.1 GCA_029779695.1 Bacillota bacterium | reverse complement strand
CGTGGATCGAAACTTATAAACATATGAACATGGTCTGGCATTATTTCTAATGCTTTTATTTCAACATCTTTCTCTTTAGCTATATCATAAAATATTTGCCTTAAATCTTTCTCTATATCTCCAACTAATACCTTACGTCTGTATTTAGGACAAAATACTATATGATATTGATTAAGATATACAATTCCTTTTTTATGCGTGCATTTATTATTCATTAGATAACCACCACCTATCTAATTATAATATATCATAATATTAGATAGGTGTCAAGTATTTAATAAGCCTTCATCCCAACGACTAAAGTCGTGGGCTTTCGGCTAGATTTCTTTGTAAAATATAAAAATGGTACTTATAATGTATTTATCAACTAAAACTTCGCACATAAATAATTGACTACGCACCTTGAAAACTCAATATTTGTCATCAAAAAAGTATCAAGATTTCTAGCTTCATGCGCATAATTGTAATCTTATCTTTAGTTCTTTTGGGAGCGCAGCCATAAACGCTTCCATCAGTCGGTCCAACTGTTCGGAAGTTAATGACAGCTTGTCTGTTATTGTATCCAAGAATACCTGCATCAACAGGTGAAAGGCTTGAATCCATGTAATATCGGACATCTCATCCGATATGTAGTAAAATAATTCTCCTAACGTTCGTATGTCAGATTTTTGACGATTCTCTACAGCTAGCATCATATATCTGGTAAATACAATTGCCACATGCGCTGTCATTGCATCATAGGATAAGGAGTTACAGCCCTTGCCCAACTTTAAGTAGGATTTACACACTTTGAAGAATACCTCGATATCCCAGCGTTTTCCGTAGATACGGATGATTTCTTCTTCACTAATACTCATATCGGTTGTAATAAGAGCTAAGTAATCTTTCCTCTTATTTCTGTTTCGAACATATACAATACGGGCAGGGATGGAGTGGCCATCCTTTATAAGGCTAACTTCAACAGAAAGAAGATACTTGGATCTACCCCTGCGTTTTTTGTTTTTCTTGTATATCTCTGTTAATGGCTGCATTTTTCCATCATAGAGATAATGGATTTTTGGCGTTTTCTTAGCCATTGCAATTACATCATAGCCCATTTCCTTGATAGAAATCAAGGAAGATGGGGAACAGAACCATGTATCAAAAAGAACATGGGATGCCGGAATCATAGCCTTTTTAGCAGCTTTTATCAGTTCAAGAACAACAGTAGTTGCCTTTGTCTGAGCTAAATTTCGTCTAGTGTAACCTGCAGTACGCTTATCAACGACAGCAGCTTCATTAATACGATTCTTCTTATCTTTACTAGACAGGAGACAACCGTTAACCGGAAGGAATGTATTTCCGTCTGACCAGCCTAATGTAAGAAGCCTAAAACCATACTTATATGCTTTCTTGGCATGATCATACGCTTTTGCTAATAGTTCCACTTTCTTAGCGCTTGCTCGCTCAAACAATGTGTCATCTATTATTAGGACATTTACTCGCTTTTCATCCGTTAGCTTGGTAATGGTCTTAGATGCAATTAACGTGCTAAGCAAGGTGGTAAACCTAATCCAATTTATATGGATGGAATTTATAAATCTGTAAACAGTATCTTTTGCAAAACCAGCTTCATGTGTACCCATTAGCATATTCATATACATGGAGCGATTGGTAAAGATCAGAATAAACAGGTACTAGAAAATAGCAATGACAGGAATGCCCTTGCTTTTATAAGCGTTCGATTCTTTCAGCAAAGCTGAGATCTTATACTTTTTGAAAAAACCTTTTATTGATGAAGAAACCATCTTATCATTTTGGTAGTCTTGTGTTATAATTTTCATAGTATGAGCCTCCGTTTTGGTTTTTACCGATTCAATTATACCAAAAATAGGAGGTTCATGCTATATTTATGTCAAACAATATTGGATTTTCAAGGTGCGTAGCCGCTTTTATAAGTGCGAAGTTTTAGTATAATAATACTAAAAAACAGGTTTATTCTATCGTCTCCTCGGTCCCACTTAACAGCGAGCAGAAGACTGCTTTTTTAGCTGTAAATATCGACTTGAATAGGTTGCGTTATGATATTCTCCTTAAATTTAAAAGCAATGATAATATGTATTTTTATGTAGTTGATGACGAAAACTTTATAGTGATTACAGAAAAGGATAGCAGTAAGTTAGGCACTATTGCGGAGAGAGAACCTTATAGTAGGGTCTCATACAATGGATTTTTTGGAACTATTTTGCGAGACAATATTACAATTACCTCCGTCTATAATTCAGACTTCCTTAAATGGAATTTTGTCCTTCAAAATTCCATTGATATTAGCTCTTCAGCAGGCTAAGCAGGAGCATTGATCTGGTTTGCTACTATATCTATACTTTTGTTAATTATTAGCCTAAAGATAATTCCCATATTTACGAGACCAATAA
>JAKPAB010000121.1 GCA_029779695.1 Bacillota bacterium | reverse complement strand
AAATTGGCCATCAATCTTTCTAGCCCCGCAACGCCCACATCATATAGTTTTTCTACATTGTTTCCTAGGAATTCTGCTGTGAATGCAGCTTCTTCACATACTGGAATATCACTTGTGCCTGCTGAAATTATAAGTATTGTTCCGATTCCGTCAGATATCGGTTTTTTACCTGCAATGGCAATCTGTCCCTTTTTATTATATTCAAACTCAATTTTATTTTTAAATGATTCTATCAGAGTCTCCGCTTTTTCCTCTGACAATCTGGTGATCAGAATCTTCTTTTCTGACTCATCCATCATTGTCATAATAATTTCTTCTATCTGATTCGTCGTTTTTCCTGCTCCATAAATAACTTCCGTATTGCCTGTTCTTATACCTCTGTGTAAGTCCACATTGGCAAATCCAATATTTTTAAAGGGCTCCATTTTAAGTTTCAGGACAGCATCTTCTTCTGATACATCTCCATCCTTAATGCCTCTAATTAGCTCTCTTAATTCTCTTTGATCCATGTCTCACCCCTGATTACCAGATTATCATAAAAATTTTTATTAATAACTGAAATGTGTTAGTATTTATTATAACTCTAGTCAAAATTTATTTATACAGGAGATATTTATGAGTCTGCTCCATCGGGATACTCCCGAAGAAAAACAAAAAAAAATTGATGAAAAGTTTATGAGCCTTGCTCTAAAAGAGGCTGAAAAGGCTTTTCAACATCATGAAGTTCCTATTGGATGTGTTATTGTTCGTAAAAACAGGGTCCTTTCCAAGGAAAGAAACCGTAGAAATACTATGAAAAGTGCAATTGCCCATGCCGAGATCATTGCCATTTCAGAGGCTTGCAAAAAAATCAATGATTGGAGACTGGAAGATTGCACCTTATATGTCACTCTTGAACCATGTCAGATGTGTACCGGTGCTATTGTCCAGGCTCGCATTCCGAGAGTTGTGATCGGATGTATGAATCCCAAGGCAGGATGTGCCGGTTCTGTTATCAACTTGCTTCAGATGGATGCATTTATGCATAAAGCTGAAATAACCTATGGTGTTCTAGAATCCGAATGTTCCGCTATGCTTAGTGACTTTTTTAAAGATCTAAGAGAATTTAGAAAAAACAATCCTTCTGATTATAGGCAAAAACAAACTTCTATTAATGAAGATGAGGAGGCTGAGCTTGAAGAGATCGAATATTCCATGCAAGAATCCGATATTATTTCTCCCAAGGAAAAAAATGATACTTTTGATGATGGTATAAAAGACGACGAAAATGATGATTCCATATGAAACCAAACGACTACTTTTAAGAACATCTGAGGCTTCTTTAGCCCCGGATGTATTGGATTTTTACCTGCAAAATCAAAAAGAGTTTTCGGCTGTTGAGCCGTTTGACACTGCAGATTTCTTTACTCTTCCTATACAACGTAGAAATCTGTCTCTCGAAGAGCGCCTTCAGAGCGAGGGACGTATGGTTCGTTTCTGGATATATAAAAAAGAAGATCCTGATCATACGATTGGAACTTTTTCTTTTATGAATATTCGTCTCGGGAGTTTCTGCTCCGCCACACTTGGATATAAAATGGACAGAGATGCGAGACATCATGGATATTGCCGAGAAGCAATATCTTTTGGCATCGACTACGTATCCAACCGATATTCACTTCATCGTATTGATGCCACTGTTAAGCCTACAAATCAGGCTTCTATCAATCTTCTTGAATCTATTGGATTTAAAGAAGAGGGACTTTTGAAACAAAATGTTAAGCTGAATGGCGTATGGACCAATCATCTTCTTTATGGATTAATTATTTCTGAATGTTAATTTTTTCTTTGATTAGTTTCTTTCGCTTGTCAATTCCATCTGGTGGTCGACTATTTCTTATCAATTCATTGCGTTTTTTACTACATCTTTATCCATTGTTTCTATTAGCTGCTCCTTTTTAATACGGGGTAGCTTTTTTATTGCTATTTCTTTTTTCAGAGCTTCACTTTTACTTTCAAAAGTTTCAAAATATACCAATTCTACAGGTCTTCTACCTTTGGTATATTTTGCGCCTTTTCCATTATTATGATTATTAACTCTATTTTTAATATCTGTTGTATATCCTGTATAAAGTGAGTTATCCTTGCATCTAACAATATATGTATATGTCACTTGCCCCACTCCATACATCCACCGATCTTAATTCCGTTTTTGCCGCTTTCTTTGACCTGATATAGCATTACATCTGCTGAATGCATATAGTCAAATGCTTTTTCAGTTCCATTAGGAATTCCACAGCATACACCCTGCGATATAGTTACAATATCTGCAGCTTTTGAGAATTTATGCTCTAGATGAGCCTGTTCTATTCGCTCAGTTAGTTCTTCAACTATTTCCGTAACTTCCTTTTCATTGTATCCTTCGAAGATGATTACAAATTCATCTCCTCCGTACCTTGCACAGAATATTCCACCACGTCTTTGAAGTGCCTTAATACAGTCTGATATCATTATGAGGCAACGATCACCAGCTTGATGCCCATAGTTATCGTTGTATTCTTTGAAATAATCGATATCCAATATTTCCATCGCAATCTCACTTTTATTGTGATAGGCTTTTTCAAATGCTTTTTCCCAATAATCATTGAGACCAAACCGATTATATAATCCTGTAAGCGGGTCTGTTTCTGACTTTCTTTGTAGAATCTCATTCTCTCTTTCAACCTTATGATTGATTGTTGTCAGATCCTGGAGACTGGTTCTTAGTGCGATCATATTAGAAACCATTAAAGATCTTTCTTTTGCCTCCGCCATACTGATCATAGCATACTCAAGTACTGCAGATGCATACGCATCATTTTCTTTAAATGCAATGTAATAATTTAATTGAAGCTCGATAAGTCTCCGCTCCATATCTATTATAGTGGTCTTTTTTGTCAATTTGTACGAACTTACCCATATTATTGCAAAGTTCTTCTTATCCTTTATTTCAATGAGCATTGTCAGATATTCATAGACATCATCAAATACATCCATTATTGCAATAGTATTATTTTGAAAAATCTCATTCAGATTTGTTATACATTCCAACATTGATGTTTTGTCACCTAATGTTTTATATAGCCTTGCTCCAAAGCAATATGCACTTACCTTATCCTTTTCGGCAATATGGCTTAGACATTCTCCCTCTAGTCTCTTCCAATACTCTTCTGCCTGAGCAATATCATCGAGAACTAAATAAGCCTTACCGATATTCACATAAGCTGCGGTAAGATTAATTACAGAATCCCATTCGTTTCTATGTTCATGTATATAACTGTAGCCTTCCTTGAGATGAGGAAGCGCATTTTTTTCGTCATCTACATTTAGATACAATGTACCAATATTCATGTGAACTATCCATTCGAGATCAATTAACCTATATCTCCTACACAAATCTAGTGCTCTTATATAGTAATCCATTGCAAATGGGGCATTTCCGCGATTCAATGCCATTATTCCCAACATATTGTTAGCCATTACAAGTGTGCTCCACTCATGTTCCCGCTCCAATGGCTGTAAACAGTTCAGCATCTCCCTATAGAAATTAGGTATGTCATTATTTAGATAATTCAGCTCTCCCTTGGTATAACATGAATAACCAACTAACGAGTCATCATTTATATCATTGCCTATTTTTTTTAGTTTATCGCAATCTTCAATGGCCTTTAGAAAATCACTATCTCTCTCGCTTTCAATTTCCTGTATTATTTTTTGAATATCGATACTATATCTATTGATGTCCATTTTTACC
>JAKPAB010000093.1 GCA_029779695.1 Bacillota bacterium | reverse complement strand
TTTTGCTCCTTTGTCAATATAAATCGGTATCTTCAAGGTATCTCCCGCTTTGATAATGTTAGGGTCAGTAATGTTGTTAATCTCTAGAACTTGTTTGGCATACCATTCATAATTCATTCTGAAATGCTCATTCATAAAGTAAGGGTTGATAACGTCAACCAACGTATCTCCTGATTGAATGGTTATTTCCCGTACCTCTTTTAGCTCCCAGACATCATTCGGGCGGTCAGCAATGCCAATCCCCGAAATTGAAACTACTTTGTCACGATCAAAATATTCTTCGGATGGTATTATCTTTTGCCCATTTTCGACTACATACCAAATGCCGGTAGTTTCGTTAATATACCGTCCTGTATCCTCATCATAAGTATATCCCTCAAGCGGTTCAACCTTTTCCTCAGTTAAGATCTTTCCTCCAGTGTCTACTATAATTTTACTGCCATCCGGTAATGTTTTTTCTCGTGTTTCTTCTACTTCTCCACATCCAACAAGGTTGATCATTGCTAAACATAATACAAGCAGAAAACTTATGAATTTCAACTGAATCACCTCCAAGCCACTCTACCTCAAAACATATTTTATTATGATAAATAGTTAATCTCAAGAATTGTATCCAGTTTTTTCACATTAAACATGGTACTTGTGGTCTCCGTAATTGAAAGTTTGTTTATCTTCTCTCTTGCCGGTCCAGTTTCTAATTAGAAAACTCGAAAAACCATTCTATGCAGTTGTTCTTGGCTCTTCCATATCATTTTTCTGAAACTTATACTCTCTTCTTGCATTCAGAATTAATAATACATTCGTTGCAATTAGGATTACTCGGCCGGCACTGTCAACGGCCATTTCAAAACCCTCTTTTTTGGCCATGAAAAACCAGCACATTTGGCAATATAAATAAGTGACTTGGTTATAAACTAGTTCGGTAAATCATTTGACTGCTCGATATGGGGTTGTATTAGGCGACTACGCATACGATAGCTGTCACCCTTCATGTTAAACACATGGGCATGGTGCAAAAGCCTGTCTAA
>JAKPAB010000051.1 GCA_029779695.1 Bacillota bacterium | reverse complement strand
TTAGACTATCTGATGCCAGAAATGAACGGTATAGAGACGCTTCAATCTATTAGAAGTAATCCTAAAAACGCATCCTATGATACCCCTGCAATTGTGCTTACCGCAGGTACAGACGGCAATGATAAGGATCTGCTTCTATCCAGTGGATTTGCAGAGTATCTGGAAAAGCCATTGGAAAAGAGCCGTCTGATCAAATCATTATGTCATATGCTTGAAAAGGAGGACGAGGAATGAATATGAATCCTTCTGCAACCAATAAAAATACCAAAAAGACCAAAATTTATGATCAGATAATGACTACATCTACCAGAGGCTATTTCTGTTTCTTGTTACTCTTAATAGTTGTTCTGTTTATCGGAATCTTTTATCGTCATTCAGATGAATCCTTTAACCAAGGCAGTTTTCATTCATTGGATGATTCTGTAATCATCACCTATGAAAATAGCATCAATAAATACGTTACCCTTCCTTGTGACATCAATATCCCAAAGGGCCAAGGATATTCTGCTAATTCTTTTCTTCCAAGGGAACTCGGTCATAATGATGTTCTCTTCATATACTCTGATGAACAGGATATCCGTGTATATATAGGCAATCAGCTTCGACGCGAATACCGTGGCAGCACTTATCATAATAATGTCTCGATCCCTAGCGGATGGTTCACTGTCCAACTAAATAAAAGTGATTCTGCGCGACCTCTTAAGCTCGAAATTGATGCAGACTCTTCCTATTACACAAAGGGTGTGCTTCATTCCATATATGTTGGGGATAAAACCGCAATAATATATCATATATTTTGGACTCAGTCATTTTGGGGGATATTGGGATTTTTCATATTCTTATTGGGAATGATCCTTTCTGTACTTTTCTTAATATATAGAAAAGACAGTTTCATCAAACGATATATTTATATGGGAATCAGTATGATATTCCTAGGTTCGTGGATATTCTTTTCAAATAATGGCAGACAGTTATTCCTAAATGAAATAAGTGTATCCCAATATGTAGGCCTATTATCAGCCAATCTGGCTATTTTCCCATTTATATTGTTTATGTCCACCGGGAAAAGTGGCAAATATCTGTTGGTACATAAAATTCTATGGTACCTGAGCCTGATCAATTTGGGATTTTTCTCTTTGCTTATTGCCTTTCATGTCACAACTCCCGGAGTACTGTACAGAGCTGACAGGTTATGTTTTATTGTTCTAGGGATTCTAATGCTGTATGACACAATAAAAGACTATAACAATCAAAAAAATGCTACCGACACTGCTACTCTAAAATCAAGAACTCCTGCTATGTATAAGATTGGACTGGGAGCAATACTCAGTGGAGGCACCATAGATATTATATTAATCTTATTTAATAAAGGATTGGAATATCGTATTCCATTTACGATAGGTACTGTGATATTCTCGGTCTGCTGTCTCATAAGCTTTCTGCAGGAAATGCGACGGATACATCTTGAAAATCTAAATCTACATGAAGTAAATGAAGAGAAGTCCCGATTTCTGGCTAAAATGTCTCATGCTATCAGGACTCCTGTTAATAGTGTCCTAGGTATGAATAGCCTGATCCTACGAGAAAATAATGATCAGGTCATCCGAGAATATGCCACTGATATTGAGCGTGCCGGCAATTCTCTTATATCGACTATTGATGATATATTAGACGCATCTACCGTTAATTCTAATAGCATGAAGCTAAGTCCAATCAGATATCAGATCTCCTCTCTTGTTAATGACTGTAGGAGCATGATGTATCTAAAGGCAGAGGACAAACATCTCAAGTTTATGATCAATATGAACCCTGATATTCCTGGCGGATTGATTGGAGATGAATTTCGGCTTCGGGAAATAGTCCTTAACTTATTAAGCAATGCCATAAAATATACGAAAAATGGGTCTGTATTCTTTATCTGTGATTTTGAGCGAATAGATGAGAAACACATTAATCTCATTATTTCAGTCAGAGACACCGGAATTGGAATACGCTCTGATAATATCAAGTCATTATTCAGTAATTATCAGAGATTAAATAATTTTCAAAATAGGAATATTGAAGGCACTGGGCTCGGACTGGTAATAACTAAAAATCTGGTTGAAAAAATGAAAGGAACCATAGATGTATCAAGTGTATATGGCAGTGGTTCAACGTTCACTGTAACAATACCTCAAGATGTCTATGATAATGGACCTAGCGGACCACTCAAGAATGTATACAAGAGACTTAACAATGTTGCCAGAGATGACAGATGGTTCAAATCTCCGCATGCCAAGATCCTTGTCGTGGACGATGTAGCAATGAATCGAAAGGTGATCATGAAGCTCATGTCTCCATCTAATATGAGAATCGACTCTGCCGAGAATGGGATCATGGCTCTAGAAATGATCAAATCAAATACCTATGATCTTATCTTCCTAGATCACATGATGCCAGAGATGGATGGAATAGAAACGCTGCAGCATATCAAAGAAATAGGTTTAACTGAAGTCCCTGTTATAATGCTCACAGCCAATGCCGTTCCGGGCATAAAAGATATTTATCTAGAGTCCGGGTTCACTGACTATCTGGCCAAACCTGTAACCGAAGATGCACTGATACAATGTTGCTTAAAGCATATCAAGCCGGCTCTTATCGAAAAATGGCCTGATATGTCATTAATTGTTTCTAATAAAACCATTAATGATCAAGAGATCTGATTTATATATTAAACCAAAAATACCCTTTGATTTTGTATTTTCATTTCACTGAAAAATACAAAATCAAAGGGTATTTTTAAATAATCAATTTAGAAATCATGATGTAACAGATTAATTGGTTGGATTCTCCACATATCTAGTGTATATATCCAGCAGTTTCTGTTTTTCATCATCTGTAAGGTTTTTCTCAGCGTATTTCTTGAGTCCTTCCTTGTCTCCATCAGAAGCCATCTTCTGGATGTTAGACAGCGTCTTCATGTCTGCATGAGAAGAAATGATGCCTTTGATAGTTGCCTTGTCTTTATTGGATATCTTGCTATATATGTTCTTGACCTTGGCTTTTTGAGCATCTGTCTGACCCTTGCCATATTCATCAGCCATTTTACTCAGATATGTATCTGCCATATAATTAGCTGCCTTATCAACAACTACTCCCTTGACTGTTCTAAAAGCCACAAATAAAAGGGCTAGTATAAGAGCAACCCAACCAAGATAATGCAATGCCTTATTCTTTTTTTCCATTTTTATTCACCTCGCTCGATGTATTATATCATAATTCTTTTCTATTCACATCAAAAAAATAATCCCCTCCAGGTCATCACTCCGGAGGGGTATATTACGGCAAAGCCGCTCAACATGATTGGCACGGTATCTTCCTTGATATTTTATGTCTATTCATCCTTGATCATGAATGCCTTACAGTCGATATTATTAAAATATTATGGCGAATATTTTATAACAAAAAAATTACTGAAGCTTAATACCCCGAAGCGGTAATCGTCCGCCTCGAAAATAAAAAACTTATTATCTCAGTAAGCTGAGAACTCCCTGTGTAGACTGATTAGCCTGAGCGAGCATTGACTGGCCTGCCTGAGCAAGAATGTTATTCTTGCTGTAGTTAACCATCTCCTTAGCCATATCAGTATCACGGATTCTGGACTCTGCTGAAGTTGTATTCTCAACGATGTTATCCAGGTTGGAGATCGTATGCTCAAGACGGTTCTGAACTGCACCGAGGCTAGATCTCTGTGATGATACCTTCTGAACTGCATCTGCGATCGCATCGATTGCGTATGTAGCTGCTGTTCCTGTTGTATCCTTAACATTGATTCCGTGGATACCGAGGTTCTTGGTATTCATTGCTTCAACATTGACACCGATCTTGTTGGTCATGTCAGAATCTGCACCTACATGAAGATTAAATGACAGATCCTTATTAACTGTAGCGGTTCCTGTTGTTACAGTGAACACTCCTGCTGCTGTAGCTGCTACCTTGACCTTTGATGTATCATCTACGCCTATTCCGGAAGCCTTGGCAATTTCATTAGCCATTAGCTGAAGTGCTTCATCACCAGTAAGCTGACCCTTCTTTGCTGTAGCTGATGCCAATATCGTATCTGCTGCTGTCTGAAGATCATCTGTAGCTGTAGCTGCGACAGCTGTTGCTGCATTTGCTGTAATCGTATATTCATTTCCAGCAATACTTACCTTAGAATCTTTTTTCACATATGAAGAATCAGCAGTAAATGTAGCCGTTGCTGTATTAGCATTGGTCATTGTTCCTTTTAATCCTGCATCATGAGCATTGATTACCTGATCCTTGGTTCCTGATGAATCACCCTTTAACAGATATGTCTCATTGAACTTGGTTGTCTCAGCTACACGATCGATCTCTGTGCCTAGCTGATCTACCTCTGACTGAACTGCTGAACGATCTGATTCACTGTTAGTTCCGTTTGATGCCTGAACTGCCAGCTCATTCATTCTCTGAAGCATTGAATGAACTTCTGTTAACGCACCTTCTGCTGTCTGCACTGCAGATACACCATCCTGTGCATTTGTTGAAGCTCTGTCCAGACCATTGATCTGTTTTCTCATTTTTTCGGAAATTGTAAGACCTGCTGCATCATCTGCTGCTCTGTTGATCTTATATCCTGATGATAGTTTCTCTGTTGATTTTGCCTGCTGGCCTGATGTTACTCCAAGCATTCTTGAAGAGTTCATGGCCTGCATGTTGTGCTGTACTACCATTGACATAATATTGTCCTCCTTGATTGCTCCTCATCATCATCCTTGAGATGAGGTTACTTATACAGGATCATGCCCACACATTTTGGTGGGCAACCGATCCTATACTTGTTTAAATTGTTATTAATTTACTGAATAAGTGACAGAACACCCTGTGTAGACTGATTAGCCTGAGCGAGCATTGACTGGCCTGCCTGAGCGAGAATGTTATTCTTGCTATAGTTAACCATCTCCTTAGCCATATCAGTATCACGGATTCTGGACTCTGCTGAGGTTGTATTCTCTACGATGTTATCCAGGTTGGAGATTGTGTGCTCGAGACGGTTCTGAACTGCACCGAGGCTAGATCTCTGTGATGATACCTTCTGAACTGCATCTGCGATCGCATCGATTGCGTATGTAGCTGCTGTTCCTGTTGTA
>JAKPAB010000042.1 GCA_029779695.1 Bacillota bacterium | reverse complement strand
GATGTATTCGACTGTGCCATTAAATGGAGAAGAAATAACTTTATTATATGTAAAACCTCAAGAAAGGGCTACTATTTCTAGTTTACATTTATCCGAAATAGTATATGTGTATTATGACGAAAAAGTTGATAAAGACTTAGGAGATGCCCAATCTTGTCAAGTAAATATAAATTGTTCTCCAGAAGGAGATAATTGGCAAGTGCAGAAACGAGGTGTAGCACGTATTAGTTTTAAAGAAGGTGGTTACTGGTATCTATGTAGTGGAACACTTATAAATAATACAGCTAATGATGGGACGCCATATTTTTTGACTGCATATCATTGTGGAGGTGATGCATCGGCTTCAGACAGAAATGTATGGCAGTTTTACTTTAATTATGAACGTCCTGGTTGTCCAAATACGGGAACCCCTCCTAATAATGTAATTACAGGATGTACATATAAAGCTGGTGGGGGCATATCGGGAGGTAGTGATTTTCAACTAGTATTATTAAGTTCGTCACCATCTTTATCATGGAATCCATATTATAATGGATGGAGTCGTTCTACTACCGCTAGTCCTAGTGGAGTAAGCATACATCATCCATCTGGTGATGCAAAAAAAATATCTACATATACCCAGACATTGACTACTGGCTCTTGGAGTGGAGGTATGAGTAGTGCACATTGGGTAGTTAGATGGGCTCAAACGACAAACGGATGGGGAGTAACTGAGGGTGGTAGTAGTGGATCACCAATTTTTGATAATAATAAAAGAGTTGTTGGTACACTTACAGGAGGTAATTCTGATTGTAGTAATCAATCGACAGCCAGAGATTATTATGGTAAATTTTCTAAACATTGGGATGCTAATGGCACAACTAATAGTAAAAAATTACAACCGTGGTTAGATCCACTAGGTACTAATCCTACAACACTTAATGGTTATGACCCTAATGGAGGTAGTTCTCAATCGGGATATTTTAGTCTAGATTTCGAAGCATGCGCAGATTGGAGTACAGACTTTACTCCATGGACATCTTATGATGGAGATGGTAAAAATACTTATGGGTCTAGTGATTGTGATTTTACTGGAGAAGGTACAGCTTTTGGATTTATGGCTTTCAATCCTTCATTAGCTGGATGCTTCACTACTCATGGTGGACAAAGGTGTGGTGTATCTATATGTCCTGTTGATGCTACAGAATCTAATGATTGGATCATTTCTCCACAGATACAAATGAGAGAAAACGGCTCTATTAGTTTTTGGGTATATTCTCCTAAACCAAGCACATGGGGTACTGAGACCTATGATGTATTAGTATCCACTACTAACAATCAACCATCTAGCTTTACAGCTATAGCTAGTAATGAAGAGGCTCCCAATCAATGGACTAAAAAAACATATTCATTATCAGCATATAATAACCAGCAAATATATATAGGCATCAGACATAGAGCAACAGATAAATTTATGATGATGATAGATGACATATTAATAGATACTGGTACGGTATCATCAGTATCTCCTGTAGCTTCATTTACATATACTCCTACTACAATCTGTGCAGGATCTCAAGTGCAATTTATAAATAC
>JAKPAB010000041.1 GCA_029779695.1 Bacillota bacterium | reverse complement strand
CCTTGGTGCTGATAATAGCCAAACTACACTTACTGCAACTGGTGGAACGGTTACTAAAAAAGGTGGTGGATCTTGGGTAGTTACTCCAGGTTCTGGAAACTCTACTACATTAACTATTTCTGGAAAAGGACCAAAAGGTCAACCGATTTCTCAGAAATTTGAATTTAGAGTTAAAAACGTACCAGCTCCTCAAGGACAAATGAGAGGTGAAAATGACATATCAATGCCAGCAAGTTCTATCGCAAATCAAACGGTAGGTGCTGCTATTCCAGATTTCGATTTCCCTGTGTCATTCCAAGTAACAGGATTTAAATTTAAAGTTCCAGGAAAAGCTGCGATGTTTGTAAATGGTAATTCATTAAGCTCTGTAGCAGGTCTTACTAAAAACTTAAGATCAGGAGATATTTGTTACATTGCAGGTATTCAAGCAACTGCAACTGGTTTAGGAGGTCAAACTCTGAAAAAAATCAGTCCAGTTGTAATAAATGTTCAATAATTTAGTTATTAAGAATATACATATCATATCATTAAAATGAAAAAGATTTTAATTTTACTATTAGCATTAAGTGTTTTTTCTGTAGACGCGCAGACGAAGAGAAGAACTACGAAGAAGAGAACTGCTAAAAAAACTACAGTTGCTAAACAAGAAACTCCAGTTCCCGCAGTTGAAGCAGCTAATGTTAATACTGAAGTTACAGCTACAGCACAACCAGAAGCTGATTTAGAGCCTATTAACTCACTATCTATATTAAATGCTAAATCTCCTGCAGCTTTCAGAGTATACAGAGAGATTGGTACTGTTAAGAAAGGTGATTCAATTATTTCAGCTAGAAACAAGCCTATTAGCTATGGTTATATAGATGAAAAGGACGTGCTAAGAAGTATGGTGGTTTGGGAAATTATTGATATGAATGAAAAAATCAATCAACCTTTTTATCATAATGCTGACGGAATTGTTTCTCAAAATAAATCTTTATATCAATTGTTGATTGATAACATCATGAGTGGTGATATTAAAGAAGTGTATGATGATGAAATGTTCATGACCAAGCTTGCGCCAGAAGCGATTAAGCAGAGATTGTCAGTAACT
>JAKPAB010000014.1 GCA_029779695.1 Bacillota bacterium | reverse complement strand
TATAGGGCTATTATCCTCTTTCGAATACCAAATAGAATCTGGTCTTACTTCGTTAACTTTTATTTCGTAACTGGCCTGGCTCTCTGCAACCATTTGTCCATAGTGGCTTCTTTCAGAATATGGAAACACAGGACATTCAGAAAGGGATGTAACCCCGTCAACAAATCTTCCTATTGCGGTTATATAATTAAGACCTACAGTGTGAACAGTTTCTGAATAGTCCCTTATCCCGAATTTCGTCATCATAGGAAACATTTCGTTTCTAATTTTTCCTTCTTTAAATTCTTTTTTTATGAAATCAATGATTGTTTCCTTATTCATTGAATACGCCCCATTCCTTGATAACTTCAGGGGATTCTCCACCATGTATAAGCGCTTTTGTTCCTATTTTCACAAGCAGCGGTGCTGGTATTGACCTCCCGTTTATCAACGCTTCACCAGTAGATAAGGATGGCAGTTCTTCAATATCAGATGTTGAAAACATATCCGACGTTTTTGCAATAAATCTCTGGTCATCTGGATTCTTTAGTCTCATTGTAATGATTGTATTACATTGCGACGTAACATCAGGGTCCAGTTTTGACGGCCTTTGAGAAATAATCGCAAAGCCAGTACCAAACTTTCTTCCTTCCGCCGCAATCTTCTTAATAATTTTCTTAGAAATGCTCGGAATGCCTGCTGGTGCAAAATTATGCCCCTCTTCATAAACAAGGAAGCATGGCCTTATTTGCCTTTTTTTATCTGATGCTGCTCTCATAATTTCACTGGATATCAATGCTGTTATAATTTGTTTAGCATCATCAGATAAACCTTGCAAGTCTATTATCACAAGCCTTCCCACATTATTTCCTTTTTCCCCAATCATTTCATAAATATCTGTCGGTTCACCAATAGCCCTTGTATAAAAACTTTTTGCTTCATTGATTACTCGGGTTAATTTCATGGAAGCCACTGCTGCGCTTCTATTATTCAGCGCTTTTGCCTCACCTTCAGTCAAATTGTCCCAATTCTTTAGTTCCTCAAGCCCCTGTTCGTCAGAAAGGAGATATGTTAAATCCTGAATATCCCGAGGCGGATTATTATATTTTGCTTTCCAATACCTGATTGCAACATCCAATACTCTTTCCTGGGCTTCTGTCAAACCTGGAAGAATAGAAGATAAATCATCCATGTCAAATCTATCGAATTGAAGCGCCAGGTGATGATTTTTTGCGCTGTATTTATAATCAAAGGAATCCATTTGTGGAGTATATACTTTAATTCCTCCACCAGCCTTTATTAATTTTAAGAATTGTTCCTGAATTCTTTGAATACTCTTCTTTTCCCTCTCATCCTCAATAAAATCAAGATTGTTATTGAAATGTATCTCTCCCTTTTCAAATGCTTTTCCATATTCTCCATGAACATCAAAAACTACTACTGTTCCATTCATTTCTGCTACAAGTCTCTCAATAATTCTGCCTACAGTATATGATTTCCCTGAACCTGTCATTGCCAGCACAGCCAAATGTTCTGTAACCAGTTTGTTTACATCGAGATAAACAGGGACTATATTACTTCCCTTGTCGTATCCAATCAAATTGCCTATGTTAATGCTTGTATTCTCATCAAACTTATAAAACTTTGACAAAAACTCATAATCGACACCATATACCTTTTCCCCTGGGTTGAGAGGTCGCCTGGGTATTTTTATCTGCCCATAGTTGTCCCTGTATCCCACCAGTTCTATTGTGCCAAACAAAGTTTCCCCAGTAACTTGTGCACCTGGTAGTATCTCAAGAGATGACAGCCCTTCACCCATATTGGAGTTATATAGAATATTGCTTCTGGATATGGATACAATTCTCCCGAGAACATATGTATCCCCATCTTCTTCCGATTCTCTATGCTTTATTTTTACAAACTCTCCTCTTTTAGCAGAAAAACTGTTTTCGAGAGCAATCTTTAAATCATTAGGATTGCCTGTATTGCCGATAAGTTTACCTATGTATTTATCCATTTTCTCACCGCCAATTTAATTTTATTGTTTATATCACAAGAATAAATTAACTCTAATTCATACTAAAGATTCATGCCATTACCTAACCATAAATAAACTCCACTTTGTTGGGCATCAGACTTAAATTTATTACATTCATCTTCTAATTCTTCAAGTTCTGCTTCCATATCTTCTTCTACTTCATCTTCATCAATATATTCAAATTCGCTATCCCCAATACAATATCTAACAACATTCCCTTCTCTAACTTTTTCCAATATTTTATCGTACTTTTCGATGATTCTCTTTCTTTTGGCTTCTATATTAAAGTAATTTTCACACCAATGAGTACCTTCCATAAATTCTGATATGACTATTATCTCATAATTAAAATATTCTAGTATCCTTCTTTCAATAATTTCACGTCGCTTCTCAATTTCTCTTCTAAGCACTTCAAAGGCAATAGAATCTTCACTAAAAACAAAGTTACCGCTCTCAACATCATAAAACTCACACCTGGGGGCTTCCCCATTCAGTAATTGTTCATTCAGTTCTTCATAAATTTTATTATTCAAATATGTACTTATGTAATGTTCAGCATTATCTACATTATATATATACTCTATCAAATTCGCTCCATCAATTGATTCATAGTCAGCAGCAACCTTATATTCATAATATAAATCATACATTGCAACTAACCATAAGATTATATCTCCATACTCATAATCATCATGTTTTGTCTGAACAATTTTATCAGATTTTACAACATCATTAAACATTATAATATTCCATGCATCTTCAGCCCATGCCATTTCGAACTTATAGTTCCAAAATATCTTTTTTGCAATATCTTTTACATCAACCCAGTTATATCTTGCAAAATTATCTGTATTGTTGTTTTTGATATTGTTCATGTCTCCGAGAATTTCTTCAATAGCAATTACTGGCTTTTTATAAGCAATTCCATCAAATATATTCAGTTCATTATTTCTTATGTAAGTGTCAATATCATTTCTTAAATTTTCTTTGAATTCATCAAGCATAACTATTTCCAATTTATACTCTATCATTAAAATATCATTGATTAACTCAATAAAAAACAAATCTATACTTTCTTGCTTTAGCAATATATCCAACTCATATAGCGTCATTAAATCATTCAAGTTATATATAAATGGAATCTTTGCAGGATGTTCCTGATAATCTTTAATGTAGGTATATATAGTCAGTAAATCATGTTTTATTTCATAATCCAAACCATAACCATCAATCGTCATTAAAATAATATCAACATTATTCATTAGTAAACAAAACTCTTCTCTAATCCCACTCTTTTTAGAATTAACTAAAGTATGATAAGACTGCCCATTTTCATTGACAAAATAGTTATACAAATTTGCATATGTATAAAAACCCAGTTTATTATCAGGATTATCTAGTATAGACCGAATATCTACACTATAAGAAATATTTTTAACAATATCGCTTAATCCCATATCCCCCACTCTCCTTAATCCTCAAATACATCCAAATCTTCTTTCCAAATGCTCTCCAATGCCTCATTTTGGAGCATCTCCCTGGCTTGTGTTTTATAGTATTGTAAAATCACATTTTTCCCATTATTTGTTGCCTCGACTGGCTTTAAAGCATATTTGGCATACCATAATGGCAGTGGCAGTGCTTTTTTCTGGTCAAAGGCAATCAGGGATATAATTTGAGAAGCCAGTTCATCCAGCATTTCAGATGACCAATCTTTTACGCTGCCTAATACTTCTACCAAAAGTGGCGGTGTAGTATTCCCTGCCTTAATATGCATGCCTATTAATCCCACATCTCGTAAAGTTT
The DNA here is from genome assembly GCA_029779695.1 of Bacillota bacterium. GTDB lineage: Bacteria > Bacillota > Clostridia > Lachnospirales > Lachnospiraceae > Lachnocurva. Next base: position 53 of record JAKPAB010000014.1, on the reverse strand, counting down.
CAGGCTCCAGCCTGTTATCCTTATTTAAACCGTCATATTGAAATGCTGCTGTC
>JAKPAB010000104.1 GCA_029779695.1 Bacillota bacterium | reverse complement strand
ACAGTCCACCGGCACGAGGCTTCCCTCTGTGACCTCTAATATCTGGCCTACAGTATAATCTTTGGGCTCCCTGGTAAGAATATACCCTCCCTGAGCTCCTCTTATGGATTGAACCATTCCAGCCTTATTAAGTATGGATATTATCTGTTCAAGATATTTTTCTGAGATCTCCTGACGCTTGGCAATGTCCTTGAGACTGACGGGTTCTCCGTTTCCATTTATTGCAATGTCAAGCATCAGACGGGACGCATAACGTCCCTTTGTAGATATCATCATGTTTATTTCCTCGTTTATTTATCACCATTGAAAAGCGGTGTCGACAGATATCGATCTCCAGAATCAGGAAGAAGTACGACAATGTTCTTGCCTTTGTTTTCGGGACGACCAGCCAAAATAACAGCTGCTTTTAATGCTGCTCCACTGGATATTCCAACAAGTGCTCCCTCTGTTTTTCCAAATCTCCTACCTTCAATAAAAGCATCATCATTCTCGATCGTAACTATCTCGTCGTAAATCTTGGTATCCAGTACCTTGGGTACAAAGTTTGCTCCGATTCCCTGGATCTTATGAGGTCCGGCTACTCCCTTAGATAAAAGTGGGCTGGTAGCAGGCTCAACCGCTACGATCTTCACACCGCCTATTTTTTCTTTTAAATATCTGCCAACTCCTGTAACAGTTCCACCTGTTCCAACGCCTGCTACAAATATATCTATTTTACCGTCTAACTGATCATATAATTCAGGTCCTGTAGTCTCATAATGAGCCATAGCATTGGCAGGATTATCGAACTGTCCGAGAATTACTGATCCCGGTGTTTTATCCCTGATCTCCTCTGCCTTATTGACAGCTCCCTTCATGCCCTCAGCTCCCGGTGTCAGAACCACCTCTGCACCATAAGCCTTCATCAGATTTATTCTCTCAATACTCATTGTATCAGGAAGAGTAATTATTGCCTTGTATCCCATGGATACTGCAGCTGATGCGATTCCGATCCCTGTATTGCCTGATGTCGGTTCGATAAGTGTGGCTCCTTTTTTTAGGACGCCTCTCTCTTCTGCATCCAATATCATCTTGTATCCCACACGATCTTTTACAGATCCTGCCGGATTTAGGTATTCCAGTTTTGCATAGATATTTGCTTCTGCTCCTGTGTCATCTCTATACCTGTCAGCCTTTAAAAGTGGGGTATCCCCGATCAATTCTGTTACTGTGTTTACTAACTTAGCCATAGCATCCTCCTGACTAAAGTTTCAAATGATACCGTGATTATTATTTGTTATGGTATGCATTTTATTCCAAGTATTCCTACTCGTCAAGTAGGAATTAAAAATAAATCATTTTATATTTATATATTTAACACTTAATCCAGTACATATCCCTTATAGTCAGCCAGATGTTCTACATAATTAACTGCTACTTCACTTAGCCTAAAATGCCTTCTTGTCAGATATCCTATTGTCATAGTCTCGTCAGAATCCAATCTCACTGAGCAATAGTCATCGCCATTCAGATCCTCGCATATAATCCCTGAACAAAGAGTATATCCATCTAGTCCGATCATAAGATTAAGCATAGTAGCCCGGTCCTTGGCCTTGATCAATCTCTTATAGTTATATGTACTCAGCACTTCCTCAGCGAAATAAAAAGAATTGTAATCTCCCTGATCAAATGACAGGCATGGATAAGGTTCCAGATCTTCAAGAGTAACTCTTCTCTTATATGACAGTGGATTATTTTTATGCATATAGGCATATATATGGCAGTCCATAAGCGGATGGAATTCCAGATCATCCTCATGGAAAATCTTTTCCATTATCCTACGGTTAAAGTCATTGACGTATAAAATTCCTATCTCGCTTCGGAAATTCTTAACATCATTTATGACTTCATAAGTCTTTTCCTCATTAACAGAAAACTCATACTCATCCATGCCATAATCTTTTACTGTCTCTATAAATGCCCTCGTAGCAAATGTGTAATGCTGCGTAGACACAGAAAAGCGCTTTTTCTCAGCCTCTTTTGTGATGTATCTCTTCTGAATGAGATCATACTGTTCCGTAACCTGTCTGGCATATCCTATAAACTCTGCGCCTTCTGGAGTCAAGACTATTCCTCTATGCGTTCTCCTATATAGCTTGATCTCCAGCTCATCCTCTAGAGACTTGACTGCCTCCGACAGACTAGGCTGAGAGATAAAAAGTCTCTTGGCTGCCGCATTCATAGATTCACTATCAGCTATAGTTATTGCATATTTCAGTTGATTAAGAGTCATATTTTACCCTCATTAAAAATAATCGAGTAGAAATCTACTCGATCTTAATCGTAATAGTAATACTGTTACATGTTTTATATCTGATGTCTGACAACCTTATATTCATTGCCATCAGTGTAATAAGGACAGGACTTATAATGACCCGTATACAGCCTTATTGCATCGTCCTCATCCAGATCCAGATCACAGTAATATTCCTCATCATCGTCATCATAGGTATAATATGCGCAGTATTCGCATGATCCCGATTCAGCCATTTTTCTCCTTAGAATACTAGACCTAGCAGTCCATAAAACAGAATTGAACAGATTATCGCTGCTATGAAAACTCCCAGAAGCACTGCCATAATTGCCTTCTTAAAATCCATCTCCAGAAGTGCTGCAACAAGAGAACCCATCCATGCTCCGGTTCCTGGAAGCGGTACGCCTACAAAAAGCATCAGACCTATGAACTCAGCATTAGATACAGATCCGCTCTTTTTCATCGCTCTGTTTTCCAGCTTTTCTACCATGCCTCT
>JAKPAB010000304.1 GCA_029779695.1 Bacillota bacterium | reverse complement strand
CGGCAGTCTGTAAGAACCAGCTTGCAATTGAACCAAGCCTACGTTTGAACCTGCAGCAAGTCAGGCTGTGGTATATCCATCTGGTGTAAACTATTTTAGGATGGATTTAGGGAAGGTGTCCAGAATCGCAGTATAACATTTGAAGAGATGTCTGGGTTCTCGGTTTAATGATTTGAAAAGTGTCCAAACTTTCAGTATAATGATATATCCATCAGGTGTGAACTATTTTAGGATGGATTTTGTGAAAGTGTCTAGGCTTTCAGTAGAATGATTTCTGATATGTCTAGTTTCTCAGTTTAAAGAATCAAAAAGTGTCTACTCAAATCAGTAAAAGTCATTTTATAGCTATATAGAATGTTTTTTACTTAAGTGGTTGAATCGTTTGACATATGTCGAAATTGATTTTGATATATGTCGAAATGTATTGCGACAGCTGTCAAAATGCATTTCGACAATTGTCGAACGATTTTTTCTCTTAAGCCTAAGTATCTATTCGGTGTAGTACGTGTCTTATTATATAGTATAATAGAGTTTCTTTGTCCTCAAAAAAAATGTCATATAGTGTATTGTATTATCCAGATCGTAATGAGAAGTTACTATCATTACTTTCAGAACGTAATTCATTTGATTCAGTATTATTTATTTTTGATGGTTGTCGGCGTTATAAATTTGAGAAAGAAGATTTAGGTATCCGCTCACCGGCTGATTTATTAATCCGTAACCGTGGTGTGCTTTCATTACTGAATCCAGAGTGGTCCTATTATCTTTACATGTTGCCCGAACGATCCACCTACAGTATCGACAGTCTATGCGGGAAAGTGAAGCGTTGTTGGGGATTTTATCCAAAAGAGGGAGAATGTCATGTGTTTGTAAGAAAAAATAAACATTCTTTGACCCTGCTCTACAGCCTCTCCGGCGAATATATCAGCATCCACCGTCAGCTTCGGCAGGGAGTGCTTCGTCTTAAAAAAGAGGAAATTGCAGGGGGCTATCGGACTAGTGACTGGCAAGAAATCAACCGCTTGTTATCTGAAAAAAGAGAGGTTAAAAGAAGGTGGTTAAAAAGAATGTAACACGCTTTATACAAGCGATTTAATACATAGTTTGCTTGTTAAAACCATTGTTTTTACATATCTTTGTGGCATGAAAAAAGATCAGATACAAGCTCTTCCTCCCTTGTCTGTAACACTCTCTTTAGAGGAGTATCAAGGCCTGTTGGACAGGCTTCGTTTGAGTGAACAGAAGGATCTGGAGTATGTGCAAAAGATCTTAGAGAATGAGCAAACTATCCGGGCGAAGGAACAAGAGATTCTTGATAAGAAACAAGAGATTCTTGCGAAAGAACAAGAGATCTATGAGAAGAAGCAAGAGGCCTTTGAAAGTAAGCTTGAACTTATAGAAGCGCAGGAAGAGATTGACCGCCTGCGCTGGAAGCTGGTCTGTTTGAATCGTTTCTGCTGGGGAAGCTCCAGTGAAAAACGACGGCTTCCTCTGGATCCTTCCCAATTAAGCATCTGCTTTGTTCAGTCTCCACAAAATGTGAATATAGAACAGGAGAAGCAGAAAGAACAGAAAGAGATAGAAAAGGACAAAGAATATTCCCGTTTTCGTAAAAGCTTCAAGGAGAAAAAGATCTCGCATGCACGCAAACCTATTCCCTCAGAACTTCCACGCATCAGCAAAGTTCTGGAGCCATCGGTTGATCTGAGCGGAGCGATCAGAATGGGGGAAGAGGTTACCGAGCGTTATGCTGTTCAGCCGCGCAAGTTGTATGTGGAGCAATTGGTACGCCCGCGCTACAAACTCCCTGATGGAAGTATTGTAATAGCTCCTCTTCCTACAATGGCCTATCCCCGGAGTAATGCATCGGAGAGCGCGTTGACCCATATCGCCGTTTCTAAGTATGCAGACCATCTTCCACTAAACCGTCAGATAGAGATATTTTCACGCGAAGGGGTTCACTTGTCGGCTTCTACGGTCAGCAACTGGATGACTGCGACCGCCCAATGTATAGAGCCTATATATAATGAACTGCGTGAGACGCTGAAAGCGAGTCGTTACGTGCAGGCTGATGAAACTCCTCATAAGGTGTTGGAATCAGAGAAACCCGGATCGTTGCATCAGGGGTATATGTGGGTTTTTTATCTGCCCCATTGCAAAAGTCCATATATTGAATACCACCCGGGCCGTAGCTCTTCAGCGTTAGGTACACTGTTAAGTGGAAAGACCGAGATTGTACAAAGTGATGGTTATGCAGTCTATGATGTTTTCGACAAGCTGGAAGGGAAGATGCATCTGTGCTGCTGGGCCCATGTCCGGCGAAAGTTTGTAGAAGCCGAAAGCTATGATCCGCCATCGGCACGTTATGTGCTTGATGAAATTGGAAAACTTTATGCCGTGGAAGACGAAATACGGAAAAAAGAACTAACAAATGCCCAGGCAACCAACTTGAGGAAGGAAAATGCGTACCCGATAATTAAAGGGCTGGAAGTCTGGACAACAGAAAACCTGCTGAAAACACCCCCTGACTCTCCACTTGATAAGGCAATACGTTATATGTATACCCGCTTTGAACAGCTATCTCATTATGTCAATGATGCCGAATTGGCTATTGACAACAACGCTGTGGAGCGTGCTATACGCCCAATTACCCTGAGCCGGAAAAATTGCCTCTTCTCCGGATCACACGATGCGGCACATACCGCTGCTATATTTTTCTCTTTACTGGGTGCATGTAAAGAAAACAACGTAAACCCAACACACTGGTTAATGGATTGCCTGACCAGGGTACAAAACTGTGATCCCAAAAATTACAAGGAACTATTACCTCATAACTGGAAAAAGTAATCTAAAAAATTATCTTGCTAAAGCTATAAATAGAATAATACTATTTTATCACACGTACTACACCGAATACTTACCTTTATAACTATGAACTATTCGTTTGACATATGTTGAACGCAAGTTATCCAATTGTTGACTTTGCGTTCAACATATGACAAACGCAAGATGCACAATTGGCAAACGAATAGATCTTCGTATTCAAAATATTAGATCATAATAGGGAATGTAGTATGTTATAAGGAAGATGGATTTAGTTTAGTTAAGGGTTGGTGTGGGCTATAAATGGATTTACCATGCCATATAATTAGTTTATAGATAAAATAAGAAAAGTGAGTATATTAATGGATGAAGAAGCATGTATCTCAACTAAATGAGAGATGAAGGATCACCGACAAAAGTTGGGTCTAAAATTAAAATGATTTATCTTTGTGTTCCTAAATAAGATTAAATGGATAAGGA
>JAKPAB010000297.1 GCA_029779695.1 Bacillota bacterium | reverse complement strand
GAACCGACAACGGCCCAGAGTATATAAGTGAGCTGATGGAAAAGTGGTGTGATCAGCATGGTATTGAGCATGTATTTACTCAACCAGGCAATCCACAGCAAAATGCATATGTTGAGCGATTTAATCGTACAGTACGTTATGAGTGTCTAAATCAATATTTATTTCGAGATCTGAGCGAGGTGCAGGACTATACAACTGACTCGCAGTACTTTTATAATCATGACAGACCTCATATGTCAGTAAATGGTTGTCCACCTATTTTTAAACAATAACAAGGCTTTAGATTTTCTACCCATTAATTCAATTAAAAATGGGGGTATTACCTTGGCATGAACACCATGATAGAGGGTGTTTAAAAGATTGTTTGGCGATAAGATTTTAACGCGCTCTATCCTATTCATTCAAATGTTCAATAGACCCTATGCACATGATGACAAATACTCATTGGGAGATATAATAACCTAATGATGAATAAATATATATTATTAAGGTATAGGGAATACTATGAGTGAATGGTATCGATTTCTAGAAGAAGTTAAGAGTGCGGAACATGAAATTGGGGCTAACGGCGAAGTATGGTATAGAGGGCAATCCCAAGAGTCTTGGGATTTAATTCCAAGTCTTTTACGCCTCACTGAATGGGAAAAAAATGAAAAATTGCTATTTGAAGAGTTCAAATATATGCAAACGTCAATCAATGAGCTGCAAAAGAGAGGTAATGATTGGGATACATTATTTGATATGCAACATTATGGAATACCAACACGGCTTTTAGATTGGACCACTGTAATGGGAGTGGCAATTGCTTTTATTCTGTATGCTGATTATGAAGATAGTACTGATAGCGCGCTTTACATACTAAATCCTATAGCTTTAAATCGATTAAGTAAGAGAGATGAAATAATTGGAGCATCAACTGATAGAGATTTTGAATATCAAAAAATTTATTGGGAAAATAAACCTGCCCAAGTAGAAAAACCTATAGCTATTAAGCCACAACTTCCAAGTGATAGGGTTTTAGCTCAAAAGGGAGTCTTTACTGTACATGGAACATTAAGTTCAGGTTTTGAGCAATGTGCAACAGATGCTTATCGAAAAGTTATACTGAAAGATGAAGCTAAAGAAGAAGCAAGAAATTTCCTAAAGTGGGCGAATCTAGATGAATACACTATTTATCCTGATATTGTCGGAATGGCTCAACACATTAAAAGAAAAATTTTAAAAGGAGTATAAATGAAGCTTACTAAACTTGAACGATTGAATTTAATTAATCAATATACAATTTTAGCCAAATTATCCCCAGATGACGCTGAGCATTATGAAGAGCTAAAAACTATTTTAGAGGATGGATACGAAATTTTTTATTCGTCTCTTGATATGTGGATAAGTGAAGATATGCCTGAAGAGGAAGGTAAGTTTGTATTAGATATTCTTGATTTGTATAGATTTATTGAAGATTACAAAAGTCGGTCACCTAATAGCTTAGTTTTGGAAAATCACTACTCTATTTTTAGGGGATTTGATGGAAATAATGAAGGCCAGTATATGGGGTTCGCTCGCTTTTTGATTTTGACACAAGGTAAATTTTCAGAGCAAAAAAAATATCTTAGAAAAAATGATAATTTAAATAGCCATTCACCTATGATTGAAATATATAAAAAATTACTACTCAAGTGGGAGAAATTAGGTAGGCCTTATCATTTGAATGATAGTCAAATTAAAGAGATTTTAGGTATTTCAGAATAAACTTAGCAAGCCGTAGCCTGCATGAAGCCTAAAATCCACGTGTAGGGTGTGTGCACCAGCACGCACGCGTTCTATGATTTAGGCTCAATGCCGTCTGAAAAGCTCACAATTTTTCAGACGGCATTTGTTATGCAAGTAAATATTCAGATTCCCTATATACTGCCCAGACGCGTGCGTGCCTTAGGGCATACACACCACGCTTGCTACGGCGGGCTTTTTTATCAGGGTGGTTTGCTGAAGAAGCAACGTTTGACAAGGGAATGAAAATGCCACCGTCGAAGCGATGGCACATAGTTAGCGGTCTATTTCAGGTTCATCAATCGATTTTTTTTGAATCCAATCTCGACTTTTGTCAATGGTCACTTAAAAGTGCACCACTATGGGCACCTAAAAGTGCACGGTAATACCCCCATTTTTAATTGAATTAATGGGTAGAAAATCTAAAGCCTTGTTATTGTTTAAAAATAGGTGGACAACCATTTACTGACATATGAGGTCGTTCATGATTATAAAAGTACTGCCAGTCAGTTGTATAGTCCTGCACCTCGCTCAGATCTCGAAATAAATATTGATTTAGACACTCATAACGTACTGTACGA
>JAKPAB010000296.1 GCA_029779695.1 Bacillota bacterium | reverse complement strand
TGATTACAATTGGCATATTTTCGTCTATTAAAGCGATAGGACCGTGTTTCATTTCTGCTGCAGGATAACCTTCTGCATGGATATAAGAAATCTCTTTCAACTTAAGTGCACCTTCTAAAGCTGCAGGGAAATTAAATCCTCTACCTAAGTATAAAAAATTGGTAGAATTCACAAAATCATGTGCAATTTCTTTAACATAATCATGTGTAGATTTTAGAACCTCTTCTACTTTTTTAGGAATATTGTCTAACTCTGTGATGAGTCTCATGAATTCTGCATTACTTAGATTGCCGTTATGCTTACCTAATTTAAGGGCAATAAGTGATAAAATAGTTAATTGAGCCGTAAATGCTTTCGTAGAAGCCACTCCAATTTCTGGACCAGCATGAGTATAAGAACCAGCATCTGAGAATCTTGCAATTGATGAATCTACCACATTACAAATTCCATAGATGAATGCTCCTTTTTCTTTAGCCAATTTAATCGCTGCCATTGAATCTGCAGTTTCTCCTGATTGAGAAATGGCTACAACGATATCTTTTTCAGTAATGATGGGATTTCTGTATCTAAATTCTGAAGCGTATTCTACTTCTACAGGAATTCTTGCAAATTCTTCGATAAGATATTCTCCGATTAAACCAGCATGCCAAGAAGTACCACAAGCAATGATGATGATTCTTTCTGCTTTATTAATTCTATCCAAGTGATCCCAAATTCCAGCCATTTTTATAATGCCTTCATTTACAAGTAATCTACCTCTTAATGTATCTTGGATAGTTTTTGGCTGTTCGAAAATTTCTTTTAACATGAAATGCTCATAACCTCCTTTTTCTATTTGTTCTAATGATAATTTAAGTTCTTGGATAGCAGGTTCTATTTTTTCATTTTCTTTGATGCTTCTAATATCTACACCATTTTCTAATGAAATAGTAGCCATATGTCCATCTTCTAGATAAACTGCTTCTTTAGTAAATTCCACAAATGGTGAAGCATCTGAAGCGATAAAATATTCTTTGTCACCTAAACCAATTGCCAATGGCGAACCTAATCTTCCTACTACTAAAACTCCTGGATAATCCTTGTGCATTACTGTAATTGCATATGCTCCATAAACTTCGTTTAACGCATATCTTACTGCTTGTGGAAAATCTACATTTTGAGTATCTA
>JAKPAB010000290.1 GCA_029779695.1 Bacillota bacterium | reverse complement strand
TAGCTGTGAACCGTTAACTTATTACTTAAGAAGTGATAAAACTCCCTGTGTAGACTGGTTAGCCTGAGCGAGCATTGACTGGCCAGCCTGAGCGAGGATGTTATTCTTGCTGTAATTAACCATCTCCTTAGCCATATCAGTATCACGGATTCTGGACTCTGCTGAAGTTGTATTCTCAACGATGTTATCCAGGTTGGAGATCGTATGCTCGAGACGGTTCTGAACTGCACCGAGACTAGATCTCTGTGATGATACCTTCTGAACTGCATCTGCGATCGCATCGATTGCATATGTAGCTGCTGTTCCTGTATCATCAGTTACGCTGATTTTCTTGGTTCCAAGATTAGCAGAATTCATAGCTTCGATCTTGACACCGATCTTGTTGGTCATGTCAGAATCTGCGCCTACATGAAGGTTAAATGACAGATCCTTAGGAACTGCTACAGTTCCTTTTGTGATCGTAAATACTCCAGCTGCATAAGCAGAAGTTGCTGCTGTGTCTGTTCCGATACTTGAAGCTGATACTAATTCATGTCCCATGAGCTTGACTGCTTCATTAACTTCGAGAGTATCCTTAGCCATAAGAGTTTTTGCCTGCGCATCAGTTGCTGTGGTTGTTGTAGCCTCAGTTGCTCCTGAATTGATTGTAAATGTCTTACCAGCTATAGTAACTGAATCTCCAGCTACAGGGGGAGTGATTGTAAAAGTTGCTGTCGTTGCATCAGATCCAGTGTCAGCAAGAGTACCCTTTAGACCTGCATCGTGAGCATTAACATTTGCTGTTTTTGTAGTTGCTGTTGAATCACCCTTTAACAGATATGTCTCATTGAACTTGGTTGTTTCAGCGACACGATCGATCTCTGTGTTGAGCTGATCTACCTCTGACTGAACTGCATCTCTGTCAGACTTGCTGTTAGTTCCGTTTGATGCCTGAACTGCCAGCTCATTCATTCTCTGAAGCATTGAATGAACTTCTGTTAACGCACCCTCGGCTGTCTGTACTGCAGATACACCATCCTGTGCATTCGTTGAAGCTCTGTCCAGACCATTGATCTGTTTCCTCATTTTTTCGGAAATTGTTAGACCTGCTGCATCATCTGCTGCACGATTGATTTTATAACCTGATGAAAGTTTCTCTGTGGATTTTGCCTGCTGACTTGATGTTGTCCCAAGCATTCTAGATGAGTTCATTGCCTGCATATTGTGCTGTACTACCATTGCCATAATGTTTTCCTCCTTGATCATAGCCTCTCCCACGATCCTTGTGGGGAGTGTAATAATTGTGCCATATCCATTCTAAACTCAGAAGTCTGATAAAGATGTGAATCAGATACCTCGTCTTACATATGTATATGGGTATATATATAAATAAAATCGATTCCTAGGAAAATCAATTTTCTTTATATCCTATATATCGAATTATACTACGAAAAAAATTATAGTAAATAATAAAATTATTTTCTTAATTATTTTTTCATTTTTTAACCTATGTTATTTACAAAAAAATAAGGCTTATAATTCGTATTAACTGGAAAATGAGAAACCCATAAGCGATTTTTATATAAAAAATACCATGGATTTCTCATTTATATCTATTTCTGTTTGCTAATTATTTAAGAAGTGACAGAACTCCCTGTGTAGACTGATTAGCCTGAGCAAGCATTGACTGGCCTGCCTGAGCAAGAATGTTATTCTTGCTGTAGTTAACCATCTCCTTAGCCATATCAGTATCACGGATTCTGGACTCTGCTGAGGTTGTATTCTCTACGATGTTATCCAGGTTGGAGATTGTGTGCTCGAGACGGTTCTGAACTGCACCGAGGCTAGATCTCTGTGATGATACCTTCTGAACTGCATCTGCGATCGCATCGATTGCGTATGTAGCTGCTGTTCCTGTTGTA
>JAKPAB010000270.1 GCA_029779695.1 Bacillota bacterium | reverse complement strand
CCGATTATATCGTCCCTAAGGGGACAGGCACTTCTGAGTTCAGGATATAGATGAGCCGGTCGTAGATTGGCAAATAGCTTAAGTGCCTTCCTGATCTTTAGCAATCCTGCTTCAGGACGTTTATCCGGTGTGAGCTTATACCAGGGGGATGTCTTGGCATCGCCTCCTATAGAGCCCATCAATATAGCGTCACATAGTCTCGCTGCCATTATTGCATCATCTGTCAGCGGCACACCATACACATCTATTGAGCATCCGCCCATCAATATATCTTCGTATTTGAAATCACGATTAAACTTCTCGGAAACCTTGTTCAGAGACTTGAGTGCTTCATTAACAATTTCCGGGCCGATTCCATCGCCTCTGATTACGCCTATATGATAGTGCATTTCAACCGCCTTTCTTTTTGATTTGGAATATTCTACAAGTACTTCTAGCAATAGCTTTATTCAAAACAATTTTTCCATTTCCCCGTATATGATATCTTTGCTATTTCCTTGTGTGTGATAATTTTTTCATCTATTTGTTGAATTATGTTCACTTAATAATAATTCATTTCGTCACGAATTTCAAACCTTTCTTTTAATATATAGATAAAAGTAATTCTACTATGCAGATAGAATAGTGAATTAAATAAAAAATACTCCCGCCATAAAGCGAGAGTATTTATATAAATATGTTTATAAAATTTGTATTTATTGCATTATTGTCATCAGATCTTGTTCAGATCACTTATTGCCGTATCCTTTATTATTACAGTTCCATGTTCCTTGATCTCTCTAGAGCTCTCTCCATTACTGGGGAATATCTGACTGCCAAACTCTGTAGTCTTGCAGATAAAATCAAGAAGCTCACTTCTGGTAAGCATAAGCTGCATCTCGATATAAAAATCATCATTGAACTTATAAAGGGTAGATGGGATCTCTGGAACATCTGACAGAGTATGAGAAACTCCGACACAGTTATCAATGTTATCGAGCTTGAGCCAGAACGCCATTCTGATCAACTGATCTTTATCTTTTTCTTTATCTTTATCTTTTTCATTATCATCAGCAGATGTAGTTGCCGGAGCTGATACGATATCTGTATCAATACCTGTTCCATCATCTATAAATGCCTGGCCTATCGGCAATTGTAGTTTCGCAGCATCATTCTGATCTATCGTTCCTTTGGTATTCATAAGATCCTTGAATGCCTTGAGCCTGCTCTTCATCTCTGAGATGACATTTTTCAGAAGTACATCCTCATCATCACTTATCATCATGGAAACAGCGCCATTAGGCATAATCGATATCTGAACGTTAAGTATCGCGCCTTCTGTGTGGAATCCCACAGCATAATCTGCTTCTTTTAATACATACTTTAAAAATTGCGAAGCTTTTTCCTTATTTGCGATCAACTCCTCGACCACAACTCCGCGAGCATCTAGTTCCTCTTGCGTAATAATACATCTGACTGAATTTTCGTTTATTTTCTGGAACCTCATATGCTCACCTTCTTTCTAGGGGGTTTGGAAGTTCCTTTCTTCCCGACTCTTATTTCCTTTAAGAATCTTATATTCAATTTATCGGATCTCTTCTCTATTTACATTATAAAATATTATGGAATCAATGCAACTTTCAAAATGTGAATTTTTTATAAACATACCGAAATAACTATTTTTTAACGCTAGAACCTGATTTGTTTTAGAGCTCTGTCGTTGTATCTTCAAGCTTTGCTTGGTTTTTTTTATATTTCTAAGCACAAAAAAAATCCCAATAGGGATTCTTTTCTGATGCAGGAGATGGGACTTGAACCCACACGCTGTTGCCAGCGTCAGATTTTGAGTCTGATGCGTCTGCCATTCCGCCACTCCTGCAAACGCGGATTTTATCCTACCATATCGAAAATAATTTTGCAAGATATTACTGATCCACTAATAACAAAATCTGGTTTTACGGCAACGCCTTTTTTTATCCATGACCATGGCACTTATTTTACTGCTTTAGCACCCTACCATTTCCTACTTCGTTAGGTTAAAATAATATGGTGATTTAGGAGGTATTGAATATGGAACAAATGTCACTTTTTGACAGAGAAGTTTACGAGCCTTTAGCCGCTAGATTAAGGCCCAGAACAATAGATGAATATGTGGGTCAGGAACACTTGGTAGGTCCCGGCAAGCCCCTTCGTAACCTGATAGAATCAGATAAGATTTCTTCCATGATATTATGGGGTCCTCCCGGCGTGGGAAAAACCACTCTAGCCCGGATCATCGCCAACACTACCAAGGCTGAATTTGTTAATTTTAGTGCCGTAACATCTGGTATCAAAGAGATCCGAAAGGTTATGGAAGATGCCGATACCAACCGTCATTATGGTAAAAAGACAATTGTATTTGTAGACGAGATCCACCGCTTTAACAAAGCACAGCAGGACGCTTTTCTGCCATATGTAGAAAAAGGTGCAATCGTTTTAATAGGAGCCACCACCGAAAATCCTTCATTTGAGATCAACAGCGCTCTTATCTCGCGATGCCGTGTGTTTGTATTAAAAGAACTGACTCTTGCCAATATCATGACCATCTTGAAAAGTTCTCTTTCAAATCCCAAAGGATTCGGTAATCAGAAAATAAATATTTCAGATGATATATTAAATAAAATCTGTATTTTTTCTAATGGAGATGCCCGTTCCGCCTTATCCACATTAGAGATCCTGATTGAAAACGGAGATTTATCATCCGATGGAACGTTGACCGTTACAGACGAAAATATTGCTGAGATCACTCAGAAGCGATCGTTTCTGTATGACAAGAATGGTGAAGAACATTATAACCTGATCTCCGCGCTTCACAAATCTATGCGTAATTCAGATCCTGACGCCGCCGTATATTGGCTGGCAAGAATGCTGGAATCCGGTGAAGATCCTATGTATATTGCCCGTCGTGTCACACGCTTTGCCGCCGAAGATGTAGGGCTCGCAGATCCTAGAGCCCTTCAGGTTGCAGTTTCCGCCACAGAAGCCTGTCATCTCATAGGTATGCCGGAATGCAACGTTCATCTTACCGAGGCTGTTTTATATATGGCACTTGCGCCAAAATCAAATGCCTGTGAAGTTGCGTATCTAAGTGCTGCCAAGGATGCAAGAGAGCGTCCTGATGAGCCTGTTCCAATGCACATACGCAATGCTCCTACCGGCCTGATGAAGGATCTGGGATACGGCAATGGCTATCAATATGCTCATGATTATGCTGAAAAAATGACAGAAATGGAATGTCTTCCTGACGCTCTTGCCGGGACTCATTACTATGAACCAGCTGGACAGGGTGATGAAAAAGCCTGTCTGGAACGTGTAAACTACATTCGTCAATGGAAAAAAGAAAAGCGTGACGAATAGATTGCTAAATCAGTTCACATATAATATATAACAAAACTGTTTTATAACTCACAAATTGTATAGTCAGCATTAATATTGCATAAAATTTATTAATATATTTTGCTTAGTTTAACCATAATTGGTACAATATGGTTGTGTATTTTTTTTGATACACAACTATTTTTATTATCTATGTAAATAATTACACTACTCGAATAAACACAAACATTAATTACATAAATAATAAACATCTGGATTATTTTCATATCAGCATACAACATGGTACTCCTCATTCAAACAAGGAAGCATTGCTATGAGAAAAGAGACAAAAGCTTTAAATTCGGTACATTGGATCATCTTTTTTACACTGTCCGTAATACTATGTATATCAATATTTCGCCAGAATCTTGTCCCCCATGATGGGATTTCTTTTTATCAGAAAGAAATAACCGACTTGAGCAACAATTGGACGATTTCCACCGAAAAGCGACCCCTTGGAACCAACGAAATAATTCCTGGTGATTACAATCCTGGCAAGGACTCTTACTTAAACATTGCAAGAACCCTTCCCAATAATATTAAAGATACAGATTATCTGGTTATTTTGACAAATTATCAAAATGTTACAGTTACAATAAGCGGAACAACTGTTTACAAATATAATGGCTGTCTTGGACTCCTATCAAACAACAAGCCCAATAAGCAATTTCTCTTTGTTCCCATGATAAAATCCTATTCCAAAAAACCAATGACAATAACCTATAGTACTTCCATCCCCCGTTACTCAGGTAGGATAGGCTCCGTAGCTATCGGCGATAAATCTGATCTGATTTTGCGTCTGATTCTACAGAAAATAATTGTTATCATAGCCGGTTTCATAACTTTATTGTTTGGTATCTTCTTTATGGTATATAAGTTTAACCCAAATAACCTTGAATCATCATATTTTTACCTTGGGCTCTTTACCTCATTTTTGGGAATATGGTACATGGCTCAGTCAGGAGCTAACCAGGTTTTTTTTGGCAACGTACCACTTTTCAGAGCCATAGAATTCTTTTCCTTAATGATGATTCCGATTCCAGCAATATTACTTGTAAACCAATTAGAAGAACACAAATTTAAAAAAATAGCCTCAGTACTGGTGCTTATTGATTTTATCCTTACAGTTCTAGAGGGAATTCTTATATTGGTATTTAACTTTGATTTTTCAAATGTTGTATGGATAACTCATGTTATGATAATGACATTGCTAGTATTCTCTTTTGTAACAATTATAATAATCATGGTTCGTTATAACGAGATTTTTACCAAAATAAAATGGTTCTTAATCGGAATAATCGCACTTGTAATCGGTGGTGCTCCATCGCTAGTGACATTTTATGCACTGCCCAGCTCATACTCTAACACCATTATGTCCGTAGCTCTTCTAGCATTTTTATATTGTAGCGTTCGA
>JAKPAB010000095.1 GCA_029779695.1 Bacillota bacterium | reverse complement strand
TCTTCTACGATTTCTTCCGCTTCCTGTTTCGTCTTGATATATTTATAGCAGAAAGAGAACAGGCGACCTGCATACATGGCATACAATTCTTCAAACGCCTTATTTGAGCCGTTTTTAAGTTTAAGTATTAATTCTGATTCGGTCATTAGTATCGCCTGCAATGATTTAAGACCGCAAATATAGTAATTTTATATTATTTCTGTTTTATTTTTAATTAAAAAACAGAAAATATTAATCGAATATTATATCATATTCATCATTAAACAATGTACGAATCCGGTTTCTGTCCTGACCTTTTTACATCCTACAAAAAAAATGTTTTTGCCTCCACCCTCCACAGAGGTCAAAAATAGCATTGTATTTCTCTGATTAGTAAATACTTGAAACGTGTGGAGGCAAATCCGGTTGCTTCCACACTGCTTCCACCCGTCTTATGACCGGATAAGTTGACTCATTCATTCCTCTACTATTTTTTTTGATTTCTACCTCCATCCTCCACCCGAAGGATGTAATTTCTTTGTATTATTCTGATTATTAGCTGTTTGCGAAAATAAGTTGTACACCAGAACCTCCACCA
Source organism: Bacillota bacterium (assembly GCA_029779695.1). Classification (GTDB taxonomy): domain Bacteria; phylum Bacillota; class Clostridia; order Lachnospirales; family Lachnospiraceae; genus Lachnocurva. The sequence continues at coordinate 796 of JAKPAB010000095.1, read as the reverse complement.
AACCTCCACCTATCCTCCACCCGAAAACCAACAAATTAGTCAACCGTAACGATAAATAAGAAAAAAAGGAGTCAACTGGAATCAAAAATTACTGGAATATCTTTTTTCCAAAGCGCTGTAGAGAGGTTACACCACCGCTGTAATGTTGTTACACCACCGCTGTAGAGTGTCTACACCACCGCTGTAATGTTGTTACGGCACCGCCGTAATGTGTTTACGAGGGTGCCACGTAAACGGTTTACGGAGGCGCTCCGTAAAATCTATGACTGAAATATGACAATGTAACTGTCTTACTACAACCGATTAGCGTTCTGTCAGTCTGAATCTCTGTGATGTTTCTTTGTAGTTTGTTGGCGTTTCATGTTTAGCGGAACCCTTATAAACAGAGCATCGCGACGTTATGACGTTTTTTTATTAAAATATGATTACTTATGATATAACTATCTTTTACATCCAATGTCTCTTGATGATATCGCAAAATGATTTCTCGAGCGTAGAGATATGTTTGTCTTTGGGTCTGACGATGCAGCATTTCAGATTGTTGGTGACACCCGATATGCGTATAGCTTTAAAGTTTTTCTTTTTGGCTACGATTCCTTCCGACAATATGGTAAGCCACCTGCCTGTTTCCACCATTCTTAATATCAGACTGGCATCGTTGACCTCTATACGGGGTGAGATAACGGGTTCGTGGTTCATGATAAACATCTGTTCTATCTCCATACGTGTATGGATACCGTAAGGGAATAAGACAAAGGGATATTTGCGCAGACCTCGCAATGACACCTGATCTTTG
>JAKPAB010000010.1 GCA_029779695.1 Bacillota bacterium | reverse complement strand
ATGGTAGGTCATACCGGAATACTGGATGCAGCTATTGAAGCAGTTGAGAGAATAGATCAATGTGTTGGAGCAGCAGTTGATGCTGTCAAGAAGATGGACGGAGTACTGTTTATATGCGCTGACCACGGTAATGCAGAACAGATGCTGAACAAGGAAACAGGCCAGCCTCATACAGCTCATACCACCAACCCAGTTCCATTTGTTCTCTATAATTATGATCCTGAATACACTATAAGATCAGAAGGCAGACTCTGTGATATAGCACCTACACTTCTAGAGGTCATGGGAATGGAGATTCCTAAGGAGATGACAGGTAAGTCTCTTCTTGTAAAGAAGAATTAAATAGAATAAAAATTATATATTCTTTACAGAGCATAAAATTTATGATATTTTATCATAGGAAATTACGGAAGCAGTTAAGTGAGTTATTGCAGATTCACTTGATTGTCATGTGATCAAATATTTGGTATGTAACTTTTAGTAGGCATTAACTGATTCAAGCACCTAGGGTGTCTTGTCGTTGATGCCTACTTTTTTTGTTTAGATATCATTACATGAATCAAGTAAGGAACCTACGCGATTACAACCGGTTTTTAAACAATAGAATGGCATATACGACGATACTCGGACTAAACGATTTAGGAGGTCGATATGAAAGACAAAATTTTTAGTGTACTGCAGCGAATCGGTCGAAGCTTTATGCTTCCCATCGCAATACTCCCAGTAGCAGGTCTGCTACTGGGACTCGGTGCCTCATTCACCAATGAGACAACGATAGCAACTTATCATCTCGGAGCTATTCTCGGTAGGGGAACGGTTCTGAATATATTACTTACAGTAATGAATGATGTAGCAAATATTATATTTGCCAATCTTCCTATTATCTTTGCGGTAGGCGTAGCAATCGGTATGGCTAAGAAGGAAAAGGAAGTATCCGCTCTCTCTGCAATGATTGCATACTTTGTAATGAACTCTTCTATCAGCGCAATGATAAGTATTACAGGCTATGAGAAAAAAGCAATTGATGGGATGATCACCACATCGTGCGGAATCACTACCCTTCAGATGGGAGTGTTTGGGGGTATAATCGTAGGTCTCGGAGTAGCAGCTCTTCATAATAAGTTCTACAAAATTGAACTGCCTGCAGCGCTCTCATTTTTTGGTGGAACCAGATTTATTCCTATTATATCTACGATTGTATACCTGTTTGTGGGAATCATTTTGTTCTACATATGGCCTTTTGTCCAGACAGGAATCTACAGCCTTGGTGGACTGGTAACAGGATCAGGTTATGTAGGAACTCTTATTTTTGGTCTTATTAAAAGAGCTCTTATCCCATTCGGACTGCATCATGTATTTTATATGCCGTTCTGGCAGACAGCTGTTGGTGGTACTGCAAAGGTGGCAGGCAAAGTAGTAGAAGGCGGACAGAATATATTCTTTGCACAGTTGGCAGACTCTGCACATATCGCTCATTTCAGCTCTGATGCAACCAGATATTTCTCAGGAGAATTTATATTCATGATCTTCGGCCTCCCCGGAGCAGCGCTTGCTATGTATAGAACAGCTCGTCCGGAAAAGAAGAAGCAGGTTGGAGGACTCTTACTCTCTGCAGCTCTTGCATCCATGCTTACAGGAATCACAGAACCTATTGAATTCTCATTCCTTTTTGTAGCACCTATCCTATTTGGTGTTCAGGTAATTCTGGCAGGATCAGCATACATGATCGCTCATATGCTTAATATTGCTGTTGGACTCACGTTTTCAGGTGGATTTATAGACCTATTCTTGTTTGGAATATTACAGGGTAATAAGAAAACTAGCTGGTTACTTATTATTCCGGTGGGAATCATATATTTCTTCTTGTATTACTTTATATTTACATTCCTTATCAAGAAACTTGATCTAAAGACACCAGGTCGTGAAGATGATGACGAAGAGACTAAGCTCTATACCAAGGCTGATTACAAGGCTAAACAGACAGCAGTTTCGAATCTTCCGGAAAAAGAAGTACTAAGTGATCAGATCATGAAGGGCCTAGGTGGTAAAAAAAATATCTCTGATCTAGATTGTTGCGCAACCAGACTTCGTGTTACATGTAATAAAGCAGGACTTATCAATAAGGCAATGTTAAAATCTACCGGGGCATCAGGAGTAGTTGTTAAGGGAACAGCGGTTCAGGTTATATATGGACCACAGGTAGCAGTGATCAAATCCAATCTGGAAGACTACCTTGAAAAAGCACCGGATACTGAGTATAATTCAGAAAATGAAGGACTCGTAGCTCCTTTAGATGCAGCAGCTGACGACACAATCGTCGGAGCAAGTCCTGACAAAGCAAACAAAAAAATAGCTAAGACAGTTACCATATATAGCCCGGTAAATGGAAAAGCAGAGGATATATCCGAGACTCCAGATGAGGCATTTGCCAGCAGGATGATGGGGGATGGAGCTGTGGTTACTCCTATAACGGATACAGTGTACGCTCCGTGTGATGGTCAGGTAGCATTCGTATTTGATACCAAGCACGCTATAGGGTATATCACTGATGATGATGTGAGTCTTCTGATACATATTGGAATTGATACAGTGAAGCTAGGCGGGAATGGATTTGAAGTACTGATCGAAAATGGGCAGAAATTGAAAAAAGGTGATCCAATGATGAAGTTAGATCTTGATTATATAAAGGAAAATGCACCATCAATAGCATCACCGATCCTGGTTACAGATATGGATGAGGATAAGGTCAACATTAAACTCCTGAAATCAGGAGAGATAAAGGCAGGAGATCCTCTTTTTGAAATATATATATTAGAGGATTGAAATTAAGGAAAAGGCAATCAGTCGTTTACAGATTAAGCGGATTAAAATATGCATAAAATAAAAAAAGTGTTAAACCATAATTCGGTAATCACAGTAGAGACCGATGAATTAAAGGAATACTTGATAATGGGAAAGGGTGTAGGCTTTGGAATGAAGCCCACCCAGGCCATTTCGATCCAGTCGAATTATAGACTGTTTTCTCTGTCCGAGTCATCAGACAGAGGCACTGTAAAAGAAATTGTCAAGCATGTAGATCCTTTCTTCCTGGAAATAGCAGAAGAGGTTCTGGATAATGCCGAGAAAAATTTCCCATCGGTAGATCATAATATAGTATTTCCTATGGCAGACCATTTAGAGTATGCCACCAAAAGAATCAGAAACCACGAAGAAATATCAAACCCTCTTTTAAATGATATTAAAATACTATTTTATGCAGAATATAAATCCGCTGAAATCGTAAGAGATTTATTGCAGGAAAAATTAAGTCTAGATATTTCAGATGATGAGATAGGGTATATAGCACTTCATATTCATTCGTCCACATCAAATGATAAGATATCGCAGTCAATTGAAACAGCTCAGGCAGTCAGAAATTGCATTTCGAAAATAGAAGAAACCACAGGACATAAGATTTCGATTGAATCTCTTTCATATAACAGGATGATGAATCATATAAGATATATGGTAGCCAGGATTCAGAAGCAAGAGCCGTTAAAACTAAGCATGAATGATTACGTATCTCATGCATACCCGGAATCATTTGAAACAGCAGGAATAATCTGTAAAGAATTGGGCAAGAGCCTAAATGCTGAGTTCAGCCAGCCCGAAATCGGCTATCTTGCAATGCATATTGAGCGAGTCAAGGCTGATATAATGGGAGAAGAGTGAGTTTAATATTAATAGAAAAAGCTGGTATTGCAAAAGGCATTTTAGCATAGTCTACATATTAGGGAATTCTTCCCGAATCTGTCCTTCGATTATCTTCATGAGTCTCTGCCTCGCTTCGGTTGCAGCCCATCCTATATGAGGGGTTATAAAGAGTCTGTCGCTGTCTTTTAATTTGAAGAGAGGATTGTCTACTGACATAGGCTCATCGCATAGAACATCCAGCCCGGCTGCGGCGATTTCATTTCGAATAAGGGCATCATATAGATCAGACTCATTTATGATGGGACCACGTCCAAGATTTAAAAGAACGGTGGATGATTTCATTTTTTTAAAAACGGAACGGTTAATAAGCCGTTCTGTTTTTTCGTTAAGGGGAGCATGTATAGATATTATGTCAGAGGTGCCTATCAGGGTTTCAAAATCCACTTCTGTAAAAATATCATCGTGATGACTTTGGGATGTGGAATAATACTGGACATGACATCCAAAGGCAGTAGCTATTTCTGCAACTCTTTTGCCGATGGAACCTAGACCGATTATTCCCCAGATCTTACCATTCAATTCATGGAAATGTTTCTCAAAATGTGTAAAGCTGGTGTCGCTTATATATCCTCCGGTTTTTACATAATTGTCATAGTAGGGCAGATGCTCATACAAAAAAAAC
>JAKPAB010000008.1 GCA_029779695.1 Bacillota bacterium | reverse complement strand
ATGGTAGGTCATACCGGAATACTGGATGCAGCTATTGAAGCAGTTGAGAGAATAGATCAATGTGTTGGAGCAGCAGTTGATGCTGTCAAGAAGATGGACGGAGTACTGTTTATATGCGCTGACCACGGTAATGCAGAACAGATGCTGAACAAGGAAACAGGCCAGCCTCATACAGCTCATACCACCAACCCAGTTCCATTTATTCTTTATAATTATGATCCTGAATATACCATTAGATCAGAAGGCAGACTCTGTGATATAGCACCTACACTTCTAGAGGTAATGGGAATGGAGATTCCTAAGGAGATGACAGGCAATTCACTTCTTGTAAAGAAGAATTAATAATAAGTAAGAGGCTAAGCGAGTTAATGCTTACTTTTGGCTTTGTTTTTTCCGAACTACTTTTGTAGTGGGAATTCTTCCTGAATCTGTCCTTCGATTATCTTCATGAGTCTCTGCCTCGCTTCGGTTGCAGCCCATCCTATATGAGGGGTTATAAAGAGTTTGTCGCTGTCTTTTAATTTGAAGAGAGGATTGTCTACGGACATAGGCTCATCGCAGAGAACATCCAGCCCAGCTGCGGCGATTTCATTTCGAATAAGGGCATCATATAGATCAGACTCATTTATGATGGGACCCCGTCCAAGATTTAGAAGAACGGTGGATGATTTCATTTTTTTGAAAACGGAACGGTTAATAAGCCGTTCTGTTTTTTCGTTAAGTGGAGCATGTATAGATATTATGTCAGAGGTGCCTATCAGGGTTTCAAAATCTACTTCTGTAAAAATATCATCGTGATGACTTTGGGATGTAGAATAATACTGGACATGACATCCAAAGGCAGTAGCTATTTCTGCAACTCTTTTGCCGATGGAACCTAGACCGATTATTCCCCAGATCTTACCATTCAATTCATGGAAATGTTTCTCAAAATGTGTAAAGCTGGTGTCGCTTATATATCCTCCGGTTTTTACATAATTGTCATAGTAGGGCAGATGCTCATACAAAAAAAAC
>JAKPAB010000248.1 GCA_029779695.1 Bacillota bacterium | reverse complement strand
TTCTTTGAGTGACTGAGGACCCTGATTTTGGTATTTTTGCCATAGAACTTTAAGCATATTGGCATTAATACCATATTTAACATGGATGGACCAAAACGAGTGTCCTTCCTTAATCATGTGCATATACCTTAAACGATCCGAATAGGTATGTTTCCTTCTTTTTTGTTCCATGCAAAACCCCGAAAGTTATTGTGTCTAACTTTCGGGGTTCAGTTCAAAGCGGATAATGCAACTGCATTGTAATCCAAATTAGTTAATTGTTTAAATTTCTCTTTAGGAGTCATATATCCCAATCTTTTCCTGGGTCTAGAGTTCAATATGTTTTGCACTCTTATGACTTGTTCTTGGGTAATATCTCCAAAGTCCGTACCTTTTGGGAAGTATTGTCTAATGAGTCCATTTGTATTTTCATTGGCACCTCTTTCCCATGAATGGTATGGTTTTGCAAAGTAAATAGAAATATTCAACTTCTCTGCAATTTTCTCGTGAAAACTGAATTCTTTTCCATTATCAGCCGTAATTGTGTGTATGAGTTCTTTAATAGGCATCAGAGCCTTAACGGCTGCTTTTGCGAGCGGTTCGGCTTCTTTCCCGCTTAGGCAGCGTATCCATACAAGCCCCGTAACCCTATCATTTATTGTTAATAATGCACCTTTGTGGTTTTTGCCTATAATTGTATCTATTTCTAAATCACCAAACCTAACCTTCTCATCAACGATTGATGGTCTCTCATCTATATCAACCCTATTCTTGATAAAACCACGTCCATTAGTTTTTGAACCACGCTTGGCATAATGCCTTCCCTTTCTACGTAAGTGTTTGAACAACAACTTATCACCAGTTTTCTTATCTTTCCATATATACTGATAGATTGTTTCATGGGATATGCATTCCTTTATGTTTGTTTTAAGGAATCCATTGATTTGTTCTGGGCTAAAATCTGCTTTAAGAAAAATATCCACTATTAGCTGTAATGAATGATCAAACTTATGATAGCGGGTACGTCCTTGCATCCGTTTGACATACTTGCGATGGGCTAAGTCTGCTCTATATGACTTGTTTCTAGCATCTGAATTGCGACTTATTTCACGTGAAATGGTACTTTTGTTGACCTTTAATTGTATGGCTATGTCTTTTTGTGACTTTCCACTTTGTAATAATGCAAAGATTTCGTATCTTTGACCCTCGGTAAGATGTTTCTTTTTCATAAGCTACTGATGGTTGGGGAACTTGAGGATGCAAAGATAGAAACAACTTCTCCACAGAGCAAACGAAAGGGAAAGATTTTCTTTCTCTTTTAGCTCTGAAAACATTGTTTTGAATACTCTTCACATTCCTTTTGTTCTAATCAGTTGCATTATTAACTTGAATTCTGCAATTACCCAATCCTTGTATTGGTAAAGATGCAGATCTTACCTTTGGTGGCCAGAGTACTTATGTGCTTAATGTGAATGGAAAATACATTTTTATGGCTGATATTTGGAGACCGAAACATCCGAGTGATGCAAGATATGTTTGGTTACCAATTGAGTTTGAAAGTGGCAAACCAATAATAGAATGGCATGATAGTTGGAGTCTGTCTGATTTAAAGA
>JAKPAB010000242.1 GCA_029779695.1 Bacillota bacterium | reverse complement strand
ATAGCAGGACTAAATAAGTTCCTGAGAATTTACTATGCTCGTGTAAGCGAAGTTTACAAAGCATAAAAAAATAGAAAATACAGCTTATTATTGGCTGATGAAAGTCAGCCTTTTTAGTGTGCACAAAAATAATAAGAACAAGGCACAAAGAAAAAACTGCTGGGAAAAGCAATTTACGCTTGATTTTTCTTAGCAGGTTTTCATGCAGATTTTCATGGCCTCTGCCAATTTGAACTTCAGATCGCTGCTTTTCATCCGTGGAACTTCCTTTCTTATTTTTAGTTATTTGTCTATTTGTCTATTTATCTATTTGTCTATTTGTCTATTTGTCTATTTGTCTATTTGTCTATTTGTCTATTTGTCTCATAGTTTATCAGACTTTCTCTTTTTATTTACATTATTAATTTTCTTTTAATCATAAATCCTTTAAATAATTTTATCATTTTAAGCCTGACTTAAGTTTTCGATTTTATAATCGCCTCATGACAAAACATAGTTTTAAATATATATCATCAGAAACATTTCAATAAAAACATATTATAAGAAAATGATCCTGATATTAAAGCAAATCATTAATTATGAATACGATCATTTTCATTGGAGGTACAAATCATGAAATGGAAAACACATATAGCTGCAGCCATTGTCGGCACAGCACTGATAACCGCATATTCCGGATATACTCTTCTAGAGACATTTGTACTTCCAAGTAACGTTGTAAGCATGAAATCTGTCTCTGCCGAATCCACAAGCGGGACTTCATCATCTACAAGTTCATCATCTAGCAGTTCAACTTCTAAAAAAAGTACCACATCATCAACCACTACAAGTTCCGGATCATCCAGTTCTTCAGATGCTGTTGTGACTGATAAATCTTACGAAGATGACAATATTAAGATCACAATAAAAGAAAAGACCGTTGATGATACGCAGGTCTACATCGCCGACATATACGTCAAGGATTCCTCATATTTGAATTCCGGACTTGCTGACAATTCCTTTGGAGAAAACCTAAAGGAAAAGACCTCAGAAATCACCAGTAACGTAGGTGCAATACTTGCTATAAATGGAGATTTCTACGGATTCCGCGATACAGGATATGTGATGAGAAACGGATATCTATATAGGTCTACATCTGCAGGATCCGATCAGGATGATCTGGTCGTGTATGAGGACGGAACAATGGAGATCGTAAATGAAGGTGACGTTACCGCATCAGAGCTAAAAGAAAAAGGTGCCACTGATATATACTCGTTTGGCCCTGGGCTCGTCAGCAATGGCAAGATCCTTGTATCTGAAAACACTGAAGTCTCTCAAAGCATGAGTTCCAATCCTAGAACAGCAATCGGAATGGTTGAATCCGGACATTATGTAATGATAGTTTCGGATGGCCGAACCTCTGAGAGCCAGGGCTTATCTCTATATGAGCTGGCAGGTGTCATGAAGGATAGTGGATGTACCGTAGCTTATAACCTGGATGGTGGCGGATCGAGTACTATGGTATTCAATTGTACCGTCGTTAATAAGCCAACTACAAATGGTAATACTATCAGCGAACGTTCAGTAAGCGATATTATCTATATCGGCAAATAAGGAGGCACTATATGGATACTTCATTAAAAGATATATATGCACAGAAAAAAAATATGATAAATAGCAAGGAACGTTCGAAAATCGAACATACTATCCGACAGGATTTTATTATCACACTGGTCGGTACCGGGATATGTCTTCTGTTCTTTTTAATATATGACCAGTTTTCCCATAATGTCAGGTCTATGTATATGACTTACTTGTTTTTATGGCCTCTTATCCTAGGTGCTTTTCCCTACGGGATTCTTACATTTCTGACCAGAAGGCCCAACTCCATCAGGCTTCCCTGCAATGAATCCCGACTGTTTTACAATCTTGGTCTTGAATCTCTTACCATGAGCAGCCTCCTAAGAGGTATATTTGAGATAGCCGGCACTGCTTCGATTTTTCAGACATATCTTATGTATGGTGGAATCGTTTTACTTATAATCGGAATTATGTTTTATGCCTTTCTTCCTTCAAAATCAGAAATACCGACTAAGTCCACTACATAAAATATAGCCATATATACTCCAGAATTAAATAAATATACATAAAAAAATGGATCAGAAGATGTTTACATTGTCTACCTGACAAGAATCATATCATTTATCTACTGATCCATTTTTGATAAATCTAAAAACCTTCCTGGCGTCTCTTCATCCGAAGCTCTTTTCGCTTCAGCGCAGCCTCCCATTCAGCCTTGTCAAACTCATTAGTTAGTTCGAGCCCATAGGGTACGGCTATCGGATGTCCTTCTTCGTCTACACACACTTCAATAAAGTATGCTCTATTAACTACATATCGAAGTCCTGTTTCCTTATCCTCCCTATAGACATCCACTCTTACTTCCACAGAAGTATTGCCTACATAAGTAATTTTGGCTTTTAAAATAATTATATCTCCCAGACTGATGCTCTTTTTAAACTGGAGATTATCCACAGCAGCTGTTGTCATCTGATGCCCGGAATGACGGATGGATACCACTCCTGCGATCTCATCCATCCAAGACATAAGTGCACCGCCAAACAGGTTCTTATACATATTGATATCCCCATATTGAACACATCTCAGTACTTCACCTTCTGAATCTGATACTTTTTTATTCGGACGCATTATTCCCTCTAATCCTTTAATGTCATTTTTAATTCCACAGGATTGTGATCTGAATTGGCGAACTGAAGATCCTGTGTCTCAACAGATTCAACCGAAATATTATCAGATACAATAAATCCATCGATCATATAAAACTGAAATTCTACAGGAGAAATTCCCTTTTCATACCTTTTATCCAAAGAGCGACAGCTCGGCACATTCGAATCCATCATAAAGCTCCAATTATTTGTGTAATCCTCTGTACTTAACTTGCCAGGTTTCCAAACACCATCCTTGACAATTGGATAATTGGAACTATCTGCACTATCGAATACCTGGTTAAAATCCCCACCGGCCAATACATAATTGCCCTTGGCATATTCTTTTTGCAGAAAATCCTGAAGCATTGCCGATTGAGCTTTTTTACCTTCTCCATTATCATAGGCTTCCAAATGAAGATTAACAAATACAAGTTCCTTATCAGTTCCCTCTACCTTGGTTCGGCTCACCAACAGGCATCTCTTGAGATTACCCATTCTTGATATCCCGGTAAACGGACATGGCAATGATATTCTCGTAGCCTTTGAAATATCATATTTTGATAATGTCACAATTCCTGAATCCTCTTTTCCCATAGGTGGGAAAGGATATGGTATAAACAGCACTTTAAAATTCTGAGCGAATGCACTGTCATAGCCCTTCATTTTGTCCTGAATGCTCTGCACTTCGTTTAGATGCCCAGTTCTTGTGCCATTTCGATCTACTTCCTGTAAAAAAACAGTATCCGGATTCTCTTTTTTTATGAATTTCTGAATGCTTTTTAGATTTCTCTTTACACGAGCCTGACTGGAAGGTTGTGTTTCCTTACCACCATCCATAAAGAAATCTTCCTCTGCTCCTAATCCACAATATCCTACATTCCACGTCATGACTTTGATCGGAACATTGGTATTTATTTTTTTATTTCCATTTCCAGTAATCTTTAGATTCTCCCTGGCTGCAGGCTTGTATTCTGTTATAGCCAATGCTGCGATAAGACCACCAAAAAGAACAACCACTATAAGAACCAATATCAGGATTACTTTTACAATTTTTTTCCATAATGGTGTTTCTTTTAATCTCATAATTTTATACCCCATCATATTAATACCTATTTTACGTTTACATTTTAACATTTATACCTTGTCTTTCCAACATAGTAATATTTTTTCACTACCTTTAAAAATGGTTATAATGTACAATAAATAAGCTTATAACATTTATTCGCAGTTTTTTATCATTTCAAGATCCGAGGTAATATGAACTTACAAGAATTTAAAACAGGAGTCCGAGACTCAGTGCCTATAGCAGCAGGATACGTAGGTGTCAGTTTCTCATTTGGTATTGCCGCTGCAAAATTCGGCATATCACCAATAGATGCCTGCATTATGTCCCTTACCAATATGACAAGCGCCGGCCAGTTTGCCGCTATCACTCTTATATACAGCGGCACCACTTATCTGGAACTGATACTAACGCAGTTTATCATCAACCTCCGTTATGCTCTTATGAGCCTGTCACTATCTCAAAAGCTTGCTCCCCATACCGGTACATTAACCAGACTTTTGATTGCCTATGCCAATACCGATGAAATATTCGCTGTTGCAGTAAGTCGTGACCGTCCTGTAACCGGATCCTATATGGCTGGTCTAGAGATACCTCCCATTATAGGATGGTCCGTTGGTGCTCTTTTAGGTGCCATTGCTGATTCGATTCTCCCACTTTCAGTGCGAAGTGCTCTTGGAATATCTCTATACGCTATGTTTGTGGCAATTGTACTTCCTCCAGTCAAGAAACATCATGCGATCGGGATCGTCTCATTATTTGCAATTGCTTTGAGCTGCAGCATCGCCTATATACCTGTCTTTAAGGGATTATCATCAGGATTTTCTATTATTTTTTGTACAATAGTTGGTTCCGCATTTGGTGCTATATTCTTTCCAATACCTGATCCAAATGAGGAGGACTCATTATGATATATACTTACATAATATGCATGTGCCTTACTACATATCTGATCAGAATGTTGCCATTGGTAATTTTCCAGAAGAAGATAGAGAATCGATTTTTGAATAGTTTTTTGTACTATGTTCCTTATGCATGTTTATCAGCTATGACTCTTCCATCTATTTTTTCTTCAACCTCATCTGTTATCAGTGCAGTTGCTGCCCTTGCTGTGGCCGTTATACTCAGTTGGCGCCAAAAGAGTCTGTTTACAGTTGCTGCCTCAGCCTGCATAACTGTATTTGTAGTTGAACTGGTTTTGTAGTTGATCTGGTTTGCCGTTAATCTGATTTTAATTGAACTATTTAAAAATAATCTGTTTTATAATATTTGTAGAATTAATCAAAAAATCCCCCTAAAGCAGCTGGGTATCAGCCTGTCTGCTTTAGGGGGATCATGCTTTTATAAACAATCTGAATTACTCACCAAATACAGCTACATAATCCTTCTGGAACTTAACGATTCCCTCGTCTGTAAGTGGATGATGAAGCATCTGCATAATAACATTGTAAGGAACTGTTGCAATGTCAGCACCTGCAAGTGCACAGTCTGTAACATGAATAGGATTTCTGATTGATGCAGCAATGATCTGTGTATCAATATCTGCATAATTATCAAATACATCAACGATCTGCTGGATGAGATCGATTCCCGGTGTTGAAATATCATCAAGACGACCAAGGAAAGGAGATACATAAGTAGCTCCGGCTCTAGCAGCCAGAAGTGCCTGATTAGCTGAAAATACAAGTGTAACGTTTGTGTGGATTCCCTCTGCTGTGAGAACCTTAACTGCTTTAAGTCCCTCTGCTGTCATAGGAATCTTAACAACCATATTAGGATGGATCTTAGCGATCTCACGTCCCTCTACGATCATTCCTTCTGCATCGATTGTTGTTGCTTTAACTTCTCCTGAAATAGCACCATCAACGATCTCGGTGATTTCTTTGAGAACTGTCATATAGTCTCTTCCTTCTTTTGCGATAAGAGAAGGATTAGTAGTTACTCCTGCCAGAACACCCATATCATTAGCTTTTTTTACTTCTTCTACATTGGCTGTGTCGATAAAAAATTTCATCATTTGCCCCTTTCGCAATTTTGCTTCCTGTTAAATTTACAGGTTTTTCTCATACAATAACATGTCACAGATCTCTCTCGTGACGCCTTGATATAATAACACATTTTTCTGTTTTTTTTCATGTCATACGACATCTTTTTATTTTTTTGCATAAAAGTCAAAAGAAAATAACGCAAAAACAAATAGGCCCGGGGAAATCTCCCGAGCCCATTATTTATTTTATGGTATTTCGTTTTAAATATATATCTATCAGATCTTAAATCTACTCACAAAATTCTGGATAGTCGATGCAGATCCTGAAACTGTTTCCGCACTATTATCAACATCCATACTTCCGTCGGCAACCCTGCCTGCACTAACTGTCAAGGTCTCGACTGTTGCACTGACTTCTTCTGTACTTGCACTCTGCTCCTCAGAAATAGCAGCAACAGATGTTGCAATATCGTCTACCTTGCCAACTCTTACTATCATATCATTGACAATGTTTCCTGTTTCATCAAGGTCGTTAAAAATCTCCTTGAAGGTATCTCCTGCATTATTGATCGCATCACTACTTGTTGTTATCTTGCCCATATTGTCTGTAGATTTCTTGGACAGATCACTTATCTTCTCTGTGATATCTTTTAGAATATTTGCGATCTGAGTTGTAGATTCTGCACTGTCATTAGCAAGCTTACCTATTTCAGATGCAACTACTGCAAATCCTCTTCCTGCTTCTCCTGCTCTTGCTGCCTCAATTGAAGCATTAAGTGAGAGAAGGTTTGTCTGATCAGCTATAGAATTGATCATCTCGATAATAGAATTAATCTTTTCTGTAGATTTTCCGACCTCGATAACAACGCTATTCATGTCATTCATTGCTGATGACACATCCTGCATTCCATCTTCAACGACCCTCATGGCTTCCTGACCATTCTGAGCCTTGGATACAAGTGCCTGAACTGTATCATTGGTCTGGTGACCGCGTTCCATAAGGTCACTTACTTCCTGAGCCAAGTTAGTAGCATTTTCTGCCAACTCTGAAACAGCAGATGCCATTCCCTCCATAGTATTCTTGATCTGACCCATGGAATCTGACTGTTCTCTGGCCTGAACGTTTAGAGTACTTGATGCACTCTTGCTGTTTTCAGCCTCATTCGAGAGCTTATTTGTTACTTCATGGATATTTCCAAGTGTTCCATGCATCTCCTCAACGAACCTATGCATTGCATTGTTCATTGTTCCTACTTCATCGTTACCACCTTTGTCAATTTTAACTGTAAAATCTCCATCAGTAATTCTAAGTATATTATTGGTAAGCTTTCTAACTGGTTTGGTTACCATAAAATCAAGAAGCTTCCAAAGAGTAAATGTAATAATTGCTATCATTATGATCATTATTGCGTAGCATAGGATCTGGAACTTATTTAGTTCTGCAAGTACAGTTGCCTTTTCAACAGAAGACACTAACGTCCAGTCTGTTCCTCCGACCTTATCGAAAACTACATTATATGTCTTACCATCATTAGATTTAATCTCATTTACATCACTTGTTCCCTTGGCTGCAATTGATGCGACCTTGGTGAGATATGCATCATTATTATGCTTTGAAATAGCTGTACCATTATAACTCTTTGTAAAATAAGAAAGAACGCTGTCAGATGACAGTAGGAGTGCTCCTCCTGATCCGAGAGGTTTCATATCAGAAACAATCTTTACAATTCCATTAATTGTATAGTCTAGTGCCATTACGCCTTTCTTACCATTTGGCAATGTAAATGTTCTAGAAAGAGATACTATCATACTATTTGTTTTCTCATCTACATATGGAACTCCTGGTAAAGCGGTTTTATGATTTAATCCTTCTTTATACCAGTCTCTTTCAGTAGGTACATAACCTGCATCAGGAACCCATCCTGATCCATCTATATATGTATTATCTGATAGAGTACCATACATTCCGTTTGGAGCATTCTTATCAAACTTAAGCGAAGGAGCAAGCATTGTTGCGATCTGTGCCGGATCTGTGATACCTGATGATTCTACACCTGCAACCATTGCATCCATCTTACTCTCAAGAGATACCACATTTTTTGAAATCTGTTCAGAATTCACTTCTGCTTCATTACCTAGATCATGATTTGCCAGTTTCCTGATTATCTTACCTGACTGAATTACCACAATTGTAATTATCAATATGATGGCAACTGTCATAATTGGGATAGTAGTCATAAGCAATTTCTTAGAGATACTGCTCTTAGATTTTGCCTGCACAGATGACGCCTGCGCACTGCCTTTTCTATCAACCTTTACTTTTTTCTCCTTTGGCATTAAATTTTCCTCCTTAACGAACGTAATGCAAACCTAGCAATGTTATATCAAAAACTTACATTAATCTTCGTTAAATATGTCTATTATTATAGCATGACTCCGTCTATATTGCTTTAAATCGGTTAATATTTTGAAAATATTTAATAATAAATTCAATTTTTGTTTACCTGGTTTATTATAGTAAATCGATTCTGGCATTTATATGAAATGGATTCATTAATTCTGTTATTAATATAGTTCATAATGAACCAAGAGTCAAAACAAATGACACATAATTATATCTCCACCGTATATTGTTCTAGAGTAGCACACCTTGTTTTTTTAACTTTTCAACTATTCTATTATATGCTGCATCATCCGGACATATAATGGTATGCAGATGTATTCCCTCTGTAAGAAATGAAAGAGGTTTTGCATTTGTACTCTGTACCCTTTCAATAAACTGATCCACATCATATCTGCTTTTAAGTTCTAGTTCTCCGGTCAGCTGGCCATACACCGGATGATCCACGATCACATCTTTTACGATGCATCCTTCATCCACTACTGTGTATAGTTCGTCCTTCATTTCTTCCGAATTATGCTTACATGCAATCTGCCGCTTGACTCCGCTATCATTTGCATTTCCTAAGACATATCCTCTCGGAGTTGCATTGATTTTCTCTCCCTCAGCCCGTAAAAGTGCAATATCTCCTACTATGATCTGACGGCTGACATCTAGTTTTTCTGCAAGATACGACGCACTTAGAGGCTTCTCTGACTTTTTAAGCCGATCGAGTATTTTCTTTCTTCTAGTATCTGCATTCTGCATAATGTACCTCTGATCTTGTGCTCGATTCTTTAAGTGCCCCTGTATCGAAACCATATAAGGCTCTACTTCAAATATCTAACCGGTTTCAAATCCGATGCCACTAAATTCATCTTCACACTTTGTGCTCGATTCTTTAAGTGCCCCTGTATCGAAACCGTATAAGGCTCTACTTCACATACCTAACCGGTTTCAAATCCGATGCCACTAAATTCATCTTCGCACTTTGTGCTCGATTCTTTAAGTGCCCCTGTATCGAAACCGTATAAGGCTCTACTTCGTATAGCCTAACCGGTTTCAAAAAAAATGATGTAAGGATAGATATCCTTACACCACATATTTTCTTCTATCTTGATAATTTATTCAAGATATTTTTAAATTATTTACATGGGTTTCCGCAAATTATTTTTTTCTGCAAATATATAGCAAATGATTTGAAGTTCCAAGATTCTCTCTTGTCTCGCATGTTGCAAGATGATATTTTGCAAATCTATTAAAGTCCTCATCTGACATGACAAAATCATCTCTTCTACTCACAAGCTCCAGAACACTGTCAACAGAAGTTGTAACTATATGTTCTATACTTTTTTCTGAAAACAGATTTTCAAATTCCACCACATCATACCCGGTAAATAGCTGTTCCTTAAAATGTTTTGTCTTATGATCTTCTGTGAAGTTTTCCTCTAACCCAGCTTTTAGGCCTTCATTCAGATATTCTGAATATAAAATCGCATAAACAGATATAAAAGCTACCATAATGATTCCATTTTTCTTGGTAACTCTGATCGCCTCATCAATTGCTTTATTGACCTCGTTTTTATCATACAAATGATAAAAAGGTCCCAGCGCAAGTGTCATATCATATGCATTATCCTCTGCCATATCAAGGTTTGTTGCATCGCCCAAATAAGATCTGATGTTTTCTATGCTCTGGCTATTTTTTCTCAAGACATCCAAATTATTCTGTACCAGTTCAACCGCTGTAACGTCATACCCTTCTTTTGAAAGTGCAATGGAATATCTGCCTGTTCCAGCTCCGATTTCTATGATTTTTAAATCTGTTTTTAATATTTATGAATGTAATGCATTGATGTCAGATACTCTAGTTGTCCGCACCGACTGTTTTCCAGTCTGTTTTCTTCATCAAATCTTTCGTAAAATTCACTGACTATCTCTTGCCTTCTACTCATGCATGAACCTCTCATCCCACAAGAATTATATGTACGATTATGGTAAACAGAAGCATCACAACCACACTTCTGTGGGTATATAATAGCCATTTATGCTTGGCAATTCCAATTTTTTTCATTGCAACACCTAGTAATATGGTAAGTATCATAAGTGTCACTGCCATAATTCCTACCAATGATGTCTTGCCGTTTGATATCTGTATATACAGATGTGAAATAGCTAGCGCCCCGGCGCCTATTCCAAAATACATATGGTTTCGAATGATAAATCGCATAAATTTGCCATAAAACATTCGAAGCTGTGATTCCTTTTCAAACTGTTTGATGATCCATAGATTAATCTTTTTAACAACAAATGACATAATAGACATTCCAAAGCATACAGCTGTTGCCCAACCTAGAAATTTCCCAATCTCTTCCATTTAATTATCCTCCGTATGTATACGATATTCTCAACCATGTGCATACGCAAGTAAAATCTGTGTATAATAATTTTGGATCTGATAACTTTCACATATTTAAAAATACTTGAATATTTTCAAACATTATTTATTTAACAAGAAGTTAAAAACAGTCATTAATCCAATTTCATATCTCCATCTTTGACCCATCCGAGTTTTCTGGCAAGCATATTAAAAATAGGTGTGATCACCGCCGGAAGAATAAATGAGATCATGATCAGACCTAACCAGTCAAATCCTGTTATTCCACTTTTAGCACCGCTTGCCACATCCTTGACCCATCCGGTATACACTCCGATCTGGCCAACTAATCCACAGGTTCCCATACCTGACGAAACTGCAGCTCCATTCATCTGAAGCTTAAATAAACATGTGGCAATCGGCCCGGTTATTGCAGATGTCAAGATCGGCGCGATCCAGATCCTAGGATTCTTAACAATATTTCCCATTTGTAGCATAGATGTTCCTATTCCCTGAGATACCAGACCTCCCCATTTATTTTCCTTAAATGACATAACTGCAAATCCTACCATCTGGGCACAGCATCCTGCAACAGCAGCGCCACCGGCCAGCCCTGTAAGGCTGAGAGCAGCACATATTGCAGCAGAAGAAATTGGAAGTGTAAGTGCTATTCCGACTACAACTGATACAAATATTCCCATCCAAAACGGCTGTAGCTCAGTTGCCCACATTATGATCGTTCCGACTTCCATTGCTGCCTTGCCAAGGGCCGGAGCCCACCACGCTGACAGGGCCACACCTATTCCTATTGTAATAAGCGGTGTCACCAGAATATCAACCTTAGTTTCCTTTGAAACAGCCTTACCGACCTCTGATGCAATAATTGCAACGAAAAGAACCGCAAGAGGACCACCGGCTCCACCCAATGCATTAGATGCAAATCCTACCGAAATAAGTGAGAACAGAACTAATGGCGGGCAATGAAGTGCATATCCTATTGCCACAGCCATAGCCGGACCACTCATAGCTGTTGCCAGACCACCGACTGTATAGTTAGCCCCTGCTATTGTGGCTATTGTCGTTGTCAAAAAACCAATATGAAACTGGCTTCCGATGGTATTGATTATAGTTCCGATCAGAAGTGAGCAGAAAAGTCCCTGCGCCATTGCTCCGAGGGCATCTATTCCATACCTCTTAAGGGATATCTCAATATCCTTTTTCTTAAGAAATGCTTTAACTTTATCCATAAAAACCTCCCTATATTGTGTCAAGACACCTGTTGTGACATATGTCTTGTTAAGTATAAGGAAGAGTCTTTTATAAGTCAATTATTAATTTGAATGGCGCGGTTATTAAAATGCTAGTCACATGTTTGGTAACAATCTCATATTATTTCCAATGAAATATCCGGTCTTCATCAACATATTTTACCAACATACCCTCAAGTTCCTTCTCCATTTTCATTCTAAGCTCCTCATCGTATTGGTAAAATCCATTAGTATTAACATATGGATATTGGATCACCGCTGAGTCCGGCATGTTTTTTCTCATTGGTTTCAGATATGTCTCTGATATTCTGAATGAACCGACACTTATATCCCTTAGGCTGTTCATCGAGATAGTATTCGAAACCTTATCAACCATGCTGGAATACTCATCCTGCCAATCTCTTGTGTATATCATAGGATCAAAACACAATCTCACTGGAAAGCCATTTTCCATGGCTGTTTTTGCTGCCATAATCCTCTGATCCATGTTTGCTGTCTTGTGCTCATATTTTTCAATGACCTTGTCAGGAGAAATAGTCCATGCAAAAATAGCTCTATCACAAGGTTCAATATCATCAAATATGGCTTTATTTCCTGATTTTGTTCTTATCTCAATTGTAAGATCCTGATTATCTTTTGTGAATTCACACCACTTTTTTACATATCCGGTTAGTTCTTCAATGGCCATGAGATCTGTATCATAGGATATGCACAGATATGCCGGATGCTCTTTTAAAATGTCTCGAATCTGAGAAAAATAATCATCAATGTTACAAAATATCACAAGATTGCCGGAAGGATATATGCCCTTTAAATAGCAATAATCACACGAATACACACAGTTCATACAAAGAGATGTATAGTAAAAATACTTTTCATCAAAGTCCTGACATACAGGAGAACCATCATATATTAATCGGCCTTTTTTATCTGCCAGTATCAGATTCATACTGTTATGCTGTGCTATGACATTTTGTCTTCTTCGGTTAAATACATCCTTATAGTGATGTATAGTTATTATTTTAGCATCTGTAAATTTACTTATTATTTTTCTTGCAGTTTCATTTGTATGATCATTTAATAACTGCTCTTCTATATAAATATGAGAAAAGGGCTTATCGTACATATTTTCTAAGTTCATTTAATATCTCTTTTCCTGATCTCTTATCTCGGGCAGGTAATTTTTCATCTCGATACAAACCGTTGATAATTTCGACTATACCTATATTACTGCAATGTCCTGATGCTGTTTTTCCCATTCCAGGTATTTCTGATATTTCTGCTACTTCTTCCGGTTTTGCTAGTTTTACCATTTCTGATTTCTCTGATGATTCTGCTTTTTCTGCATTATCATCTTCCACTAGCACAGCATACTTTAATATCTGTCTAAGTTCATTTTCCATTGTAACTGAGAACCTGCCATCAATTGCTACCTTCGCTGCTAGCTTGTCGGCGGTTTTCCAGAGGACTTCGTTGCAGTTATCATACTCTAGACTTTCTTTTCGAAGTAGAATATCCACATATTTCTGTATTGTATCGTATTGAAGTGCGAACTGATCTTCCAGACTCTCTCTGGTAACAGCTGATGCTTCTCCCATGTCAGACACCATTTTCAATACATGTATCTTATCCGGGGAAGTAAACTCTGCTGACGCCTCATAGAATGCTGCTGCCTCCATATCATACAATTCATCCATTTGAAAAGTTTCAGAAACTTCATGGGTTTCAGCGCAATTACTATCACCTGCCAGACCTGAGTCAAATAAATCGTCCCGTGTATCCAGCAACCTGCTTCCTGTGATAATAGAAGCTTCCGGAATATCGGTTTTTATTATCATATCCGGATAAAAGGTCCTGCCTGAATCCATGTTGGTAAGCTTATTAATGAGACAGATATCCCCAATTTGTATTAAATCTGTTTTTGAACTCGAAAAAGCTGCAGAACCTACGAGTAATGTAATAGGTTCCTCACCCCACTTACCATTGGATTCTTTTCCTAAAACTGCCCCTACTGCAACAGCAACCCTTACAGGCCCAGTGCCTGTAAGGGTTAGCAGTATGTCATCATTTTTAAATTGTACAAAGCTTCCAACAACTGATTCACATTTTTTCAGTTCATAATTACTTATTATAGTTTTGACCTCTGAATGCAGTGCTGCAAATATATATATCATTTTAAAGATCCGTTCTTCTGGATTCTGTATATGCTTCTGTTGCCAGACGACTATTCAGTTCTGATGTCTCGCTTGCTGTTCTAATACTTTCCTGGGATGCATCCTTGTTAACACAAGGATCTGTCAGCTTCATAGCCTCTGACTTATCATGTCTATAAGCTTCTCTTGATTTTGCTGCATCCTTGACAGGTTTCTTATCAGAAAGGGCATCTCCCAATATTCCGAGACTTGCTACGCTCTCTGTAAGGTCAGTAGGCATATAAATCTTGGTAGCCTGACCATCAGCAACATCCTTAAGTGCCTCGATTCCCTTTAGGCGAAGAACACCCTCAGTTACGTTAGCATCATTCAATTTTGCAATACCTTCTGCCTGAGCATCATATATTAGTCTTATAGATTCAGCACGCCCTTTTGCCAGGAAAACCTGTGCATTGGACTCAGCCTCGGCTGCAAGCTCTTTAGCTTCCTTATCACCCTTTGCTCTTGATACAACTGCTTCCTGGTGAGCCTGTGCCTCGAGAACTGTCTGTCTTCTCTCTCGCTCTGCTCTCATCTGCTTGGTCATTACCTCTTCAATTTCCTTGGGAGGATTGATATTTTTTATCTCTACACGAGTAACCTTGATACCCCATTCATCAGTAGCTGCATCCAATATAGTAAGCATCTTGGCATTGATCTCTTCTCTTGAAGTAAGAGTCTGATCTAACTCCATTTCACCAACTATAGATCTAAGCGTCGTAGCCGTTAAATTACCGAGACCAACCATAGGATTTTCTACACCATATGTGTATTTTGCTGGATCAAATACCTTGGCATATACTACTGAATCAATCTGCATTGTAACATTATCCTTGGTAATAACAGGCTGAGGCGGGAAATCAAGAACCTGCTCTTTTAATGATATTTTTCTTGCGATCCTATCAATTATGGGTGCCTTGACATGTAAGCCTGCACTCCATGTTCCACAATATTTTCCCAATCTCTCAATTACAAAACAATGTGCCTGAGGAACGATTCTCAGACATGATATAAGAACCACAACTGCAATCGCTAACAGTACTCCTAAAAAATACTCCATAATTCTACTCCTTTTTTACTTCAACTTCAGTTCCATGTGATTTAATGTAAGCTTGAACATCGGATAAAAATTCCTTCCATTTTTCAGGATGATCCACAAAATATTTAGGACATATCTTTCCGGTTATATCATAGTGTCTTATAACATCCTTAGGAAGTTCCAGATCAAACTTGGTAACCAACCATGCTGTTAGTTCTACGCAGCTATTGTAGGTTGCTTCATTAAACTTGCCTGTTTTATCAGTGTGGCAGCACTCTATACTAATAGTATCAGAGTTTCTGTCGTTAGACGCATAGCTCTCTTCTCCGGTGGGAATACACTGAATTATCTCACCCTGGAGTCCTATTACAAAATGACTGCTTACATAGGTCTCTCCACTGTCTTTTAGTCCCTCAAAATAACTACGATTCTGCTCTGCTGTTGTCATAGGATTGGCTGTATAATGTATCACCACTCCCTTGACCTTTTTAAGTGTTTTCTGTGATCTGGAATATTTGTTAGGTGTCAATAATTCCACCTTGATATCCGGTCGGTCCTCAATCACCATCTTGGTAGTATTTCTTTTAAATATCGGTGTGCCCGACAATAGCCTGATCAAAAGATATATAAGCGTCACCGCTCCAACTATCGCCAGTCCAAATATCCCTACCCTGAAAATGCTTTGCTTTCTTCTTCTCTGTCTTACTGTTCTTCTTTTATTTGAGGTCTCCATGCGCTTGTGTCCGTAAAAGGTCTTTAACTACTTGATCCTTTTATACCCTTATCTTATGCTTTTATTTTTTATTTAAAATATCCATTTGTGCAAAATAAACAGTTCTATTTTTCTATTTATGCATACATCTGCTTATAATGATTTTATTTTTGTATCCATCTGTAATATGCAAATATGTACTGCTGCATTATGCCATTGTA
>JAKPAB010000229.1 GCA_029779695.1 Bacillota bacterium | reverse complement strand
GTACTGAATCAGATGGTGGATCTTATGGCAAAGGGCGGAGCCATAAGAGATGTTGAGAAATACCGTGCAGGTGTTTTTGCCAGAGAGGAAGAAGGCAATACAGGAACCGGCGAGGGAATCGCAATCCCGCATTGCAAATCAGATGCGGTTTCAAAACCTGCATTAGCTGCAATGGTACTTAGAAATGGTGTTGATTTTCAGGCAGTTGATGATGAGCCGGTGAAGCTTATATTCTTGATCGCAGCACCAAATACCAAGGATAATGTCCATCTTGAAGTCCTGAGCAGTTTATCAGTTCTGCTGTTGGATGAAGATTTTTCGAAGAATCTTATAAATGCAACAACCAAGGAAGAGTTCCTGAAAATTGTTGATGAGGCAGAGTCCAAAGCTATAGAGGAAAAGGCTAATGCCGGTGACAGCCTCAGTGGAAATGGAAAAATGATCCTGGCAGTAACTTCTTGTCCTACAGGAATCGCTCATACTTTTATGGCTGCAGAAACTATTGAGAAAACAGCCAAGGCAAGAGGATACCGTGTCAAGGTTGAGACAAGAGGAGCTGGTGGAGCCAAGAATGTGCTGACTCCGGATGAGATCAATGCAGCAGACTGTATCATAGTTGCGGCAGATGCTCCGGTTCCGATGGATAGATTTGATGGCAAAAAAGTAATTGAATGCCAGGTATCAGATGGTATCAATAAATGTGATGCACTACTTGACAAGGCTGCAAGCGGTTCAGTTTCGATTTATCATTCGGGAAATAAAAACAGTAGCAGCAAAGACAGCTCATTTGGACAGGACAGTGTTGCTCATAAGATATACAAGGATCTGATGAGTGGTGTTTCTCACATGCTGCCATTCGTAGTTGGTGGCGGTATCCTGATCGCTCTTGCATTTCTGATCGATGGTCTGAATGTAGATATGAATTCCCTTCCTCTTGCAGCCAGAAAGAATTTTGGTAGTATCACTCCTGTTGCAGCTCTTTTGAAGGGAATTGGTGGAACTGCTTTTGGATTTATGCTTCCTATTCTGGCTGGATTTATCGCCAATGCCATTGCTGACAGACCGGGTCTTGCTGTTGGTTTCGTAGGCGGAGCACTGGCTGCCAACGGTACTTCAGGATTCCTGGGAGCACTTGTTGCAGGTTTCCTGGCAGGTTATACAGTTTTATTCCTGAAATGGTTATTTAAAAAACTTCCGGAAAGTATGGATGGTATCAAGCCGGTGCTGCTGTATCCGCTATTTGGAATACTTATAGTTGGTGTGATAATGACGTTCTGCGTGGAACCTCCGATCGGAGCATTGAATACAGCACTTAACTCAGGTCTGAAGAGCCTAAATGGAACAAGCGCGGTTATACTTGGTATGATTCTTGGCGGTATGATGGCAGTTGATATGGGTGGCCCGGTTAATAAAGCAGCCTATGTATTCGGCACAGCTTCTATAGCAGCGGGCAATTACAACATCATGGCAGCAGTTATGGTGGGTGGAATGGTTCCTCCTCTTGCAATTGCATTTGCCACAATGATATTCAAAAATAAGTTTACTGCCGAGGAGAGAAAAGCAGGACCTACCAATATTATTATGGGACTTTCGTTTATTACAGAGGGTGCAATTCCCTTTGCAGCTTCTGATCCTCTCCGTGTACTTCCGTCATGCATCATAGGATCTGCAGTTGCCGGAGCGTTGTCAATGGCATTCAATTGTACATTGATGGCTCCTCATGGTGGAATATTCGTATTCCCTACTGTTGGTAATCCTCTTATGTATCTGGTAGCGCTTCTCGCCGGATCAATTGTAAGCTGTGTATTACTGGGAATTTTGAAGAAAAAAGTTGTTGAGTGAGATCTGAACGAGATCTAAGCGAGATTGTTGAATTAAAAAAAGGCTTATCCGATATCAGGTGATGATGTAATCACACTTTGCGGGTAAGCCTTTTTATATCGTCGGCCAGGCTGACAAAATCAAAATTCTTGGTTCCCTCAGGATAGTGGCTCCAAACCGGATTCATCCAGAAGGATGTTGGTATCCATAACTGATAAGTGTTTTTTTATTGCATAGGAAATAACGGCATCACGTCGGCTGCGAGAATAAAGGGGAGCAGCCTCGGCAATTTCCAGAGCCCGCTTAACCTGTCTGGTATCAAGCTTTGCAGCCAGACATAAACGAATAACCTTGTCACGTCCAGGTTTTTTACTTCCGCTTAGGATGTGTGAACAGTACTTACTATCAATGTCCGATAATTTGTAAATATCTGTATTTTCCATAGCTAAAACATTGGGTATAGATTTATAATATTCAGAGAAAGAAGTATACTCGGCGATGTTTTCTTTGGAATCGATGTAGTCGATAAGTTCTTTTTTTGTGTTGATTTCACTTAATACTTTTTCGAGATGACCTGTAGTTTTCATAAGTTTATGTATGATAAGAACCTTTCATGGGGAGAGATTAAAATGTTTTTTAAAAAAAACCGTATTAAATTATACCATTCAGTCGATTTTAAGGATACACCATTTGATATGGGCAGGACGGAAAATGGAGAAATATATTGCATAAAGAGACTTATGGTTTATAACACGGATGTATTCGAATATTTGAAAAAAAAGAGAAACAAGCATATTCCGAAGATATACTCTTATGAGGAAAAGAATGGAGAACTGGAGATTCACGAGGAGTGGATAATCGGTCAGACTCTGACGGAATATATAAGTGATGAGAATCCTGATAGAAATGAGTTGATCAGAATAGTTGATGATGTATGTGATGCACTTATTTTTCTCCATAAGGCCAAACCGCCGATAATTCATAGGGATGTGAAGCCTGATAATATAATGATTGAACCGGATGGAAGAGTGCTACTCATAGATTATGATGCGGCCAGGGTATATAAAACAGGGGAAAGAACAGATACAGAATTTATCGGTACAGAGGGATATGCGGCTCCGGAACAATATGGATTCGGCCAGTCTGATGCCAGAACAGATATGTATGCATTGGGAAAAATGATAATGAATATTTTTCCCGAAAATGATTCAATACAGATTGTAGCAGAAGCTGCCACCAGAATGGATCCTGAAGACCGTTATCGTAGTATGTATGAACTTCAGCATATGGTGAAAAAAGCTAGAAAAGTGGGGATTCTTGATACAGGTGATGAATCACTTTTGGACATGATATATGGTGAGGCATATTGCGATTGTCCAAATTGTGGAGCTATATTGAACGATCAGGAAGGATTCGATCCGGATAATGGAGTATGGACCTGTACAAAATGTGGAATGCAGTTGTATGGCGATGCGGCAGGAGATACAGGTGAATATAATACTGGAATAATCTGGTACTGTGATAATTGTGGGACGGTTATGAATAAGCAGCCGGGATTTGATTATTATGCAGACACATGGATATGCACAGAATGTGGTACTTTAAATGATATTTCTGTAAATAATATCGATCCAGATTTGACAAAATAAAATGTGTCCCGAGAGGACACCAAAAA
>JAKPAB010000337.1 GCA_029779695.1 Bacillota bacterium | reverse complement strand
ATGTCCATCACGCAAATATCGATAATGGTCATAAAAAGGAGTTTGCGAGCCTGTAAATCCTTTATCCCTCAAATCATGTAAGATGGGCAATAACTCACCCTTTTCAGCATATTGTTCTTCTACATATTTGTCGAATTCTTCATATTCATTTCTATGCTTGCTATTCCAAGGCTGCAGTTTGTCCTGTCTGCAAAACTTAGTTGCAGTCTGTCGGGCAATCCCCAGCTTCTTGGCAATGGTAGCTGGCTTAAACCCCTTTCGCTGCAACTCCTTGACTTCATTGAACTTCACAAGTCTTGAACCCACTTTTTCCTTCCTGAGAGTTTTTTCCTGTATAACTATAGTCGGGGCAGCCAATTCATATGACTCATTATCTGAATCCTCCTTTGCTATGACTGCTGCTCTATATTCTCCATAGTGTTCGTCGACGAGTTTCATTGTGCGTTCCATTATGTTCTTGACCAAGTGAAACTTGTCTGCAACTTCTCTCACTTTCCTACCAGAAGCAGCTATTGCTGAGCTATACTCGGTAGAACGGTCCCTGCTTACAAGGAATACCCGTGGATGCTCATCCATCCATTCTCTGAAACTTTTCATTTTCCTGTCTCCAAGTATATCAATAGGATGTCTTCCTTCGAGGCTGACAACAATACTTCCATAAGTAACACCCTTTCTCTGAGCCCAGTCGTCCACTCCAATTCTACCTATATTCTCATAGTCAGGGACATGTGTACGATGAAGGTCACGGAGGACCGAAGAACCACTTATCTTAATACCGGAACGAGACAATATCCTGCTTGCATCTTCAGATGAGCCTATCAAACCTTGACGAACAACATGCAGTTCGCATCTTCTGGTCAGTCTCCTGTATCTAAAGACTTCTGTCCCAGGCTGTTCTGCAAAAGTCTTATGTTTACAATATTTGTTTTTGCAGAACATCTTTCTTATGTACAGTACAACTTTAGTCGGTTGACCTTGTATCGGAAGATCTGATATGCATCTGGTATAATGACTATGCACTGATATGCTTTTGTGACCGCAATATGGACAAGATGCTGTTTTCCTTGAAGCGGATGCGTGTATTTCTATATTCTCACCTTCATGGCAGATATAGAGAATCTTCAATTCTGGTATGGATATAATATTCTTCAGACCTACAGAAGAATTAATCTTTGACATATATCCATGCAATGTTTCTTGATTATTTGTTGTAACTTTGTGGGCATTAGGATGTTCTGACATTATTTCGTTATTTACGTTTAGCGATATAAATATACAAAATATTTGTCAAACATCCTAATTTTTAGCAACATAAATAATTGATTTATAGTTAATTACATATAAATTATAGGTAGAATATATAGGACTTATTCTTAGATTTAAATTCAACTAAATTAAAGAAGAACCAAATAAACTCTCCCGCTACGTGTTTTAATCCTGTATTTCTAGCAGCGCTAGGTCCTTCATTACTTTGATAGAAATATTTAAAATTAGAATTGGTCGAACAGTACATATCACACAGTTTGGCTGAACAATCAGTGCTGCCATCATCAACAAGAATAACTTCGAAGTCTTTACAAGTCTGTGAAACCAAACTATTTAGACATTCTTTAAGATACAGTTCTGAATTATAAATAGGAATTATTATTGATAGCATTTTATTATTTATTTTTTGTAAAGGTAATCCATTATTTTTACAAGATGTTAAATTCAAAATTGACTTGGGAGAGGAAATTAGTATTAGTTACTAACCACAAGTTCAAATGTATATTGGTATTAAAAAAATTTCTTTAAACATCTCTATCCATTTTTCCATTATTACTTCTTTTGAGAATTTTTGCTGACTTGTCAAAGCTCTCTCTGCCATAGCCTTTCTTAAATCATCATTTAATAATAAATTTTCTAATGCCTTGATGTAAGAACAT
>JAKPAB010000326.1 GCA_029779695.1 Bacillota bacterium | reverse complement strand
TGTCAGCAACCCCTGTGAACAACCGGATGAATGATATCAAGAACCAAATCGCTTTTATAACTGAGGGCAGGGATGATGCCTTCAAGGACGTGGGTCTGGATAGTATTGAATTTATTTTAAGAAAAGCACAAACCGTATTCAATAGATGGTCTGAGCTGCCTGAACACGAAAGAACAACTGAAACATTTGTCAATATGATGGATACTGATTATTTTAAGCTTTTAGATACGGTAACTATTGCCCGTTCCAGAAAGCATATAGAAAAATATTATAACTTAGAGGAGATAGGCAAGTTTCCCACCAGACTACCCCCTGAGAACAGATATCCGGCAATTGATGCCAAAGGCGAGTTCCCACCTATTGAAGATATCAATAGACTTATAAAAAAACTTACCTTATGTATCTATTCACCTTTGGCTTATGTGCTTCCTGAAAAAAGAGCTGCTTATGAAGATAAATACGATATGGTAGTAGGCTCAAGCAAAAGTATCTTTAGGCAGATAGATAGGGAGCAAAGTTTAGTCGGACTTATGCGTGTAAATATTTTAAAAAGATTGGAAAGCTCCATCAATTCCTTTGCGATAACTGTTGAGAATATTCTCCACAAAATAGATAAGGCTCTCGAAGCCATAGAACAAAGGCAATTTGATTATGATGCAGAACTAGATATCAATGATATTGATATAGACGACCCAGAGCTTGAAAGCCTCATGTTCGGCAACAATGTAAAGGTATTGCTCCAAGATATGGACCTTATCAAGTGGAAACAAGACCTACTGGCCGATAAGGACAAGCTGGAAACCATTTTATTGGAAGCTATGATTGTTACTCCAGAAAGGGACGCCAAGTTAATTGAACTTAGAACCCTCATAGAAAGCAAAATACGAAATCCAATAAACCCTGGAAACAAAAAGGTTATTGTATTTACTGCATTTGCTGATACAGCCAGATATTTATATGAGAATTTGGCCGATTATTTTGCTAAAAAAGGTATCTATTCCGCAATTGTAACAGGAAGTGGTGATAATCATTCCAATTTACCTATATCAAAAGAATTGAGAAAATCGATTAAAATATCAGATATAAATACTATATTGACCTTGTTCTCTCCTATCTCGAA
>JAKPAB010000226.1 GCA_029779695.1 Bacillota bacterium | reverse complement strand
ACCTCAACGCAGAAGACGTTGAGCAACAATTGGCAGAAATCCAAGCCAAGCTAATAAAGAAGATAAATAGTTTGGATTTCGTGTATATTAAACTTGATGCTGAAATTGAACAGCTGAAAATCTATAAGGAACTGTATCAAGATGAGCTCAAGAAAATCAATAGCAAGATGGAAAGTATTGAGAAGAGCAAAGACCGCCTTCTTCAGATGTTGGCAGACGCAAAGCTAGTTGATGTGAATAAGCCCCTGCGTACTCAGTATCACACTTATTCGCTTACCAAAACTTATGGTGGTGTAGAAATAGTAGATGAAGAGCTACTTCCAAGTGACTACATTAAAACAAAGATTGAGCAGTATATTGATACTGCAGCCTTGCGGAATGACCTCATGGCTGGAAAAGAAATTCCAGGCGCAGTTCTTCCGGTGAAGATGAAGGTAAGGCGTCGGTGAGAATACTTCGACAAATGATGCTGAAGACCGAGTCCCTGATGTCTCATACCATGACGTATGCAATCATGCTATTCGAATCGATATTTTTTGGAATAGGAGTCTCTTGCTCAATTATTGTTCCGAAACTGATTAAAGAGTATTTAGATGACGAAAACAAAGAATGCTTCGTGTATCAAATAATGTTTCTTGGAATATTTAACATTATCTATATCATAATAGATGTAGAAGGAGCATACAAATCATATAGTTTCGGAATCGGACTTACTCCGATTACGCCAATCTTCACAATAGGATGGAGAAAATGAGTAATACAAATATGTCAAAGCGTGAGAAGCGCTTTCAGAATATTCTTAACACGAGAAAGGATATGTTCTCGGATGAAGAAATCGAGTTTTTGCAAAAGAACTTTCGCAGAGTAATTCCTCAAGAAGAGTTACTATTACTCCGAGACAAAGTCAATGTATATACTTTTGAGAATTGGGTAATGACACATGAGTCTCTCGGAATAAACGACTTCATGAAAAGTCTTTACTATGCAATTCAGAGTGATGAATCCCAAGAATTACTTATATCAACCGTTTTTGTTCTAGCTCTGGAATGGAGCAGAGGAAAAGGAGAAAAAGATGGCAACGAAGACAAATAAGAAACAGAGTGTCCCAAAAAGAAAGGTGCTATCCTTCGAAAAGTTTGTGGACACCATAAACAACGCTCCATTGCTCATGCAAGCAGTGGATGATATGTTTAACAAGTTCGCAGATGAACTTGATGAGAAGGAAAAAATCACACCATACGAGCTTGCTTACAAGATATATGAAGAGATTGAGAAGAATAACAATACTCTTATAGCTGTGGTAGCTGCAGTAACGATATTCATGTCTAGCAGACCACATAAAGGAGAAAGTAAAAATGACAGTAATTGATTTCAACTCCGAAAACGGAAGAAAGATTCTTACATTGAATGAATTCAGTGATCTACTTAATGATGGAGAAACAATTATAGGTGCACTGGATCAATTCGATAAAGACCTTTCGAAAGAATTAAACGGACAAAAGCTTCCAATTGAAGAATTTTGTTACCGTGTGTATGAAGAGATCGAAAAGAAAGGTAACACCGCCTTCGAAGTATTCATTATAACGATGGCTGTTTTGTATGGAAAGATAGGAAAATGAGTAGCATCGTTGGTGTTATAATAATCATTCTGCTTCTGATAGTAATCTACTTCTGTGGAAGAAAACTTCAGAAGCTTGAAGAAGCGAAGAGACGTCTTAAGAACTTCAATGACGATCTCTATATTAAAGTCAGTCAGTACCGGGAACATTTCTTAAAAGAGAAGAAGAAAGGCGATATGTATGACAAGATAATAAAAAAGTATAAGTACGCTCTCTTCTCTTGTGCGGACTGTAAGAAGATAGTCTCTAAGAAGAATACGCATTGGCTGGAAGAGAAGCCATATTGCGGAAAGTGTTATGGAAAAAGGAAAGACTCATGAATGAAGAAAGAAAAATTCTCTCACGGAAAGAATTCGAAGACCTTTATCAAGATAAGACCAACTTATTGATGTGCGCAATAATAGTTCTTATTGATTCCGGTATAGCGCACTGCAATGAAGATGATGATGACGATATAGAGCTGATGAAGGTGTCTTACAAAATATACGAGCAGATTGAGAAAAATAATATTCTTTTAGAAGTATTATCTTCTATTGCTTTGGCAATTGTAGGAAAATACGGAATATCTTTTCCAAAGAAGGAGAAAACATGAAGAAAGAGAAGTTCATAATCGGAATCGATCCGGGGATGAAGGGGGGCATTGCCCTCCTTTCTCTGGAGACGATGAAGGTTCATACCGTAATCCGAATGCCGATAGTTGGAGACAGCTTTGATTACGAATGGATCCGAAGGTTCTTCGAAAAGTATAAAAACGATGTGGCATGTGTTTGCATTGAGAAAGTTGGATATATGGGAAAAGATACTGCGTCTTCAATTGCAACACTTTGTTACCACGCTGGAATACTCTATGGCATGGCTTATGCGATTGGGTTTAATGTCTCGGTCATGGCTCCAAGTTTCTGGAAGGCAAAGATTGGTCTTCCAGTAATTGGAACTAAGAGAGGTTCCAAGAATGAAACGCCGGAGCAAAAGAAAGCTCGTCTCCGAGAGAATGCCAAACTGAAAAAGAGAGCGAAAGGAAATTCAATAGTCTTTGCTTATGAGAAACATCCGGAATTGAGAAGTGCTCAGGGTCAGCTTACCGATGGAG
The DNA here is from genome assembly GCA_029779695.1 of Bacillota bacterium. Classification (GTDB taxonomy): domain Bacteria; phylum Bacillota; class Clostridia; order Lachnospirales; family Lachnospiraceae; genus Lachnocurva. The sequence goes on along the minus strand of JAKPAB010000226.1, from coordinate 3,687 downwards.
AAGCTGAAGCAATACTGATTGCAGACTGCTATATAAAGTTATGGCATACTGGAACGGAAGATGAAAAAGGAATTTGAATACGTTTATCAAAACGGAAACTGCTATTTCGTTGGGATAAGAAAGAGAAAGGGGGAAGTGAGCTATATTGAACGCTGGGAACGATTGCAATATGGAGATAAAATAGTTTGCTATACTACGATTGGAATCGTTATTGCAGTGTTCAAAAGTCATCGCAATAGAAAGAAATTGAAGATGGATGATTGCATCGATGGTTATAACAAAGGCTTTCTCGTCTTCAATTCTGGAAAGTTCGATATAGTCACTTGGTTAAAGAATTCTGAGATTGAGAGCTCACTTCCCTTTCTCAGTTCTGAAGATTTCGCAGCGATAACAACGCTATTGGAATATATTCGAGAAACAAATGAAAACGAATAAGTCTTTGTTGTGTGAGAACTGCGGACATCTCGTACCGCAGATTGACGAGTTCGGACAGGAGAATGACCACTGTCCTTACTGCGGCTATATACTTATATCTCTGGAAGAAAAGGAGAAACTAATGAAGAACATTGACAAATATCTTTCAATCATCGGCGATACGCAGAGAATCGTCGACAAGATGTATAACATGGAACTGTGCTGCAGTTTCATTCACTCGTGGTTTATGTATGACTTCTTCGATTGTATCTTAGAAGATGTAGAAAAAGAAGACCTGAAGTTAGATACAGTAGATGATATGATTCAGTATCTTCGCTGCTTCGCTCCAGAATCTTGTAATGATTATGAAAAGATATTAGAAGAGATAAGAAAGGAATTAGAAAAAAGATGACAACATTATATTGTAGAGATTGTGGCTATAGTGACGACGCCATAAACTTTCCCTACTATAGCCAAGAAACGAAATACGATAAAGATAAAGATGAATACACTATAAAAGGATGCTATGTTCCTTATTGTCCAAAGTGTAATAGAATTGATATTAGAAACGCATTCGTATTATAAATTACTTACAAAGGAAGAACAATGTCAGAAGTAAATAAACAGCTAATACTATTTGCAAAAGCTGCTCTGAGTGATGCCTTCGAAAGAAGAATCTGTTGTGGATACACTTTCTCGTGGATTGAATATGCATTGGAAGAAGCACTTACTCAGCAGTATAGTCAAGATGAAGATGAAGATGACATAACAAATGTAGAAGAGCTTTGTGAGTACCTTCATCGGAAACGCTCCGAAGCATGTGGCGAATACGATTTCGTGGTAGAGAATATGAGAAACTATCTTTTCAAACTCGAAGTCGAGAAACAAACCGAACGGAACGGATAGGTAACTGAGCCATTGTCTTCGCTTTGCGAAGCGATGGCTCTATATTTTTTATTTTTGAGAAGTAAATAAGCAGCAAATGGTTGTTTTCAATTCTGACGCAATTTAAGGTATCTGTGGAGCAAATAGGTGCAAAATAGTATAAACACTCCAGCTCAATTCCGATTGTTAATGTAGCACCCCTATTCTTTCGCCAAAAAAAAGAAACCGTCGCTTTGACCATGCTGGTGCGACGGCAACCTTTGTTGGTTCGATTACCTCAGGTAACAAACACTTCAACGCAGATAAATCTTCTGCAATTGAATGTCGAATAAGTCTTTTCTCTTATCGTGGGTATAGATTGTTTGTCTCAGCATTCCGATTGCAGATTCTTTTCCAGGACGCTCTTCGAAATAACTATCGACTCCTTCTTCGGTCTTTGAAAGGAAACATCCATTGATGGCAAACCAAGAAATCAGCCGACGGATTGTTCCATACGAGAAGTCGTTGTATTCACAGCGGTCAGTCTGCATCTGATGAAGATGTCCCATTACATGAACATCTGCAATATCCCAGCGGAATATATCATAGACTTTATTGATGGGATAACCTTCTCGGAAACCTCCACCACCGGTTCCATGACAGACTACAATCTTGATGGGAGTACTTCTTCCTCGTTTCTCATCTCGGAAGTTGATACTTATCCAAGCTTTCTGATGAAGGTCTGGAACTCCAAGAGAGCTGGTGAGATAGCTATTCACATCAAAACCATTATATTTCCGGTATTTGTTTTCATGGTTTCCAGAAATTAGTCCAATACACTTGCTCTGAATGGGTTCAATTATATTCAGGAATTCGTCTGCCTGCTTTCTGGGAAGGTCGTTCAGGTCTCGAATCTCATATCTTTCTGCAATCTCCAATGGATTAAATCGGGGGTCATTGTAAGAAATCGCATCAATATAATCTCCCATGCCAATCCAAGCGTTGGCATCTTCCTGAATCATTTTCACTGCATGTTTCAGAGCATGTTCATTGCAGTTGGCAGCGCCAAGATGAACATCTCCAAGATAGTAGATTACGTATGGCTGGCTTATTTCACGTATGTTCTCATGAATTACTATTGATTGCAAAACTATTCTCCAAGTCAAGTGCATAGTTTGGGCAGACAATAATTGCCATATTGCCATTGGCGATTGATTGCAAAACTATTCTCCAAGACAAGTGTATAGGTTACTATATCCGTTCCGAGGAATTGCTTCTGTCTCTTCACCAAAGCGATAAGATAAGCAAAATCATCTGGTGATTGGATAACTTGGCAGCCAGCCGAGAACTTATCTACTGTCTTTGCGATGTCGAATTCCAAGGCACGGTGAATATCAATACCGAATAAGCCTGTATCTATCTTTCCGTTGAAGTCGTATCTTCCATCTTTGTTCACATCTCGGTAAACCGATACCGGCTTCACCTGAACAAGTGCAGTATATCCTTTGTGCTTTCCCAAACGATACGCACCACGATACTGACCTTCTTTCAGAATCGCAGTTCCGGAAGCATTCATAGGATTCTTCAGATAGAACAGACCTGGGTCGGTAGTTGCGGGAAAGTGAATTATTCTTTTTCTTTTTTCGATGTCCAGATAAGCAACGCAGATGGTATCATCGAAAGCATTCACGGCATTAAGATTGCGAATGCCAACGATGTTCAAGTCGAATGGTTTACTTCCAGAGAACCATACGTATCCTTTCTCTTCAATCACTCTCTTGAGTGCATCGTAAGTTGGAGCAATCATGATTCAAATCCTCCAACGCAGTTTGATTCCCAGGTTTCGTCTTCTGTTTCATCTTCTTTTAAGACAGTGACGATATAGCCATTGTAATTGTTAATTTCTACGCTATACAGCGCATCTGCATACTTTGGCATTGATTTCTTAATAAGTCGGAAGAAGTGCTTTGCCAAGACTTCTTCGCCTACTTTTTCAATATCCACGAAAAGGTCTTCGCAGAGTGCACAACAGAGTGCAACTGCGTCAAACGGCTTCTCAAAAGTGATTGCCAGCTCATATGACGGTCGGTATGGCGGATGGACATTGATTATTTTCGTATATTGCGTCTTCATTGTTCCTCCTTCGAAATGAGTTCGTTCTCTTGTATATAGCTTTGCATTTCTGCTTCGGTGTCGAACCATAACAACTCGTAGCGGGTGCCGACTGTATTGGGCTCCGCCGTTCCAGTGTGTAATACTTGATTGCCGTTTTTAATTATGTAATACATTTTATTACTCCGTGTATTCATACCAATTTGGTATCCAGCTTCCGCCATTGGTTGTTAGCCATGCAGAGGGAATAATTGTCCATGCTGCTTTGGTGAGCAATACAGCCACATCTGCTTTCAC
>JAKPAB010000315.1 GCA_029779695.1 Bacillota bacterium | reverse complement strand
TTTCTTAACCTGTCCAGGAAGCTTCTCATCCAGTTCATCAACTGTCCAAGGGCAGTTAAGAAGGAATGTACCGCCAGGTACAAGGTCCTGAACCATATTGTACTTATAGATATAAGCTGTACAATGACAAGCTACAAAGTTAGCCTGTGAGATCAGGTATGTAGAACGGATCGGTGTATGACCAAAACGAAGGTGAGAAATCGTAACACCACCTGACTTCTTGGAATCATAGTCAAAATATGCCTGAGCATACATGTCTGTGTTATCACCAATGATCTTGATAGAGTTCTTGTTGGCACCTACTGTACCATCAGCACCAAGTCCCCAAAACTTACAGTTTTTGGTTCCCTCAGGTGTAGTAACAGGATTCTCTTTTACATCAAGTGAAAGATGTGTCACATCATCGATGATACCAATCGTGAATTCATGTTTATCATGATTGTTATATACAGAAACGATCTGGCCAGGAGTTGTATCCTTGGATCCGAGTCCATAACGACCACCAAAGATCTTAACTGCATCGAACTTTGTACCCTTGAGAGCATTAACTACATCAAGATACAGAGGTTCGCCCTCAGCACCAGGCTCTTTTGTACGATCAAGTACAGAAATCTGCTTTACAGTCTCAGGAATAACGTTGATAAGTGCTTCACTGCAGAACGGACGATACAGTCTTACTTTTACGAGTCCGACCTTAGCACCCTTAGCTGCAAGATAATCGATAGTCTCTGTAATTGTCTCATTTACAGAACCCATAGCAATGATCACATGCTCAGCATCAGCAGCGCCATAATAATTGAAAAGCTTATAATCTGTTCCAATCTTGGCATTAACCTTGTCCATGTAGTCCTGAACGATTCCAGGGATTGCAGCATAGCGCTGATTACATGACTCTCTTGTCTGGAAGAAAAGGTCTCCGTTCTGTGAAGAACCCATCAGACGAGGATGGTTAGGATTAAGTGAATTCTTACGATATTCCTTAACTGCATCCCAATCGACCATGTCGCGAAGATCTTCATAATCCCATGTCTCGATCTTCTGGATCTCATGTGATGTACGGAATCCATCAAAAAAATTGATAAAAGGTGTATGACCCTCAATTGCTGCAAGATGTGCAACCGGTGTCAAGTCCATTACTTCCTGAACTGATGATTCGCAAAGCATTGCAGAACCTGTCTGACGACAAGCATATACATCTGAATGATCACCAAAAATATTTAATGCATGTGTAGCTACGCAACGAGCTGATACATCGAATACTCCTGGAAGTCCCTCACCTGCGATCTTGTAAAGATTAGGAATCATCAGAAGAAGTCCCTGTGATGCTGTATAAGTCGTTGTAAATGCTCCAGCTGCAAGTGAACCATGTACTGTTCCTGATGCTCCTGCCTCTGACTGCATTTCGGTTACCTGAACAGTCTGATTGAAAAGGTTCTTTCTCCCTGCTGTAGCCCATTCATCTGTGGCCTCAGCCATAACTGATGAAGGGGTGATAGGATATATAGCTGCTACATCAGTAAATGCATAAGAAGCATGTGCTGCTGCATGGTTTCCATCCATGGTTTTCATTTTTCTCTTCATGTTTTTCCTCCTAAATATAAATATAATATAAAATATTGTGCAGTATACAAAACTGATTGCAAATGTAAAATAACCCTATGCCTTTACACATGTACAGTTTTAAGTTTAGTTTTTCATATGGCAAAATGCAATAGAAAACACCCAGATTTATGTTCATTTTGCAAAACATCTCACAAATTTTTTTATGATGAAACCGTTTTTAACAAAAAAACATTAAAAACTGTACAGTTTTACTATTGAAAAATATAGAAATACCCAGTAAAATGGCAATCGTGTGTATATTGCACTTATAAATAGGAAATATTCAGGAGGTAACGATATAAATGTTACAAGTTGCTAATGTATCTCTTCGCTTCGATAAGAAAGCTCTTTTCGAAGATGTTAATGCTAAATTTACAGAGGGAAACTGCTATGGCGTAATCGGTGCAAATGGTGCCGGAAAATCAACTTTTCTAAGGATTCTCTCTGGTGATCTGGAGCCTACCAGTGGTGAGGTAATAATCACTAATGGTCAGCGTCTGTCAGTTCTCGAACAGGATCATTTCAAATACGATGAATTAACTGTTCTCGATACAGTTATCATGGGTAATCAGCGTCTGTATGACATAATGAAAGAAAAAGATGCCATCTATGCCAAGCCCGATTTTACAGAGGAAGATGGAATCAAAGCTGCCAAGCTTGAAGAAGAATTTGCTGATATGGATGGGTGGAATGCTGAAAGTGGCGCTGAGACACTTCTAAATGGTCTTGGTGTTGACACTGATCTCCATCAGAGCGTAATGGGTACTCTTGAGGGTGGTGTCAAGGTCAAGGTATTGTTGGCAAGAGCACTTTTCGGTAATCCCGATATTCTGCTTCTCGACGAGCCTACTAACCATTTGGATCTGGACGCTATAGGATGGCTGGAAGAATTCCTGATCAATTTTGAAAATACAGTCATTGTTGTATCTCATGACAGATACTTCCTTAACAAGGTTTGTACAAATATTGCTGATCTTGATTATGGCAAGATCCAGCTATATGCCGGTAACTACGACTTCTGGTTTGAGTCATCCACTCTTATCCAGAAACAGCATAAAGAAGAAAACAAAAAGAAGGAAGAACAGATCAAGGAACTTAAAGATTTTATATCACGTTTCTCTGCCAATGCTTCAAAATCCAAGCAGGCTACTTCCCGTAAAAAAGCTCTTGATAAGATCCAGCTGGAAGACATCAGACCATCCAGCCGTAAGTATCCTTATATAGACTTCCGCCCTGAACGTGAAATCGGAAATGAAGTCCTTACTGTCACTGATCTAACCAAGACCATTGATGGTGAAAAGGTTCTCGACCATATTTCATTTGTCGTAGGCCGTGAAGATAAGATCGCTCTTGTAGGCGGTAATGAAGCTGCTAAATCCGTCCTCTTCCAGATCCTGTCAGGTGAGATGGAACCAGATGAAGGTGAATATAAATGGGGTGTCACTACTTCTCAGTCATATTTCCCCAAGGATAACACCAAGATCTTCGATACCGATCTTACTATTGCTGATTGGCTAACTCAGTTCTCTGAGATCAAGGATGCTTCTTATGTCCGTGGTTTCCTTGGACGTATGCTGTTCGCAGGGGATGATGGTATCAAGAAGATGAAAGTATTGTCTGGCGGTGAGAAGGTCCGTGTACTTCTGTCCCGTATGATGATCGAGTGTTCCAATGTCCTGATGATGGATGAACCTACAGATCATTTGGATATGGAAAGTATCTCTGCTCTGAATAAGGGAATCATTAAATTCCCCGGTGTGCTTATCTTCTCTTCTCGTGATCACGAGATCGTAGAAACTACAGCTAACCGTATCATCGAGATTCTTTCTGACGGAAGCATCATCGATAAGATCTCTACATATGATGAATACCTGGAAAATGATGAAATGGCTCGTAAGAGAACTGTATATACTACTTCTGATGATGATGAAGATGATGATTGATCCTGAGTTTTCCTGTAAAAAATGTAATAAATAGTAAACAATAAATTATAAATAAAAAACCATAGATACATTTTCGAGAAATAACTCGAACCAACTTTGTATCTATGTTTTTTTTTGGCTTTTATTTTTTAATATTTTTACTTTTTTTGAACTTAATTTTTTAACTTTTTAAGCTGTTATTTATGATATAGCTTTTGGCTCTGATAATGAGGCTCACAAGTGATATTGATACCAAGCTTCTTGAAAACCATTTCATCCACTTGAGACAAAATCACAGAAGAATGAGCCTCAAGTCCCTTTAATTCAGGCACATGCTGTAATGCCTCTTCAGCATTTGAATGATTGACTCCTGTTACAGCAAGGGCTGTAAGGATCTCATTCAGGTGAAGTAGCGATGAATCATCACCCAGGCATTCACTCTTCATTTTCATAATAGGTTCAATAAAATCAGCCGGTATCAGGTCCACATCATCAGGTATCCCAGCCAATTCCTTCAAGGCATTTAATAAAAGTGCTGAAGATGCACCGAGAAGCGAGCTAGTTTTACCCGTTAGAATCTTGCCATCCGGCATAGCCATTGCTGCAGCCGGAGCACCGGTCTGTTCAGCCTTGATATTCGAAGCATATACTACAGGTCTGTCTGCAATACTGATTCCTGCTTTTTTCATTAACAGTTCAATTTTTCGGATTGGGCCAGTTCCTGCATTACCTTTACGGTATTCGCACTCAGCCTGATAATATCTTCTAATGATTTCCTGATTAGCCTCATGCCTCACAACGTTATCATCAAATATACATTTCCCTGCCATATTGACGCCCATATCTGTAGGTGATTTGTATGGTGATTTTCCTGCTATTTCCTCAAACATGGCATTTAATACAGGAAATACTTCGATGTCACGATTATAATTAACAGTAGTTACTCCATAAGCATCCAAATGGAACGGATCTATCATATTAACATCATCCAGATCTGCTGTTGCTGCTTCATATGCGAGATTGACAGGATGATTCAAAGGGATATTCCAGATAGGGAATGTCTCAAACTTAGCATATCCTGCCTTGATCCCCCTTTTATTCTCATGATAGAGCTGAGAAAGACATGTAGCCATTTTGCCGCTTCCAGGTCCCGGAGCTGTAACAACAACAAGTGGGCGAGATGTCTCTATATATTCATTTTTACCAAATCCCTCATCTGAAACAATAAGTGAAATATCTGATGGATAATTCTCAATAGAATAATGACGATATACACGAAGTCCAAGTGTCTTTAGCTTTTTCTCATAAACAATTGCTGAAGGTTGGTCCATAAATCTTGTCATCACTACAGAACCTACAAATAATCCCTCTTCTCTAAAAGCATCTACCAGTCGAAGAAGATCAAGATCATAAGTTATACCAAGATCTCCTCTCACTTTATTTTTTTCAATGTCTGCTGCATTTATTGCAATTACGATCTCAGCTTGATCCTTAAGCTTTTTAAGCATTGTAATCTTACTATCAGGCTGAAATCCCGGAAGAACTCTTGATGCATGAAAGTCATCGAATAATTTGCCACCAAATTCCAAATACAATTTGCCTCCAAACTCGTTGATCCTCTTACTAATCTGTTCTGATTGGATCTTTAGGTACTTTTCATTGTCAAAACCAATTTTCTGCATCGTTTCCTCCTGTTAACTTGTTTATTATGCCTTTAAAAATTCCTTGTATTATATAACACTATATGGATATTATTGCCAATACTTTTTATAAATAAATATGACTTTTTTTATTTATTTATTAGTCATGAAATTTTGCTTATTTACAACATAAAATAATGGAGACCATCAAGCATAGCAGGATGACCTCCATTACTTACCAACATTTCTTTATGTTTAGTTTTTGCTATCCAATGTTTATAAGCACCTATTTCAGTTTAAAGTGGCTTACAACCTCTTCAAGTCCATCAGCTATTGTATTCTGAACATCTGACATTTGATGTACTTCTGTAACTGTTCCGGATACTTTATTGACAGATTCCATTACATTACCGCTCATATCAGCCGTTTCCTGACTGGATTGAGCTATACTCTGAATAGCCATCGATACTTCGCTCATTACCTTATGGATATTATCGGTCATTTCAGAAATATTAGATGAAATGTCTGAAAATGCTTGGGCATCTAAACTATACTGCTCTCCAATCTTGACAAATTTATCATAATCCGGTGCAACAGTTCCATCTATGAATTCAAGAATACACTTAGCATTATCTGTCAGATCATTAAAAGCTGCCTGAACTGTAGTTATAGTTTCTTGAATCTTCTCAACACTTGAAGAAGTCTCTGTAGCCAACTTGCCTATTTCCATTGCTACAACCGCAAATCCCTTGCCTTGTTCTCCTGCCCTTGCTGCCTCTATTGAAGCATTTAGAGAAAGAAGATTGATTTCATCTGCGATAGATGCAATAGCATCTGCTAACTCTCCAATGCTTGAAACAACCTTGGCATTCTCGATACTTATTGTAAGTTTGCTCTGAAATTCATGAGAAAGAGAGTTTGCAGATTCATAACTTGCCTGAGACTCTTCTCCGATTTTCTTAGCTCTTTCCTTAATCTCCCTAGACTGCTGCAGGCTCTGTGCTGCTTCTCCCGCCAATACCTGAGCCGTTGCGTTGACCTCTTCTGCACTAGCATTAACCTCTTCAGTTGCC
>JAKPAB010000301.1 GCA_029779695.1 Bacillota bacterium | reverse complement strand
GGCAATAATCTAAAAGGATACCTATATAATAGTGGAAATAAGGCAGGATCTGATTTAGATATAAAAAAATTCCTTGGAGATACTGATAATTACAAGGGGCTGATACTGTTTGTTCATGGTATTTGGTCAGGTCCTGACGAATACATGCAGACCTTGCTTCCATTGATTGATAGAGGATACGTAGTTATAGCATTTAATGCCACATCATATAATGGCAGTGATGGTAAATGGGTAAGAGGGCTGGCTACATCTATGGTAAATGCAGATGCAGAACTTACCTTTATTGAAAATCATGATGAGTTCAATGGAATGAAGGTATTCCTGCTAGGACATAGCTGGGGTGCTTATGCAGTTACATCGGTGCTTAGATTTAAGCACAACGTCCAGGCTGTAGTTTCACTGTCAGGATTTAACAAGCCTATGGATATTACAAGAGCGGTTGGTAAGACAGCCGTGGGACCCTTGTCAGGGATCATATGCTCATTTATAGGCATATATCAAAAGATGTTTTTTGGAAAATACTACAATTGTTCAGCTGTGGACGGCATTAATCAGAAGGTTCCGGTATTGCTTGTACATGGCATCAATGATGCATTTATCAAATTTGATGAAACATCTATATATTCCAAGAAAAATGAGATCAAAAATCCGTATGTATCATATCTAAAACTTGATGAAAAGGGCAGGAGCGAACATAATTCCTACTTTAACAGCAAGGCCGGGAGTGAATACAATAATAGAATAAATGAATATTTTACCGAACTTGCAAAGAAATATAAAGGCGATGAACTGATCAGGGAAAAGAAAAAGTACTTGGTGAATGTAGATAGAGAACTGGCCAATGAGCCAAATGAATGGTTAATTGAAAAAATCGATGATTTTTTTATGCTAAATCTGTAAAGACAAAATAGGAAGTTAAATGAAAAAACAATTTATGATCCGTACCAAAAAGGCTGATTTTAATAGTCTGGCAGAGAGACTAGGAGTAGATCCCTTGACGGTACGATTAATGGTAAACCGTGATATTCATGAAGAGGATATGGAGAAATATCTGCATCCGTCTACAGATGATTTCGGAGATCCGCATAAACTTATGGATGCAGAAAGAGCGGCATTACTTTTAAAAAATGCGGTTGAAAACCACAAGAAAATAAGAGTGATCGGAGATTATGATATCGACGGGATAATGTCCACTTATATAATGGTTTCAGCCATCAGGCGAGTAGGCGGGAACTGTGACTTTGATATTCCACACAGAGTTCGTGATGGTTATGGACTGAATAAAAGATTGGTCACTGATGCCAAAGAGGCCGGGATTGATCTGATAATTACATGTGATAATGGAATCGCTGCAGCAGAAGCTATCTGTATCGGAAAAGATATGGGTATGACAATGATAGTGACTGATCATCATATTGTCCCATACTGTGAAGAAAACGGTGAGAAACAGGAAGTACTGCCACCTGCAGATGCTATTGTTAATCCTCACAGAGATGGAGACCAGTACTTATTTAAGAGAATCTGTGGAGCGGTTGTGGCCTGGAAAACAGTTGCTATTCTGTATGAACTGTTTGGCCTTGAAAAAGCGGCAGAAGAAGAATTTCTCGAGAATGCTGCATTTGCCACAATCGGTGATGTTATGCCACTTCTAGGAGAGAACCGTTCAATTGTGAGACTTGGAATTGCCAGGCTAAAGAATACTGAAAACATAGGAATGATGGCACTTGTTAGGGCAGCAGATATAGAACCCGAGTCCATAACATCATTTACTATAGGATTCGTGCTGGGACCTATGTTTAATGCCAGCGGACGATTAAAGGATGCCAAACTTGGAGTAGATCTACTGTTATCAGAGGATCAAAATGAAGCAGAACAGATGGCCAATGAACTGTATCAATTAAATGTGGACAGAAAGGAACAGACAGTAGATGGCACAGAAAAGGCCCTTAAGCTGGCAGAAGAGTATGATTCTGACAGGGTACTGGTTCTCTTTCTCCAGGAGGTCAATGAAAGTGTAGCTGGGATCATAGCAGGAAGGGTAAGGGAAAGTACCGGCAAACCTTCTATTGTTTTAGTTCAGGGAGAGGAATGTGTGAAGGGATCGGGACGATCTATCCCGGCCTATTCTATGTATCATGAACTCCATAAATGTGAAGATCTGCTACAAAAATATGGCGGTCATCCTATGGCAGCAGGTATGTCTCTTAATTATGAGGATGTAGACAGCCTGAGAGAGATGCTGAACAGAAACTGTACTCTTACAGAAGAGGATCTGACCGAGAAAGTGTATTTAGATTGTGATATGCCTATTTCCTACATTTCGCAGAAACTGATACATGAAATAGAGAACCTGGAACCCTTTGGAAACGAGAATGACAAACCTCTTTTTGCGGAAAAGAATATTCCTATTAGAAGGATAAGACAGATCGGAAAAGATGGACAATTCCTCAAATTTGAGCTGAAGATCCCGGGAAGTGACAGGTCTATGGATGGATTGATGTTCAGAGATTGTGATGTATTTAAGGAAAAGTTTCAGGAAAAGTACTCGGAAGGATTATATAGGGAACTATTGATGGGTAGACCGAGCCGTGATGTTTGCATTACGATATCATATTACCCATCACTCAATGTATTTCGCGGAGAGACTTCTATTCAGGTAATGATCCAGGATGTTATCTTTTAGTATCATTTCTGTGAACTATTTGTTATATGGGTTGAAAACCAAAACGGAATTAATTAAAATCATAAGGTGAGTGCAAAATGGCACAAAAATCAAAGCGGAAAAGAGGATTCTATTGTTTAATAAGAATAAGAAAATTACTGATGAGCTAAATAAGAAAATTCTCGAATATTCAGATGCCACAGAAATACTTGAAAAACAGGCATCAAAAATTAAGGAAAATATATCTTCCCTCAAAAGTCAATACGATGATCGTATGGATGAGATGCATGACATGGAAGTGTCACTTCAGGAAAAGGGAACGGTTGCTCCGGATATAGATCACTCTACAGGAATATTAAAGAGAGGACTGTCCCTTCTGATAGAGAAGGATAAAAGCTCCAAGGATAATAATGAAACAGAACAGTTACGCTGGGAACAGAGCATTGAAAAGATAAATGAGATGACAGAGAT
>JAKPAB010000292.1 GCA_029779695.1 Bacillota bacterium | reverse complement strand
ATTGAGAATTCTGATAATGCCTCCAAATATGAAGGTCTCACAAATAATGTCTCTTCTTTTTCATAATGTGAAATCAATTGTTCAGAAGCTTCCGACAGATCTATGAAATCACACTCATATGTGGTGTCTTCACCATTTCGTTCCATTTCTCTTGAAGCTTTTTTTAGCTCTCCTATTAATAAAGCTGCATTTTTTCTTGTTTTTGCGTCAGCGCTATCTAGAAAACCATATATATCACAGATTTCTATTTCACTCATAACGTCTTGTATCGCATTATCACCTTTAAGCTTTTTTCGCATTTCGCTTAGCATGCTACGATGTGATTCTTCACTTATTATTGGCATATTTCCATATGTCCTTTCATAACATTTTCTTATATCTTACAACATATTGTGGTTCTTCGCCACACAAATGGCGGCAAATAGTTATTGTTAAAATTGCACAGTTTTTTATGTTCATATTTGTATATTTTGTCTTTTTTACTATTGTCAAAATCATGCTGCACATATATAATAATCAAGGCTTAAGGAATACATCCCCCTTTTGTATACTTAAGTCACTTCCCCTTTATATATTTAACCCCCTTTGAAATGCAGTCCCGCGTGGGACTGTTTTTTCGTTGTATAAAAACATATGCCGCAAAGGTACACAGTTAAAACGCCTGCTACAGATTGTCTGCGGCAGGCGTTTCCCACATATGTTATTAATATATAATTGCTTTTATTATTTGATGTTTATGATGGTATTTATATTGGCATTAATAATGGTGCTTTTATTGGTGCTTACATTTTTATACTTCTATTACTCATCGATGGATGTTGTCCAATGGAATTTGTCATCTAGTCTTCCCCATTGTATACCTGTCAGAGTGTCATACAGTCTCTGAGTGAGTTCTCCTGTTTTCATATCATTGATAACTACTACATCATCCTTGAATCGAAGCTCTCCTACAGGAGATATAACTGCTGCTGTTCCGGTTCCAAATACTTCCTCTAGTGTGCCATCATGGCCCGCCTTCATCAGATCATCAATTGCCAGATGTGTCTCGTTAACTTTATATCCCCAATCGCGGAGTAGATGGATCATGGAATCTCTGGTTACACCGGGAAGAACTGTTCCTTCGATGGGAGCTGTGTAGATCTCGCCGGCGATCTTGAACATTATATTCATTGTTCCAACTTCTTCTACATATTTTTTCTTTTCTCCGTCCAACCACAGGACCTGTGTATAACCTAATTTCTCTGCCTTGACCTGTCCTAATATAGAACCGGCATAATTACCACCACATTTTGTAAATCCTGTTCCGCCCTTTACAGCACGTACCAGTTCATCCTCTACCAGGATCTTAACCGGTGCCAATCCCGTTGCATAATATGCTCCAACAGGACAACATATTATGATGAATTTGTAAGCAGATGCCATATGAACTCCAAGAGAAGCCTCTGTGGCAAACATAAATGGCCTAATATATAGGGATGTATCTTTTTCAGAAGGTACCCAATCCTTTTCAACCTCTACCAGAGATTTTACCGCTTGGACAAAATCTTCTGCCGGCAGTTCAGGCATACACAATCTCTCATTAGATTTCTGCATACGCTTTGCGTTCATCTCCGGTCGAAAAAGTCTGATATCGCCGCTTGATATCCTGTATGCCTTAAGTCCTTCAAATGTCTCCTGGGCATAATGAAGTGTAACGCAAGAAGGCTCAAGAGAGATGGGTCCTTCTGGGACAATTCTAGGGTCCGTCCACCCCTTTCCCTTGATCCAGTCATATACAAACATATAGTCTGTCATATATTTCCCAAATCCTAGGTTGTTCCAGTCTGGTTTTTTCTTCAATTCTGCTCTTTTTTCAAATCTGATATCCACTTTGCGCCTCCTGAGTGTACTTTTTTTCTCTATACGCTTGAATATAATTAAACTATGCGAGATATTATCATCTTTTCGGCCTTCAATGTCAACAATACAGATGGGCTTTTCGTCATTTTATACTATTAAATTGTAAAAAATGGCAAAAAAAAGAAATCACTTCCCGGAATGCAGTCAGTAGGAAATCGGTAACCACAATATTCTCCCCTGACACCAGGAAATGATTTAATATTTATATAATACTAAATTTAGACTTAAATGTAAAACTAATTCTATCAATAGTTTACATTTTTTATATCTATTTGATTTGTTTTTCTATTGCTAATCCACAAAATATGTTATTATACAGATATTAGCTAAGCATATAAAAATCATAACTTTATATAGATCATATAGGTGTGTTATATAGATTTTAACGAAAGATGAGTATAGTTATGCGAAATGACGAAAACAAATTTTTCGAAGGACTTGATGTTTTCGGCAAGCCTAGCATCTATGTATCTGCCAGGGTTCTTAGGCAGAACGTTCTTACTACTATATATTTGTGCTTTTTTTCACTTCTATTAGAAAGCATTACTCTCACTCTAAAGTCTCTTTTTGGTTTTGATCAAGGTTCTATCTATGGTTTTCCTGTCGAATATGTTCACATATACCTCATTATCGTCTGTCTATTTGTTCAGGTCTATCTTCGCATCCTCAAAAAAGATCTTGTAAATCATAAGGCTTCTGCAATTATCTGCATGGTTTTCTTTG
>JAKPAB010000291.1 GCA_029779695.1 Bacillota bacterium | reverse complement strand
TCAGTTCGCTGTATTTAACAGATTTACCAATTCACCGGTAGCCAATTACAAGGGAGAGTTGTACTCACTCCCTTTTAACATGTATACATTTAATAAGATGTGGGGAGTTGTAACTCCTGAGGAAGCCGAGCTTAAGATCGAAGAGCAGAGAAAAGAGATAAATGGTGAGCCGGAGAACCTGGAAGAACAGGCCATTTCACTTGTTGGACGTGATATATATGAGAAGCTCATCAAGGGATACACGGAGAAACAGTGGGGCAGATCATGCACAGACCTTCCTTCTTTTATAATAAAGAGACTTCCTGTTAGACTGACATTTGATAACAATTATTTCAATGCATTGTATCAGGGAATTCCTATTGGAGGATATACCAAATTGGTGGAAAACCTACTAGATGGAATAGAAGTAAGACTCAATGTGGACTACTTGAAGGAAAGATCCGAGTATGAAAAAATAGCTCAAAAAATAGTATTTACGGGACCTATCGATGAATATTTTGACTATAGACTAGGAAATCTCGAATATCGTTCAGTTAGATTTGAAAATGAAGTGCTTGATAAGCCTAATTTTCAGGGGAATGCAGCGGTCAATTATACAGACAGAGAAACACCATGGACCAGAATAATAGAGCATAAATGGTTCGAGTTTGGAAAAGATGAGGAAGGCAATGATCTTCCTAAAACAGTTATCAGCAGA
The DNA here is from genome assembly GCA_029779695.1 of Bacillota bacterium. GTDB lineage: Bacteria > Bacillota > Clostridia > Lachnospirales > Lachnospiraceae > Lachnocurva. The sequence goes on along the minus strand of JAKPAB010000291.1, from coordinate 3,668 downwards.
GAATTTAGCTCAGAATGGAAAAAGGGAGATGAACCCTATTATCCTGTTAATGATGAAAAAAATGCAAAGCTTATGGAATCATATAAGAAACTAGCAAAAGGTGAGAAAAATGTATTGTTCGGAGGCAGATTAGGCCAGTATAAATATTACGATATGGACCAGGTAATATTATCTGCGATTGAAGATTACGAAAGAGAGTGATATAATTCAGTCTGTTTTTTGCACAGATGATGCTCCCCTTTTATTTTTTGAGAGTCGGGCAGCAAGCAATAAAGTTTAGAAAAAGGAGAATATCAATGTCCGCAAATGGCAATAGGATAGATGTTGATAGCGATTCAATAAAAACAAATCGTTCAGATAAGAGAATGGACAATAGAGCTCAGAAGAAACTTAGAGCTAAAAAGAAGAGAAAAAGGAGAAGGATTATTCTCGCTATAGAGATAATTGTTCTAGCACTGTTAGGATGTTTGCTATATTTCTACTCAAAATTCGGCAAGATCGATTTTAAAGATGTTGGGAAGATAAGCGTAAATAAGCTAGATAACAAGACCAAAGATATGTTAAGCGGATATACTACGCTGGCACTTTTTGGAGTAGATAGCCGAGACCAGAATAACTATGACAGTGGAAACAGTGATACAATTATTGTATGTGTAATAGATAATAAGGCAAAAGAAATCAAACTTATGTCTGTATACAGAGACACATGTCTCGATGCTACGGGTGATCAGACCTTTAGAAAATGTAATTACGCATATAATCACGGTGGCCCTTCCAAGGCTATGGAGATGCTGAACAGAAACTTGGATCTAAACATTCAGGATTATGTCTCAGTTAACTGGAAGGCTCTTGCAGATGTTGTTGACGCCATAGGCGGAATAGATGTGGATGTTACAAAGCAGGAATCTGATGCACTGATGGGAAATGAATATGGTGTACTGGCTGATACGATGTATACGCTGGACAGAAAAACATCAGGAGTAGGTCCTGGCAGTCAGACGCTGGATGGAGTTCAGGCGCTTGCATACTGCAGAATAAGACATGGTGCCGGAGACGATTACGGCAGGACAGAGCGACAGAGAAAAGTAATTTCTCTTATTACAGATAAGATCAAAAAGGGCGGACCTTCCAGACTCAATAAAGTAATGGATGCAGTTTTCCCGGAGATCTCAACAAGTCTCAAGATGAATCAGATCCTCGGACTGGCTACCAATGTATCTGGATACAAGTTTGGTCAGAATACAGGATTCCCGTTCAAGAAGAGTAGTGGAACCATGGGTAGTGCAGGATCTTTGATAGTTCCATGTACATTGAAGGCTAATGTTACACTGATGTATGAATATCTCTATGGTGAAAAGAATTACGCACCATCTAATACTGTTCAGGAATTGAGCAATATTATCGAGAAGAGAACAGGATTACATGAAAAGAACGCTATTGATTACAAGGATCCGGTATTTGAATCAACATCAGGAACAGATAAGGATACATCCGGTAGTAATTAAGAAACAGGTTGGAGCAATGTTAAAAACAGAAACGGACGATTTATTCGTCCGTTAATCTGCAAATGAGGAAAACATATGAAGAAACCGATAGATATTCTTGATCGGGTATTCGACTGGTGCTTCCGGAATCATCCAAATGGTTATAAAAAGATGTATCCGATATATATGCACTATAGGGAATTGGCCTTGTATGGAATATTTGGTCTGGGAACGTTCATAATATCGATATGGACATATGCACTTTTTACAGAGGCTTTTGGATGGGCAATACTGGTTGGTAATGCATTATCCTGGTTATTTGCTACAGCGTTTGCTTTTTATACTAATAGGAAGTTTGTATTTATTTCACATGCAAAAGGTATAAAAGCCTTTTTGCTACAGCTGTGGAGCTTTTCCGTAGGTAGGATGATAACCCTTGGAATAGAAGAAGCAATGCTGTTTACGTTTGTAGTTCAGATAGGTCTACCAAACATGCCGGTCAAGGTGTGTAGTCAGTTTATAGTAATTGCGTTAAACTATGTTTTTAGTAAGCTTATTGTTTTTCGGAAGAGAAAAAAATAATCGGCAGGCAGTGAATCAATATTGCTTGCTGATTATTGTTAGATTAAGGAAGGCTTTGAAAGTATGAAGTTTAGAAATCCGTTTAGAAACATGGACTTGAGAATAAAGTATGCGATTCTTCGAATTAGAGGATCATTATCACGCTGGGGAACAAAAAAGATTGTGATAGTTTCAGCTATTTCATTGGTTGTTACGGTATCCTTGATCGTTGGGGCAGTAGCTCTTTGCAAAAAAACCGCAACAATAGCCAAGAAGCCCAAAGAAACACAGCAGAAAACTGCTGTTGTCAAAAAAGAAAAACCAAAGGAAACCAAGATCGTAACAAAAACTGATGCCGGAATACCCGTATACAGCCCGGTCGCAGTAGCTGGAGATTCAATAGAGAAGGACCTTACACTCTATATTACAGATTCTCAGGGCAAAAAAGTAAAGGGAATCGGATTCAAAGTCAAGCTGGCACAGCCTCAGAATGCAGATAAACTAAACGCTGATGTTAATGACATATCGGCAGTCAATAAAGCTATTGCTACGGCAGCAGCTGACGGAACAGGCGCTGCTACTTATGACAGTGAGGCATTTAAGAAGATACTAACTACAGCCGGTCATAAGGGAGAACTCACTACCCTGAAAACCCAACAGGAAACAATTGGACTAGTCAAGGTAAAATCTGATAAGAAAACAAAACTATCTTCTATTCTTGGCATTACAGTCAAGGCAGCGGAAATACAGAAATCTGACGGAACACCTCTGACAAATAATGATATGCTGTTACTTCAGAAACAGCAGGATATCACTAAATATGCAGCAGCACTTAAAAGCGTTAAGGGTGATGAATATACAGATGATAACAGTGATGGAATAATCTATATAAAGCAACATGACCCCGGTAAGTTCAAGGCATGCTTTGTACCGTTGGATTCTTATGATGCCAAGTCGTATCTAAATGATGTAGATATCAAGGACAAGATAGAATATAAGCCTGTAAAAAATATTGAGAAAAAAGTAGTAGCTAATGCCGGCGATACGAAGCCTGCAGAGGCAGCACCTGTTGAAGCAGTACTTACAGATACTGTTGTGTATGTAGATTCAAGGAGAGATCCATATAGTGTAATTAATCAAAATGGAGTTCCACAGACATTAAAGAGTTCCGTTAGTGGAACTAATGTCACATTATATTCATCAAGTGATCCAACAGAATCTACAGCAACGATCTCTAATATTAATAAGCCAAATTATACTGCAACAGTTAAGTCAGACGATGAAACTATTGCTAAGGCTACTCTGTCATCTGATGGAACAAGCGTTAATATTGCTGCTACACCAGGTAATACAACAGGCGGCAAAACGAATATAACGATAAGTTATGCAGGAACAGGAACACCATCTGCAAGCGTTAAGAAACATGGGAGAATTGGCTTTTGGGCTACGATAACCAGTTTCTTTAACCCTATCAAGGTGTATGCGGTTACGCCTAGCCCAAATACCATAGAAAGTGTTAAATATGCTGTCACAGTAAATGGTTCATCAACAGCTGTAAGGGCCAAGGATGGGACTACTATATACGCTGATGCTGCAGCAACCAAGGAAGTAACGGCAGGAGAT
>JAKPAB010000277.1 GCA_029779695.1 Bacillota bacterium | reverse complement strand
CTTCCACATTCTGTACATACTATGGCATCATGCTCTCTTTTCCGTTTGTCTACTATGGTTACCTTCACCATTTCCCCATAGCATCTATAGCAATACATCCTTGGTCCTCCTTTATTTCCTTTTCGCATATCTATCCATCAAATACCTTAATATTGCTGCCATGCTTATCCAGCTGATAACAGCTCCTACGAATAGTCCCATGATAAAGTCTTTCATCTGTATCACTCCTAGTCATACTTAACTCTTTCTGCCAATCTTTTTAACTTGTATTTTTTATTCATATCTACTAATTCCTCTATGTCGAATAATAGTTTCATTTGGTCCAACATAATCTCACAGTCTGCTATCTCCTCGGCTATGTTGTTGCCTATCCAGTTACCTCTTAAGAACTTTGTCAATTCCTTCTGGAGCTCGGCCATCTCTTCGAACACCATTATCACTTGAGATGTATGCCCCCATTTCTCCAGAGCTTGCCTATATATTTCTTTCTCGTCTATTTCTATATACTCTTCTCCTTTTAGCCAGGCAAAGCACTCTTCCTTGGTCTTAAATTCCTCTACCCATGCATCGCCTGTAGAATTGTCTATCCCTACATACAAATCTCCATCTATTTCATAAAACAGGCCTATAGGTTGCCTTGTATCGATGATTTCCTTAGCCTCTTCTTGAGTGATTTGTTTAATATCCATTTTCTTCGCCTCCACCATTATCTATCCAGGATAACCTTCCTGCATCTATCCCATGATCTATGATGATTTGAATTGCCTGGTTATCTGTAAATCCAGCTTGCTTAAGCTGTGTGTAATATATAAACATTTGCTCTGACACTAACTTGCATAGTTCCGTGAATTCTGGTAGCATTCTTCTTTGTTGTCTTATGGCCAGTTCTATCTGCAGCTTATTCATTAAAGGATCCATGTCCATGGTATTACCTCCTATCATTTGTATTTTTTATTAGTCTTTTTATCTCGTATTACTATCCTTCCTACTAGCTCCAAGTCTCTGCTTTCTAATATGGATTTAATTTCTTGAATGGTATTGTGGACTAATTTATTTCTAGCCTTCTGTATTTTCTTTTTCTTTGCTTCTGCATTCTCTCTTTTTATTGCTTTGGTTGCTGTAGGATCGTAGTATCCTGAAGCGTTCTCCCAATATCTTTCCATATGATTCCTCCTATTTGACAACCTTTAAGTTTAAATCAGGGTACTTATATTCAAATAGTTTCCTCTTGATTTTGAAGACCTGTGTTTCAAACCCTTTGACATCCACTACATCCGTTGTTCCATCGTTATTAACTATTACAAAATCAGCTACATAGGTTATTGGCCTGAACTTTTTCCCGTTCTTTTCAAATGCTGGCTGCAATTCAAACCTAGGTTGCAACCCAAAATCTTTAATTTCTCCTGCCTTTTTAAGTATCTTAAGCTTGCAGTAGTATTCAGCCTCTTTTATGCTGTCGAATTGTATGCCGTCTACTACAGTTTTTTGATTGTTGTATTTGCTTCTTCTATTTGGTTTATCTAGTGGTATTCCTTTCTTCTTCGCTAGATACTCCCGATATTGTTCCTCTGTCCATCTCATCTAATTCCCTCCTAGCTTGTCTCATGGCTTCGTAGTATTTGAGACTGGGATTAGTCTTAAGCAATTTAGCTGCTCTTTTTACTACGCTTGTATTTACACTAGCCATTTAAACCCTCCTTATTGGTTTCTTTATAATCTTTTCCTCCAACTATAACCTGCACTCCTCCATACCTTGAAGGTACAAGTTCATATCTTTGACCACACTTCTCACAAGTGTAAAATTTTCTTTTATCGGTTACTATGAAGAAGTTATGGCCACATATATAGCATTGGTAATAAGTTGGTACCATTAAATCACCTTTTTTCTAGCACGTTTTTCTAAATTCAGATCTTGACTCTAAGTCTCCATCTTTTATCATTCTTTCTATCTTTCCTCTAATCGCTTGTGCCGATCTATTAATATGTCTTGTCATTATGTCTGGACGGTATCCTCTGTTAAATAAATCAATTAGTATTTCCACTTCTTCTTGAGTCCACGGATTATGGTTTGACATCCTTACTGGCCTTTCTTTTAAGCCTAGATCCAGCATTCTTCTTTTGATGGCTCCCTCTGTCCTGTTTAATTTTTCTGATATTTCTCTATATGTCCATCTGAATTCTCTAAGCAAATTTATGAGTCTTTGATCTTCCGCCTCTGTCCATGGTGTTCTTTTGAATGTAGCCATTTTTTTATCTGCTATTCTTTGATCCTTTAGCCACTCTGGCTCCTTCCCAAGTACATTTTCTTCGAGTTGGCTGAAATCTATGATTATCCTATTCTTTTCTGCCCATTTCCAGAAATCGTCCAAGTTGACTACTTTGAAGGATGATCCTTTTACCTTCTTTGTTTTAACTGGAAGCCCCTTATCTATCCATTGTTGTACTGTGTATGAGCGTCCATTGCTACCTCTTAATTCCACTATCAGTTGGTTTAATGTTACATAGTCTCCTGACTCCAGGAATGGTCCTAATCCTAGTCTCGCTGCCCTTACTTGTATTGCAGTTGCAGTCCTATTTAAGATGTTAGCAATGTGCTCCATACTATATAGGCCCCAGTACTCTGACAAGAACTCCTCTTCCTCTTTTGTCCAAGGCCTATTTTTATGTGCTTTGTTCGTTCCTAATCCTAACTTCCTAGCTTTGTTATATATTGACTGATATGTCCTTCCCAGGTCCTCTGCAATTTCTTGAGTTTTCTTTTTCCCCCAGTTTTGTATGAGGTATTCCTCCTCCTTATATGTCCATTCCATTTTCATCCCCTTTCTAGAATAATGTTAGTTGTCCGTTTTCTTCGGTGTTAAACTTTATAACCTGTTTATTGCTCTGTTTTTCTCTATCCTTCATTAGCCTATAATCCCACATGCCCAGTACATAAAATGGTGTATCCCATATTTCGTATACTTCTAGTGTTAAGGTATTAGCATGCATGACTTTCGCTGGTATTCCTAATAGGCTTAGCTGTATATAGGACATATAGACCGACTTTATGTCTATATCCTGAGTTATCGCTACCATTTGTTTTTGATAGTTGTATCCATGTTTCTTAAGTACATTTGCTAGAGCAATTACCATTGCACCAGCTCCAGCTGCAGGTTCATTTACTGTTATGTATCCATCCTTTTCTATAGTCTCTTTTATGTGGTCTATAGATACTTCTGCCATAAGCTCTGCTATGGCCATT
>JAKPAB010000264.1 GCA_029779695.1 Bacillota bacterium | reverse complement strand
TACCAGCATGCTTCCCACAAGATAATCTGCTTCATTGATTGAGACAGCCTTATCAGCATTATAAATCACAAGATAATCTGAACTTCCAAGTATAAAAGATGCACTCTCATCTTTAAGGCTATATAGTATTTCCTTTGCTTCCTGCAATGAAACCAGTCTATACTTCCCATTCGTTCCAATAATAAGGGCATGCTTATCCTCTCTCCCCATATCTTCTTTCTTCGTCATCACAACCCCATCCGTTAGTGGATTGAGCTGAATTCTGATATCTATTTCTTTCATTGAATTCATCCTCCTTCAAATAATCCCAGAAGCCATATCATGATTTATTTTTAGTAGTGGACTGTATCACATGTTTAAAAGCATTGATATATAAGTATTTCACACTTTCTGTACATAAAATACTGTCCACCACGTTTACCTCAACTAATTAACTTTTCGCCAAACGTTTTCTTAGGCGATCATTTTCTGATTTTATTTCCTCATAATCAACCAATTGAAGAATTAGTTTCTTTTTGTCTTCCTCCAACTTCTTGACTCGTTCCCTAAGCGACGCTATCTTTTCATCTTTTAAATGCATCTTGTCCTTTTTTATTTCAACAACATTTTCCACATTTCCAGACTTTGATATTGCTCTGAGACTTAAGATACGCTCCTTTAACTGATCATTGTTATAAAGGGTGGCTCTTGATACGCCAGCTTCCTTACCAACACTTTCAAAGTTAATGGGTTTTCCTTTTCTTTTCAATTTATCTATTGCCTTGTTTACCTTATCAATGGTTTCTTTATTTTTAGATTCTGCATAAGCTTTGATACCAGCAACCTGACTATCTGTCACTTTCTTTGTCATTTAACTGCACCTCCAAGCTTTCTACCAATGGTTTCAAATATTTATGCTTTACTGCCTGCACCTGGTATGCGGGCTCTTGCCCTAATTCCTTTAATCTAATCATCTCCTTTTCAAGCATATCCAATTCATCCTTCAAAATCGGATAAAACTGAGTCTCCGTGATATAATTCGGACAATTGTAAAAGAAACAGCCATCTCCATCTGAACAATTCCCTCTTCTGAAATCATACAAACATACTCCTGTTGGTAAAGGGTTAAAACTCATTGATTTTGCTAAATCTGCGATTACATCATCAATCTCCGATTCTGTTTTTCCGCAAAATATACTCCCTAACTTTCCTTTGATTTCTTTTGCTCGAAGACCGGCAATCTTTGACTCTGGGTTTAAAATCATATCCGTATAAATTTCCTTCACTTCTTCTTCCTGTAAAGAAAGATAATGAGCTGTCATTTCAATAGAAACGTGAGAATACTGTTTCATAATCATGGCAATCGGTACTTTTTGTTTAATAAGCTCCCTTACAAAAGTTGCTCTGAACTGATGTGAATTCAAATGATATAACTTACCTTTGTCATCACGAATATCCCAACGTTTTACAAATCCCGGAAGTCTTCTCTCAGACCAACTATTACTTTTGACCACTCTGATTTTTCCCATTTTGACTAAAAACAATTCTTTAAAACCACTCACATTACGCAAGCATTTCGTTGCTGCGGAGAGCTCTAAAATAACGTTCTTTGTAAGTTCATTGATAAATATCTTGTGTAAGATGGGCTCTCCTTTTTCGGTCTTTCCAATCAGCACTTCCATGTAGTCATAGCCATCTGAGGTCGTTTTGACACAGCCCTCCTTTATAGATAAAACCTCACTAATTCGAATGCCTGTCTGACTCTGAATAATGATACCAGCCTTTGTAAGTATATCTTTCTCATCATGTACCGCATGACACAGGATCTTATCAAATATTTTTTTGGGAATTGGTTTCGTTTTATTTTTGCCTACCATAGACCTCTTTTGATACCAAATTTGAAAGGCTGTTTGGGCTTTTGGAAGGTGCATCTGTGGAACGTTCCATCCTTTTATCTGACCGATTCGAATGATTTCTTCGACTACATGACAAGTTTTAAAGCCAGCTCCTGCAGATACTTTCTTTTCTTCCTTCATCCAAATATTGAATTTCAGATAATCATCCAAAGTCATTTCTGCAAAATTTCGTATACCCTGTATTAAGCAGTATTCTATAAATTTAGGAAGATTGCTGTTAATATAGTCCCTCACAGTTTTAGCTTTTACTTTCCCCAGTTTATAATACGCATACTGTTTTACTGTTTTCTTCATATTTTCATTCGAGATGTACACAAATCGAATGTATTTTTGACTATCTCGAATAGACTTCGATGCAACTAAAGGTCTTATATCCCATATATCATCCGTGTAACGGGAATTGCCAATCCTTATTCTATCCAGTTCTGCATCAGACTCTATTACTGGCAGCTTTAATGCCAAATTATTCTCCATTCTGCAATCCCTCCAATCTCTCAATGATAGTCTTTAAAATCTCGATTGTTGGGAGAAAGTGTTCCGAATAATGTTTCCCATAGATAGTGCCTTCCACAAGCTGTTTTTCAAGATTTGCTAAATGCAGCTTATGAGCTTCCAAATACTCTGGCGTTGTGATATAGCGACTGCAGGTGTAACATTTCTGCCTCTTAAGAAGTCGCGGACATATGCTTCCGTCTGTTACAGGCTTTGTGCAATAGCCATCACATAAACCCGCGACACATTTATCCTTATTATCTATGAACCATTCAAATTCCGTGACGCTGTCAAACGCGCTGCTTTGAAGTTTATTTATATTGCCAATAACACCTACCTTTTTGAATACTTCTGCACGTTCTTTATCTTTAACATCAGCATAAAATCGCTTTGTAATAGATGGGTCTGCGTGGCCTAATACCTGCTGGACAACATTAATGTTTATTCCTTTTGAAAGCATATCTGTTCCAAGAGTTCTTCTAAACTGATGGCTTTTAAGAGTATAGTATTCACCATCAGCGTCTTTGATGTTATTGTCTCTGATAAATTTACCTAACCATCTTTGCGCAAATGCCTGACTTCTGATATTTAAAATATTGCCTTCAGGGTTTTTCCATATCATCAAAATATCTTTATCTTTTTCAATTGCCTCATTTCTTATATCAGCTGTTAATTCAATGAGTTTCTCAACCGCTTCAACGCATTCCCTTCTGGCTGGCATAGGTGGCATCATTTTACGTGTTTTATGTTGCATCCACTCGATTGTATATCCGCTAATCAAGTGTGGCTTGATACAATCTATACGCAGTTTCAAAAGATCTCCTATCCGCATTCCAGTTGACTCCAATATAACGACTCCGTACTTTAGATATAAATTTTCCTCTGATTTTAGTGCCTCGTTTATCTGTACCAATACATCATCTGGTATAAAATCTATTTTCACTTTGCGTGTAAATCCTGAGTATTCATTTCCTGTAAATATCTCAGTTGCCGGAACATCCTCTGGTCTATGCAAACGACACCATCCTACGACCGACCGCAAAGAAACAAAACTTCCTTTTTGTGATGAACTGCTTATTGGTTTTCCAGTTATTTCAGATACGAAAGTACGCAGAAATGACATATATTTTTCAACATCTATGTTAGTCATATTCTTGAGATTTGAGAGATTCCGTATATCTGCAAATCGAACAAATCTCCTAAAGCATGTATTTACATCATTGTACAAAGAATAGATCGTCTTATTTCCAACCTTGTAATTCTGCCAAATATAGTCCTTATATATTTCCTTAATCTCATCATTTGAAATGTAGGAAAAATCAAACCTAAAGGTTCTTCCAAACCATTGTGACTGCTCATCATTATCAATGATATTCCAAACATCCCCCGCAGGTATTTTACTTGCCATCAGAGCCACCTCCAATCAGCATGCTATGATCCCAATACTTTGAAAGGCTCTCCTCTATGTATGGATTGGTAAGATGCGTATATTTCTGCGTTGTGTAAAGATGTTCATGTCCCATTATTAATCTGACTATACTTAAATCCATGCCTGACTGAACAAGATTTGAGCAGAAAGTATGCCTTAAATCATGAAAGTTAAATTCTACGCCAACCACTTTCTGCACTTTCTTCAACTTATCGTATGCAGCACGATAAGTAAGCTGTTTCCCTAACTGCCTTTTTTGTTCCGAGATAAAAATATAACTATGGTCTGTATCAATGAGATTTCTTTCCTCGAAAATATAATCGTCCAGCTCTTGTATTAATGGCATTGGAACATACAAGTTTCTACTCTTGCCTTTTGATTTTATCTGCCGAAAACACCCAACTAATTGCGATGCATCTGGCACTGGTACAGACTCTATCTCAAGATCTAAAACTTCTTGTATTCTTGCTCCAGTAAGATAAAGCGTCTTATACAATAGAATGTCTCTTCGTTTATCTAAATGCCCTAAAAACAATTGCATTTCATCATCTGATACAAGATTAACCCTGTAATCACTATTCTTAACCTTAAAAATAGACTGTTTCGTTCTATTGTCAGATCTTGCGTGTTCCAGGATTCCTTTAAATGTATTGGATGATCTATTTACATCGTGACTGAGCATGGGATTATCAATTTCTTGCATATCTGCCTCAAACTGATAAAACATATGTATGGTACTGAGAATTCGATTGATAGATTTATTGGTCCTTTTGCTTTCTTTATAAAGAGCAATCTCATCATCGCTCGATACTCTTAAATACTCTATGAATTCTGCAATCATATTAGGAGTAACCTTATCGTATTCATATCCGCTGTCATTTAAGAAATCCCAATAAATTTTCAAATCAGTGCCATTAGCCTTTAAAGTATTCAGTGCCTTATCTCTCTGTCTCTGAAAATTCAGGTAATCATACACAGGTTTAACAATTCTCATTTCATCATCCAATAGAATTACCATTTCCCTTCCATTTTTCTTTAAAACATGTAGTTCCATTTATCTGATACCTCCGATACGTTTTATATATGTATTGTAGGTAACAAAATTCCTTGTCATCTTCATATTCTACGGTAAAAAGAACACATAGGGGATGCTATTTCTACTGAATAATAAGTATTTGATATTCAGTTTTTGCTCTTACTTTCTATACAGCCATATATCCTTACAATCCTTTATTTTAACTTTGTTTATAAGAATATTATCTTTTCTAACATCCTATACATTTTCCACTAAAGATATCATGATTAACCTCAGAGGTATAATAATGGCTCATGGTATTAGGTGCGTTATAAAGTGCGGTTATCAGATATGCTTTAATATTAGCGACCTTAGTAGTGTTGTTCTGCATGCAGCTGATTACATACTGTAGATGGCTGCTGTTAAGTTTTAAAAATTTACTCTTAACAAGACTGTACGGATACTCTTCTCCAGCAATTCTAATCGTCTTACGTGGAACACATACCACATCACAGATAA
>JAKPAB010000262.1 GCA_029779695.1 Bacillota bacterium | reverse complement strand
GGGCGACAACATATTCCACGGTTCAGGATTCAGCAGTATCCTGAAAGAATGTGTCATCGATGCTGAAAAAAATGATCAGGCTAGTGTGTTTGGATACTATGTCAACGACCCTGAAAGATATGGTGTAGCTGAATTCTACAACAATGTAAACTGACTGAGCATTGAGGAGAAGCCAGAACATCCTAAGAGTAACTACGCTGTTGTTGGACTATACTTCTATCCTAACAGTGTTGTTAATATAGCTAAGAATATCAAACCTAGTGCAAGAGGCGAACTTGAGATTACAACTGTCAATCAGGAATACCTTAATCGCAAGAGTTTGAAGGTAAAGCCACTTCAACGTGGTTTTGCATGGTTAGACACCGGAACTCATGACAGTTTATCTGAGGCAAGTACATTTATAGAAGTCATTGAGAAACGTCAAGGATTGAAGGTTGCATGCCTTGAAGAGATTGCTTACAGACAAGGTTGGATAGACCTTCAACAACTAAAAGAAGATGCTAAGCCAATGCTGAAAAATGAATATGGTAAATACTTAATGGAACTTGCCAATAATAAATTGTAACAGCTATCAGCTATAATTAATGCAGTTAATGTAACATTTATAAATCATGATGTCACATTAACTGCATTATTTTTTTTATTGCTGTCCGATAAAACTACAAACACGATATAGATAGTTCCCGGAGCCCTTTAAATAGGAGTTCGGGATTATTATTTTGTAGGACAAGCCCCCCTTTAATCAAAAAGTGATGGTTCCGGCGGACTCTCCGCCTTCTCATTCAGATATGCTTCCCAATCTTTTTCGGGGTAGTTGAATAAACTATAAAAGTCAACATAATACATAAGTGTTATTCTGACCATTGTTGCTAATCCTGAGAAACTCCATGAACGCGTCAACCCTTTTTGCATGAGCATTAGAAGAAAATTGGCTATGAGAGTTACCCATATTTGTATCTTTATTGCGTTTGCACTTTCTCCATAGAAATATTTTAATGGAAAGTTTTGCTTCATCTGTTTAAACAGTAATTCTATTTCCCAACGTTTTCTATAAATATCAATAATTTCTGATGGATCTGAGTCCATATCATTAGTAAGCAAGGGTATAAGCTTTTTCTTCTTTTCATCCACATAAGTAACAATCCGTGAATAATGAATGATCTCTTTTTCTTTTAGATGCTTTGTAAAACTGACATGTTGTATTCTCACTTCCATGAGTCCATTAGGCGTTTGGTACATCGTATCATTCAATACTCTGTATTTCAAGTTCTTTTTCATCTTAGTCACATAGATCACTCCTTTTAGCGTCATTTCTTCTAGTTTTTCATAGTCAATGTAAGCCCTGTCCATGGCCATGATGTCACCTTTAGACAATGTCGTCGGTTTTAACATAAAAGAGTCATTCGTGGCTGCCGAGGTGAACTTTATATCAGAGGGTACGCCCTCATTTGCATGAATTACAGTATGTACCTTTATACCGCCTTTTTTCTTGCCTGTTTTAGGATGACGTCCAACACCTTTAAAGAGTAAGTTCGAAAATAAAGAAATGGTTGTGGAGTCTATTATCTGCAGCCGTTTCATCCATTTGGGTTCCTTACCACTCCGGCTGTCCGATGAAAGACGAGTATGATAGGTAGCGTACAAATCACGGTATATAGCTTCAAACACTGCTTCCGGACGTCTCTTGTTGGCATCTGATAATGTGCTTCGGGATGTCATCATGCTGATACCTAGGTGACTGAGTTTACGAGCTTCGGCTTGCAGTGAAGTGCTTATCTCACGAAGAGAATCAAAACGCATAATTACGGCATAGAGCATTACAACTAGATGAGTCCAGCTGTTAAAGCGCTTTATATAGCGTTCTCCACCATATTCACGACTAATCTTAAGAATTTTTGACTTATCAAGTAAATTTATTACCTGACTATAGAGCGGCTGTCCGATAAAATGTGTACTTTTGCCCATGGTTACAAATTTGTTTTGTCGTAAAAGCAAAGTAACTAAAAAGGGCTGATTCCTGCAAATGAAATCAGCCCAAATTTTATGCTTGTGTTATTTTTTATCGGACAGCAATAATTCCGGAAGCATCTTTCCCCAACTTCTTTACGCCCTGCTTTTTGTCCAGCAAGAGGCATCATCTTAAAAGCTCATCAAAGTTTTGATATGGAGTACAAGATAAACGAAGAGCGAAAAGAATACCTAAAGGCAAGGAGATATAACATTCTTCTTGCTTGTCCAGGTAGTGGCAAAACCACAAGTGTTGCATACAAGCTTAAAACAATAACTAATGAAATCAATAATATATACGGCAAAGGAATAGGCGTATTATGTCTTTCCTTCACAAATACGGCCAGTAACGAAATCCTAAGTACGTATAGAATAATTCATGGAGAAAGCTTAAAGTATCCCCATTTAGTATCTACTATTATTGCTGTCCGATAAAAAATAACACAAGCATAAAATTTGGGCTGATTTCATTTGCAGGAATCAGCCCTTTTTAGTTACTTTGCTTTTACGACAAAACAAATTTGTAACCATGGGCAAAAGTACACATTTTATCGGACAGCCGCTCTATAGTCAGGTAATAAATTTACTTGATAAGTCAAAAATTCTTAAGAT
>JAKPAB010000261.1 GCA_029779695.1 Bacillota bacterium | reverse complement strand
ACATATCATAAACATAAGGGGTGATAGCTATAGACTGAAAAGCAGGATAAAAGGCGGTGTCAAAGTAGTGCCCCCGGCCGATATCCCGGAATTAGATAATATGGCACGGGGTGTTTAAACAAAAACCGGCGATTGAAGACCGGCGATTGGGTCAATTTTTAACCGGCGATTCGGTCAAAAATAGCCCGGCGTTGATACATGGACAGGGCACCGTCAGGACTGGGGGCAGATACACTCCCAGTTAGAGATTTATTTTAAAGAACGCTTGGCAGGCAGAAACCTTTAAAAACCAGTCTTTAAGGGCATGTTTTATTGACATGCCCTTATTTCACTGTATAATGAAGATAAGGGCAGAAACCGTGAAATACGGCACCTGCCCTTAAGTACTTAAGTAAATATCAAAATCTTATCTCAGATTTTTGAGTTTACACAAAACTTGAAACAGTCTCAGTTTCCGAACGTTACAGAAGCGCAACGCCCTTTCTAAGAGTAGGGAGAATCAGGATGATTCTCCCTGTATGACCAACTTCACTATATGATCACCAATGATACACTTACCATTCTGAGCTCCATAAATCGCGCAATGATTACAGATCTTATTAATGAGCCGGGTTGCCCCTCCAGAAAAACTTTACCATATGGTATAATTCTGATTCATATAAATCATTAGCTTCGATGAATGATTGCACTAAATTTTTCAGATTCCGTATCATTAATAAAATCAATCTTGTCATAGTGTTTGATAGCCCTGACAATACCACTTCCTATACCTCGGTACGGAAGTATTTTCGCAGCAAATGAAGTTATGATCGGGTTCCTAATCACAGAAATCCCATGCTTGATGTTTTCGATAGTTAAATTGTTGGGAAGTTTTCCGGGGCTTATTATTTCAATACGGTTATCAAAAATGAAAATATTGATTGGTGCCTCGATAAAATAATCTCGGTGTATTATAGCGTTAACAACAAGCTCCTCTAAAACAATTTTGGGAATCTCCAATTCGCCTTCAGTGTTGAAGTCCTTATCATTTTGGACCTTACGCAAATTTCTGGTAATAAAACTCATGCTGTCAGTATAAAGCTTAAGTATGTTTCCCTTGATATCTTCGCTGTCCCTGTAAGCAGTTCCTGAAAGATCATTCCCAACAAAACTTACTGCTTTTATTATAAACATGGGTTTTTTAGTCTGCGGTTTTTTCCCAAATAGCAAAAGTCCGGCTAAAGTAAGATTATTATCTTTTGCCAGATACAGGTTTTCCAATATCTGTTTTATGTCAATATCCAGATCTGTTACATCTTCCCCATATTCTTTTTTATAATATTCGCTAAATGAATTCTTGTCTAGATCATTAATAATCTTAGTATCCTGCACTATAAACTCATCGGCATGATATCTTTGAGATTCCTGGAATAACCTTTGAAGCTCCTCCTGTGAAATACGTCTTTTATCTGCACCGGACTTAGTAATATATACGCCGCTGCTTGTACAATACGGTTTATTAATGCCCTGCTTGATATCAATAACAAGCAGAGTTTTATCATTAACCTTTACTGTATAGGTCAGAGGATGTATTGAAGGTTTAACCTGATCAGAAGCAACATTGGAAATCATTTGGTTCAATCTTCTTATGTCTTCAGGACTTAATCCAGTAATTTCTCCTGTATCTTTTACTCCAATTATAATCAAGCCGCCCAAAGCATTGGAAAATGCTACCATTTCTTGAGCCAATTGTTCAGAATTAGTAACGTTTTCTTTGAACTGCGTTGTACTGTTCTCTCCCAATTCGATTCTTTCGAGAAGTTCTAGTACTTCCATAGATTATATATCTCCCTCCTTCTCCTGAAAGCATCTTTCCCGCCTTCCATGATACTTATTATTTTACTCTGTATCTCCCACATATCAATACTGCCGCCAAAGACACTGATTTTTTCTCCATATTCGCATGCAATTACCTTTTCAGCATCACCGAGAACAGGAATGTTTGCATTGTGTGTGGCGAAAATAAATTGTACTTCAGGCTTTACCTCTTTTATCACTTTAATGACTTCTTCATAAATAGTCTGATTATCAAGATCATCTTCAGGCTGATCTATTATTACCAAATCGTTGTCTTTTTGCGCCAAAATGAAAAGTATAAGCGCGGAAGCGCGTTGCCCTAGTGAATGATTCATAAGCGGCTTGCCATGATATAATATTTCAATTTTATTCGGGACTTTGTAGGTTAACAAGTCACAAATGTATTCCGTAAATTTAGTAACAAAATTGGCATATGTGGTATCCGTAATGTAACCCTTGATTTTACTGCCTTCTCTCTTAATTATGTCGAAAAACACCTCTATATAATCTATGAAATTCTCCACTATAAAGGTATAGTGGTTTTCTCTAAGCCCGGAACCCCTGAATACTTCTTTCAGGTGCTCCCTAAAGCGTCCTCTCTCTTCCTTAAATTTGATTTCTATCTTCAAGGATTTCTGCGCATCGTTTATTTTCTTGATTTCTGCTTCATAGAGTTTGTACTCTTCCAGCCATAGGTCATTAAGCTCTGCAAGATTTCTCTTAATAGTTTCAAATAATTCCTCTCTTTTAGTTAGGTTTTTATTTACTTCCGCAAGCTTCACCTCGAGTATATTCAAGCTTCTATTTATTTTTACAAATTCATCTGCATTAAGATTCGGGATATTGATTTCTCGTTGTATTTTGGCGAACTCTTCTTCTAAACTATTTTTCTTGTTTTTGAAATCGGCAATCTCGGCCTTGATTTTCTTTATATATTCTTCCGTTTTGCTGCCAGTCTTCTGTAATAATTCCAGTTCGCTGATTAGTTCATTAAGGTATCTAAATATCCTGTCAAATGTATTCTGGTTTTCAGCGGATTCGTACTTTGCTGCGATTTCATCTAGCTTTGCTTTATTCTCTTCATAGAATCTATAACACGCATCTTTGAATGCTGACAGGTTCTTAAGTATTTCGCTTAATTTTAAGTCATCTCTTTCAAATGCTACCTGTCTTTTAAGCTTTTCTTCAACACCCCTTTCCTTGTAAACTTTCAGTTTATGCTGAAGATCGGCTTTCTGAGCTTCAAATTCTTTTTTCAGCTCGGCAGAATTTCTTAAATTCATCCATTGCTGAATGTTTGAAATGACCTCTGTCTTTTTACCCTCTATCTTTTGAAGGATACCTGTCCGCGTTTTACCCATAAGCTTATCCATAAGATCAGTCTCAAATCCCTCACGGGGACTGGACAAGTCTTTTTGGCCAAAATAAAGGGGGTTTTGAATGATTGAATCTACAGAAATGTTTTTTAAGTTATGATCTTCATCGTATATCTTGACACTATGCCCATATACCCTCTCGATGCTATAGCTGTTGCCATATTTGTCAACCGCATTGATGACTACTTTCCCACCGCTGCCTAATCCATTAGCTATAATTCTATTTTTATACTGTATATCCTGTGATGTTTCGGTTAGCGGAATATCAAGGCAATATCGAATAATTTCGATTATCGTTGACTTCCCACTACCACGAATACCAATCAGATTGTTCATTTCGGGCGAAAAGCAAATGCTTTCACCGTCCAATTTACCACCTACAAAAGATACTGACTGGATATATGCTTTATTCAACGGTGGCAAAGTCTTGCTTATCCTTCCCTCGTAATCTGATAATGCGTACTTAACAGCTTTGAAATTGAAGTCCCCGATTTTTATGTATATTTTTTCTCCCTTTCCTATCTCCTCTACGCAACTTGGATCTGAGCCTTCAACAAGTGCTGGAATTCTTCCTTTAAACCACATTTTTAACTTGTCATATAACTCTCTGGTTCTTAGTTTTTGAAAACCAAGCACGTTCGTCCTGAACAACTCATGATTACTAAGCTCTATTATTCGTCCGCCCTCTAATTCTTTGAAGAAGCCATTGTTCTGCTCAACATGCGCCATTATTATAAAGTAATCTTTTGCAAATTCATCCAAATGCTTGATTGTATCAATCAGGTTATACTTTGTCCTGATGCTTGGACTTCCATAATTCGCTTTTCCAGCAAACATCGACGCAATAAAAGCATTTATGTGATCCACACCATCTTTAAGCCAATCTTCCGGGTCAAATACTATCAATGTATGAATGCCGTTTGCTCCATCATCAACTGATAGCTCAACACCAGGGAGTAAATATATACCAAATTTTTTACCTGCTTTTGCCAACGCTTTATACTCATCCTTGTCAAACTTATTGTGATTTGTTATAACTCCCAGATTTATTTTTTCTTTTATCATCTGGTGTATATATTCTGTAATATAACTATTTTCCTCGCCTTCATATCTGAATCTTCCCTTATCAGCTCTGGTATGGAGATGGAAATCAGCTCTAAGCCACATTGTTCCGCAATCAAAAATCATTATCTATTCCTCCTCTCAACTAATATTCTACTATATAGCTAAACACAATATAGAATTCTCTTGTAAAACTTCCTGCCAATTTGACTAGTCTTTGTTAACTCCTCATTATTTTTTGATGTAATTCCCATACTCCCAGTATTATTGGAATTACTTGACACATTTTCAAAGGCTATTGTTCAATCCTCTATCTTTCATCAACCCAGTTTTCACAGATACAAGTTCCAATTAGACAGCAAATATTCCCTGGTTCTGGCTCTGTGGTAAAGCGCTAAATTCTTCACTTAGGGTCTTGAAACTAAATACCTAAATAAATTTTACCATATAACAATAACGATTACTAACAATGATACTGTCATTGCTGAAAAATAATTAAGCCTAAAAAGTGTTGCATGCATTTTCAGGACTTTTTCATGCTATCAAGAGCACACTGCGTCGATGATCTAAAGGACTCATCGTCCAAAAGATATTTTAATACGTCATTCATAATATTTTACATAAATATATAAGACAACTAGCAAGTTCATTGATAAACTGTTCTATAGAAAAGACTATGAACGGTTGGCAGAGCATCTTGTTTCTCGACTTTTCCAAGAACATTTACAAGTAGAATTGTCCGATGAAGTCTTCCCTTATCATTGATCTTATAAATCCGTCGCTTTCGATTCTTGAGTTTTACTGCTGGACACTACGTGCCAGCAGTAACATCTTATAAAAGTTCATGAAGTAAATAACTTATACATCCTCATCTATAACCCATGTAACAAACCGTTCAATCAGCCTGAGCTTCTTCTGGTTGCACAGCTTGAGCCTTTCGCTGATTTTATTGCGCAGGTCCTCTTCCGCGTCTGAATAAGAAACACTGCCCAGCAGGAGATAATCCGGGGTCGTGTCGATCGCTTCGCAGATCTTCAGCAGAGAATCGATGCTGGGGATCGAGTAGCTGTTTTCTATATTCGAAATAAAATTATTGCTCAGGCCGGTGGCTTCCGCCACGTCTTCCTGCGTCAGGTTGAGCACTTTCCGGCGTTTTGCGATCCTTTTACCGAGCGCTTTGTAGTCTATACCCATCCGTTACCACCCTGATTCAAATGTATCATTTAATGTCTGCCAACTTAAC
>JAKPAB010000258.1 GCA_029779695.1 Bacillota bacterium | reverse complement strand
CAGGAACGAGTCATCTTGCCATATGTATTCCTTCCTGAATTTAGCCTTTGCTTCATTCTCGCTGAATCCTTGCGAAATGTACCAGCTATAGTCTTCCAAGTATTCTTTGCCGTTGTTGAAAGCTGAAATAGTTATATTGTTTGCCCCATACGGATATAGTACAGTTGCCGCTGGTGGTTGCATTGTGCGTTTAATGCTCTTTATGTTCTTTTTGTATCTAAAAACTGCACCGTTATCACTGCCTATTTGATTTACCAGGCTTACCTTGCGGTTTATACTATCCCATAGTATCTCTAATCCTGTTATTTTTGCCCATTGACGAATCAGATATAGCACTGTTTGGTTTGTCTCTTTTAGACTGTACTTGTTGCTTATGTTGCCTTCAACTGTCCCTATTTGCCAGTGTGTATCTTCTAAAATCTTGACGAGTCCCTGCTCAGGTGTACAATTTAGTACCTCAAAATCTCTTGGTTTGACATAATTCAACAGCTCGATATAACAAAGCTCGCTAAAGACTTCTATTGATTCCTTGCCTTCTTCATCTCTGCCATCTGTGATTTGTGTTATTATGTACCTCTTGCCATAGTATATGATTTCTTCATCATTCATTAATAAGTCTGCTTTTGGGTCTTGGAATGGTAGAGAAAATGATAATGTCTCAGCTTCTCCAAGCTTTTCTTCAATCTCTATGTTATAAGCATTTTCTAAGACTGCTATAAGTCGATTTGTTACATCGTACAGTCTAATATATTCTTTTTGTGCCATTCCTTATAACCATCTCTCTCTATATATTATTTTGATTTGTGCTGTTGCTCCATTAGCACTGCTGTATCTAATAGAATTATATCCTGGTTCAAGTACTGGAAAATCACCGCTAAAGTTAGCTATGACATTATCAGATGACATAAAGACTGTATAATTCCTACAGTCTACTGTTAATGTGCTATTATTTGGGATAATGAAGTTATACGTGAAAGATAGGTCATTTATTGTTATGCTTGGGCTTGTTATTTCTCCACTCGTAGCTGTTATTTGAATTATCGGCTCTGTCTCATATGTTCCTAAGTAGTACAAACTCTCAGTACCGCCTGATGCTATGGTATAAGTACTGGT
>JAKPAB010000257.1 GCA_029779695.1 Bacillota bacterium | reverse complement strand
TACCATAGGATTAGCACCTTTCTTTTGGGATTTTATTGATTTCGCTAATCTTATTATACCAAAGAAATGGTGCTATTTTAATGTCAATAAACCAATTGAGCCACTGAAATTGCTTGAAAAATCAAGCATTCTCTCCCGATATAGGGATGGGAAAGTTGAGTCAATTATTTATCTATATTTCATTTGTTTATTGGTCGTTATAATGATACTATATTGTTGTGAGAGTTGCGAAAAAATAGGTCAATTGTAAAGGCAAGGAAGTATTATGATTTATTAT
This sequence comes from Bacillota bacterium, assembly GCA_029779695.1. Classification (GTDB taxonomy): domain Bacteria; phylum Bacillota; class Clostridia; order Lachnospirales; family Lachnospiraceae; genus Lachnocurva. The sequence goes on along the minus strand of JAKPAB010000257.1, from coordinate 6,755 downwards.
GATGATCTACCATTATCCAAAGATATCTTAGCTGCTTTAAATGAATTGAAAATAGATTATGTCTTTCAGCCAATATTTTACCCAGATGGAAAGACTGTCTATGCGTGGGAAGCACTTATGAGGCCCCACGATATGGATGTAACTGAACTTATAGCGGAATATGAAAAGCAGGACAAATTACATGTATTAGAGGTTGCTACTTTATTTGGTGCAACTCAAGCATTTTTTATCAGGGGATGTAAGGAATACTTATCGGTTAATACATTTCCCAGTGAATTTTTTAGTAAAGAGGAAGTTGATGCTTTTATTTCGTACTATGGCAGACAAAAGAATGCAATGATTTTCGAGTCACTGGAATACCCTTATTTATCAGTAGAAATTGCGCAGATAAAAAGAAAATATGCAGATATTAGTAATAACCTGATTGCCATAGATGATTTTGGTACAGGCATTAATAATTTTGATGTGATCGATGCTGCTAACCCTAATATTGTAAAGATAGATCGGACATTACTGACCGATATTGATAAAGATACGTACAGACAGGAACAATTGCGCGAAATAATTGATGCATTTCATGCAAGAAAAATAAGCGTGGTGGCCGAAGGAATCGAGACCGAAGGCGAGTTTGAAACAATGAAGGAATTAGGAGCAGATTTTTTCCAAGGGTACTATTTGAAAAGACCATCGTAAAGGGTAAAGTATTGGGGAAAAGCCTATAATTCGAACCATCAATGACCATATGTTACATTATCATTTGTTTTATGATACGAGTAAGAATCAAGAAAAATAGCCATTTTCGCAGGATTTTTGCACCTCGAAAATGGCTAATAATTCATTTAAATTCAGATAGAACTGCTCTACAAATTAATTGCTTACAAAATCATTCTCATAGATGCCACACCATCAGTACAATTTACTTCTTCAAATCCCATACGCTTATAAAGTCCATATCCAATGCTCATAACTTCTGGTTTGGTAGTAAATGTGACCTCTTTTATGCCTAATTTCCTGCTTCTATCCAGCATCTCATTCATAAGAACTCTCGCATAACCTTTGCCACGATAATCAGGCTTAATATAAAGCCTTTTTGCTTCGCATGTGTCTTTATCAATACGCTTAATTGCTATAGTTGCTATAGGATTCTCATTTTCAAATCCAATCAACAAGGCACCATCTTTATAATATGTGCCGAGATCAGCTAATTCCTTATCCAACGATACAAAACAGCTCTCAGTACCTTTAATCTCTGAGTATTCCCTTATAAGCTTTTTCGCTACTTCATAGTCCACACAATCCTTTATTTCAAACATGCTGCTCCTTTCTCTGATAGCAAGTTTTTACTGGAAGTTAAATTATTTGCTTACTCTCAGAAGCAATTTTACTTCAAACCTCTTATATCCTGCAATTAATTTCCAAAACAAACCTATTTTTTATCTTTTCATCTTTACATCCAAGATGCTGTTTGATATATTTTTCATTGCGTCAGTTCCTGGCGCAGTTATTACGCTCGTAATGACTACTTCTTCCAACTAACAACTGTAAATCACTCAACTTTCCCAGCAAACATTTCCAAATAAAGCCTGTATAAATGAGGCTTGAGACATCATCCATTCAGTGACTTTACTTTTGATGAAGGATGTGATATCTGCTGATAATGCCCCTATGTGTTCCACAAACAAAGCCATCAGGCTTTGAAGTGCATTGGTTAAATCTATGTCCTGGATATCTTCACAGAACATGAAAAATAATTCGCCATACGTTTTCTCATCGTTTCGGTTCCGGCGAATCCATTCTAGAATGGTGTATCTTGTGAATACAATGGCTGTATGGCTTACCATTGCCCCATAATTATGGCTCTGAAATTCAGTGCCTAACTTCAAGAAAGATTTAGATGATTTAAAGAAGCATTCGATTGACCATCTATTTCCATAAATACGTACGATTTCTGCATCTTCCAGCGAAGCATCTGTGCTTAGGATATATAAGCATTCGCTTTTCTTGTTTCGATTTCGTACAAATACAATCTTAACTGGTATCCCGGCTTTGGTTGTGACCACCAATGAACCAAAGATGTTTCTAGCACCTGCAAAACTTACAAATCTCTTTAATTCTGAGAGGGTGTATTGCTTGCCCTGATAGGTATAACGCTGTTTTAACTGCTTGACCATACCGATGGCATCCATGCCTGCTTTTAGGATCTCTTTGATCATTGGCTCTGTGGTGAACCAAGTATCCATAAGGACATAATCCGCTTTTATACCAGCATTCAGTGCATTATTTATCAAAAGAATTGCAGCATCCGTTTTATGCATCATACTTTCCTTACGAAATCTATAGCCATTTGTACGATGATCCATGTCAGAAGATACTTCGTTGTAACGGTTGCTTTTTTCCGCGGAAGAAAGCATGTTGAATCCAGTTGGAATAAAACTATATCCGTCAGACCAGCCAAGTGTAAGGAGTGTAAAACCTTTCTGATATTTGTGCTCCACATGGTCAAAGACACGTGCAAGCAGTTCTACCGTTTTGCTGCGATTACGTTTGATAACAGAATCATCTAAAACCAGGACTTTTACCCGCTCTGGTCGGGTAAGCGAATCAAATGCAGTAGTGACTTTAACTGCAAGGAGCAAAAGAAACCTGCTCCAGTTATAGGAAGTTTCATTGAGAAAACGATAATAAGTATTCTTTGAAACTGCCAGCTCTTTATGTTTCGAATTCAGGAAACGAAACAGGTTCTTTCCCTGAAAAGCTAAAAGTAGTAAAAATTGAAATACCTCATACGCAGAAATACCACAAGATTTTGTAATGTTGGATTTTCGTAGTAGTTTTCCGATTTGAAGTTCCTTTAGAGCATAAGAAAACTGATTTTGAGGATTTTCATTTTGGGTATTTTGGTATATCATAAGTTCAGCACCTTTCTTTGTATGGTAATGTTTGTGGTGAACTTATTATACCAAAGATTTGGTGCTATTTTAATGTCAAGGCACCGATTTATGAAGTTGTTTTACTTGAAAAATCAAGCGTTTTCCACAGTTATGCTGGTGGGAAAGTTGAGTTATTAATATTGTAGATGGAACTAATATAGAAAGAAATCTATATCTTACGACTCAGTTATTGGAACTTAATATACCTACGATAATTGCTTTGAATATGATAGACATTGTCAGGAAGATAGGTGATACGATTGATATCCATAAGCTGGGAGAAGAATTGGGATGTGAAGTAGTTGAAATTAGTGCATTAAAAGGTGAGGGAGGTGAGAAGCTCGTAGAAAAAGCAATTGAACTTGCAAGATCAAAAAAAGCAGTAGAGCGTCCTCATGTTTTTACTGGAAGTGTAGAACATGTAATCGCACACATTGAAGAATCCATAAGTGAAACTGTTGATAAGAATAGTCTTCGCTGGTATGCAATTAAGCTTTTTGAACGTGATAGTAAAATTACTGAAGAAATTCAGATTTCAGATTATTTGAAAAACCATATTGAAGATCATATTAAGGACTGTGAAAATGAGATGGAGGATGATGCGGAAAGCATTATAACAAATCAGCGTTATTCTTACATTAATAGGGTGGTTTCACGAACTGTTATCAAAAAGAAAAAAACAATTCTATGACGATTTCAGATAGAATCGATAGAATTGTTACAAACAGATTACTGGCACTTCCAATTTTTGCGGCTGTAATGTTTCTTGTATATTATATTGCAGTTACAAGTATAGGTACAACCGTAACAAACTGGACGAATGATACGTTGTTTGGAGCTTGGATACAACCAAGCATAAGTAAGGCACTTACAAGTGTTGGTATTGCGGATTGGATCAAATCATTGGTGGTTGGTGGCATTATTGGTGGTATTGCAGCTCCGATAGGTTTTGCACCACAAATGGCAATAGTATTTTTATTTCTATCACTTCTTGAAGATTGTGGTTATATGGCTCGTGTGGCATTTATAATGGATCGAATATTTAGAAGGTTTGGACTGTCAGGAAAAAGTTTCATACCGTTTCTTATTTCATCAGGTTGTGGAGTTCCGGGTATAATGGCAACACGTACAATTGAAAATGAAAAAGACAGGCGTATGACAATGATTACGACAACCTTTATTCCTTGTGGAGCCAAGCTACCTGTAATAGCGGTAATATCTGGATTCCTGATGGGTGGAGCCTGGTGGGCGGCACCAATCACATATTTTGCTGGAATAATTATTGTTATAGTTTCATGTATTATAATGAAAAAAATGAAGATATTTTCGGGAGAACCTGCACCATTTGTAATGGAATTGCCACAATACCATATACCTGCACTGAAGGGTGTACTTATTCATGTATGGGAAAGAGTATGGGCATTCTTAAAGAAAGCGGGAACGATATTGTTTCTATGCTGTGTAGTAATGTGGTTCCTCGGAAGTTTTGGAGTACAGAATGGAGCATTTGGGTTGGTCGATACTAAAAATAGCTTACTTGCATTTATTGGAGGAGCAATTGCCTGGATATTTGCACCACTAGGATTTGGCACATGGCAAGCCGTATCATCTACATTAAGCGGATTTGTGGCAAAGGAAAGCATTGTTTCAACGATGGGAGTCTTGTCAGGACTTGGTGGAATCGATAATTATACAAATTCAATGAGAGGAGCATTTTCGGCATTTTTCCCTACAAGTATTGCAGCTGTTTCATTTTTATTCTTTAATCTTTTTGATTCACCATGCCTGGCAGCTATATCCACTACCGCCAAAGAAATGAATTCAAGGAAATTTTTTTGGTTCGCAATTGCATTTCAAAATATAATGGCTTATTCAATATCACTGATTGTATATCAAATCGGAGGAGTCACAATGGGAGCTGTAAGATTTGGACCAGCAACAGTTGCTGCAATTGCAGTATTAGGCATTTTACTATTTTTACTATTTAGACCGGATCCCAATAAACAGGGCTGTCGTATGCCAGATACATGCAAAGATGCGATATAAAAACAATAGGGACTTGACAGTCTGTGTTATGATAAAGTGTATGTGTTTATCAGACAATTCTTATTAAAATTCCCAGGAATACATAAAAAGTTAAAATCAGTAAATGCAGTGTAAGTGTCGGTTCCATTTCGGAGTCGGTACATGTTGAGGCTCCGCATGCAGACAGTTGTTAATCAAAAATTTGATTTTCACGTCAAAAAGTATGGTCGGAGTGCTGCGCAGGGGTACGACTCTGTGCGTTTGTCCGGGTGGAAAAATTCCCGGTGAAAGGTTTTAAATGGAAGAATTACGATACGAGGACTCAAATATTGACGAAAGAATTCTGCGTGCAGTGAAGGAGCTTGGATTTGAGGTTATGACACCGATCCAGGCCAAGGCGATCCCTGTAATGCTTGAAGGAAAGGATATTATAGGGCAGGCTCAGACCGGTACCGGTAAGACAGCAGCATTTTCTATTCCTGTACTTCAGGTAGCTAATCCAGAGGATGAGGGAGTTCAGGCAATTATTCTGTGTCCTACAAGAGAGCTTGCAATTCAGGCAGCAGAAGAGATGAGAAAATATGCGAAGTATATGTCCGGGATTAAGGTGCTTCCTATATACGGTGGACAGGATATACAGAAGCAGATCCGTTCCCTCAAGGGAAATGTCCAGATAGTTGTAGGTACACCAGGACGTATCATGGACCATATGCGTAGGCATACATTGAAGCTCGATAATGTGAAAACAATCGTGCTCGATGAAGCCGATGAAATGCTTGATATGGGATTCCGTGAGGATATAGATACTATTTTGGAAGGAATGGAACAGGAACATCAGACAGCACTTTTTTCTGCCACTATGCCAAAGCCGATTCTGGAAATAACCAAGAAATTCCAGAAGGAAAGTACTGTTTATCTCCATATGGAAGCCAAGGAATTAACTATTCCATTGGTAAAACAGTATTACTATGAGGTAAGCAGAAAGAATAAGGAAGAGGTAGTTTCACGTTTGTTGGATTACTATAATCCTAAGCGTACACTTATTTTCTGTAATACCAAGAGAATGGTAGATGATCTGGCTGAAAATCTTGTAGGTCGTGGATATTTTGCAGTTGGTCTCCATGGAGATCTGTCACAGGCCCAAAGAGATCGTGTTATGGCAGGATTTAGAGGTGACCAGACAGATATATTGATCGCAACAGATGTTGCAGCCCGTGGTATTGATGTAAATGATGTTGAAGCAGTTTTTAACTATGATGTTCCTCAGGATGTGGAATATTATGTTCATAGAATAGGCCGTACAGGCCGTGCAGGAAAAAAGGGACGTGCCTTTACTCTTGTTATAGGAAGAGAAATCTATAAGGTGAGAGAGATCGAAAAAATTTGTAAGACTAAGATTGAAGTTAGAACTGTACCATCTGCAGAAGATGTTAAAACTGCTAAGTCAGAAAAGATTCTGGATCGGATATTGGAAGTAGAACAGAATAATGATATGAAAGATATGGTCAGAATCATTGAGCAGAAGCTGAATGATGAAGATTGCACCGCTATTGAACTCGCAGCTGCCTTTCTTAAGGATCAGATGGGTGATGATCTCGAGGATATTCCAACAGAGGAATTCTTTGAAGAGAAGAAAAAGCATAGCGGCAGGCGTGACGGAGATCGTAGAAGAAACTATGATGACCGTAATGGAGATCAGAGAAAACATCATAGCTATCGTGATGGAGATCGTAAGAAGAAGTATGACGATCGTGACGGAGATCATAAGAAGAAGTATGACGATCGTGACGGAGATCATAA
>JAKPAB010000250.1 GCA_029779695.1 Bacillota bacterium | reverse complement strand
CTATAGAAAATTTATTCTGGGATTCAGAGAAACCTGCTTTGGATATTAATAACTGTTCTCCTGCTCTCAAAACCAAATGTGGAGCTTTTGTTTCCCTTCATAGAAAGGATGGTTCTTTGCGTGGATGTATCGGACAAATGGTAGGCGATAAACCATTGCTAAAGGTTGTGCATGATAAGGCAATATGGGCAGCAATAAATGATTCACGTTTTTCTCCGCTTACTGAAGATGAGTTGGATGATGTTGATATTGAAATCTCTGTATTGTCGCCAATGAAGAAGATTCAGGATATATCCGAAATAGAAATGGGTGTGCATGGCATTTATATATCACAAGGATATTGCAGTGGGGTTTTTCTTCCACAGGTAGCTACTGAAACCGGTTGGGATAAGGAGACTTTTCTTGGGCACTGTGCCCGTGATAAAGCTGGTATAGGCTGGGAGGGATGGAAAGATGCAGATATTTATATTTTCACGGCAACAATATTCAGTGAAAAAGATAATTCAAATTAAAAAGGAAATAGCCTGCCAAAAGTTACATCAGGTTTCTGAGAATTGATGATTGAGAACTATTTAAAGTGTAGACTAGAAGGATACAGATAAAATGGGGTTATTCCTGCTATTGGAGGTTCTTTTGCAATTTAGTTGAAAGGACGTATCGTTATAGTTCCTAAAGAACTCTGATAAAACAAAACTTCTTCAAGTTTTTTGTATAATATAATACATTAATAGTAATATATTAATCTATTTATAATTAGGATATTAAGTATATATTTTGTAATTTTAAGCTACCAAACAAAATACTACAAAACAATGCTTAAAGATCCTAATTGCAACAAAAATAATACAATAGACGCACATTGCCATCATATTTCAGCTATAAATGAAGCTAATAGCAGCCTTAATCTATCATCCTTTTATCTTCCATCAGATATGGTTGTTGAATCAGCCGTTATTGGCAATAATAAAATCGAGTTATATATAAAATCCGTATTGGATTATGGCATCTGTCCTTATTGTGGTCATATAAGCGAAAAGATTCATAGCCAGTATCAGCGAGTCATAACCGATCTTCCTGTTTTAGGTAAAAGGGTCGTCATTCATTTCAGACCAAGAAAATTCTTTTGTCAAAATGATTTCTGTTCTAAAAAAACATTTGCAGAACAACCAGGCAATGAGGTGTTCAGGTATAGAAGAAGGACGCGACGTTGTGAACAGGTAGTTACACATCATGGATTGATGAGTTCGTCCAATGATGCCAGCAGTCTTCTTAACGGAATGGGTATTCCACTTTGCAATACTACAGTACTTCGAGACATACACAGAATAAGAATTCCAGAAAACAAGGAAATAACCAATATCGGAATTGACGATTGGGCGTTCAGAAAAGGTATCAACTATGGAAGTATTATCGTAAATCTGGGAACCGGACACGTTATTGATCTATTGGGAGATAGAGAACGTGATAGTTTTAGTAAATGGCTAGAATGCCATCAACAGGTATCCCTTGTAAGCAGAGACAGATCTACCGAATATTCCACAGCTATAGCTTTATCAGGAAAACGTATTATAGAAGTGGCGGATAGGTTTCATCTGATAAAAAACATGTCGGACTGTGTAACAAAAACTATTAGTGAGAACTATTCGGACTATAGGAATGCAGTACGTTCTGGAAACGAAATCACCCCCGAAGAAAAGTGTATTCAACCTGATATTCAGGAGATTTGCAATGACAAACTGTCTGGAGATAAAAAACAGGAGGTCAACAATAATACAGATTCAAGAACCATTATGTTTAATGAAGTTAAGGAGCTTCAAGATAAAGGTTTCTCAATAGGTGCGATTGCTAAAAAATTGAAGATAGCCAGACAGACCGTCAGAAAATATAGAAACTACACATCTTTACCCCCAAGAAAAAGCAGCCCACGTAATGAATACTTTAAATTTGATTCATACGTAGAATCAGAATATTCAAATGGAAAAAGCCTGGTCAATATCTTTCATGAAATAAAGAACTTGGGATTTAAAGGCAGTAAAACTCCATTTCATGATCATTATAGATATTTGTCAAAAGGACGTAAAGGAAGACGTACTGACAGACCGAAATCAATAAAGAAAATAAAGCCACAAGATAATCGTGAACCACTGATACCTGTAAAAACAATCTCATCAATTGTAGATAAAGGAATCAGAATGAAAGAATTGGATGAAAAAGAAGATATACTGATACAGACATTGATATCTATTCCATGGTTTAAGGAAATTTACAATGCTGCTACATCATTTTATAAAATATTCAAAGAGCCCAATGGTGGACAATTAGCTGAATGGATAAATGAATATAGAGATACTGAACTTGCAAAATTAAAAACCTTTATCACAGGCATCATACTGGATATGAAAGCTGTTGAAAATGGAATAAAATACCCTTTTTCTAATGGAATTGTAGAAGGCTTTGTTAATAAATTGAAGACTATAAAACGAATGATGTATGGAAAGGCAAAGCTCATGCTACTGAAAAGAAAACTAGTTCTGGGAACTCTTCTTTTCAACTAAATTGCAAAAGAACCGATTGAGTTTACAGTTTCTGTGGTTATTACTAGAACTGATTTACAATATTTTTCTTATTCCTAAGCCGGCTTGGCATTAAATATTTTATTTCAAAATTCGGTTTACATTATTTCAATGGGTAATGTAGACCGGAAGTATTGTTGAGTTATAAGAACCTACTCTTCTATGATGTTTGTGAACTCTTTCCATCCTTCTGCGTTTTTGTAGGCTTTGGAAGAGCCTTTTGGAACATATAATTTTAGCCTGTTTTTAGACTTATCAAAAACTGAAGAA
>JAKPAB010000220.1 GCA_029779695.1 Bacillota bacterium | reverse complement strand
ATTGGTATCAAAGTTTACGGTGTAGTGAATCCCTTCTGGGAAGTCGTTTTCAGCGGTTTTTAGGTAAGCTTTGATATCATTGATGATGTCTTGTGCATTAGAACCCGGCGTTTGGAAAATCCCCATACTGATGGCTGGAGAATTTCCGTTTTCTCCTCTTCCTGTATAAGATTGCGCGGCCAATTCTACTTTAGCCACATCTTTCAGCATGAGGTGTTGTCCGTTTCCTAAAGATTTAATGATGATGTTATCATACTGTTCTTTACTGTTGTATTTCCCAACGTATTTGATGATGTATTCAAAAGAACTTCCACTGTTTTGTCCGATAGAACCTGCTGCCGCTTCTCTACTCTGTTCGTTTATTGCAGCGGTAACATCTGTAGGATTCAGTCCATAAGCAGCTAGTTTATTGGGGTCTAGCCAAATTCTCATGGAATAATTTTTTCCACCCATTACATTGGCATCTCCTACTCCATTAATCCTTTTGATGTTTGGAATAACATTGATATTCAAATAATTTTGAAGATAAACATCATCTATTTTTTTATTTTCTGAGTAAAAAGAGAGGTACATTAACGCACTGGTCTGTTGTTTTTGCGTTACCACTCCAGAACGCGTTACTTCGCTTGGCCAAAGCGGTGTAGCTCTGGCTACTCTATTCTGCACGTTTACCGCAGCGATATCTGGATTAACTCCTTGCTTAAAAAATATCTGAATGTTCGCCGAACCATCATTTCCCGCAGAAGAAGTGATATAGCTCATTCCTTCCACCCCGTTGATTTGTTCTTCTAACGGCACTACTACACTTTTCATCACCGTTTCTGCATTGGCTCCTGTATAATTTGCCGATACGCTTACTGTAGGCGGTGCGATATCTGGATATTGTGTCACGGGTAAAGCCAACAATCCCAGCACCCCTAAAATAACGATGAGAATAGAAATTACGGTTGATAAAACCGGTCTGTTGATGAAATTCTTTATCATTAGAAAAGCGGTTTTATAGATTGTACAATGCTATCAAATTTTGCAGGTTTC
>JAKPAB010000216.1 GCA_029779695.1 Bacillota bacterium | reverse complement strand
GGTATTTCACAACCTTTCAAGATTTCTTTTATCATAGGCATTGGATATTTAAAAAGTATGATTTTTATTAGCAGTGCTAAATATATAATAAATGAAATCCAAACTACAATTTTCCCTTTTTTAGTTTTCATTAGTTCCTCCTCCATTATTACGACACATAAATCTACAACTACGACATAGAAAATTGAATCTTCTGCCTATTTCTTATTTAACTTATCTATTGCGACACTGGCTCAATAATTTCACGGTTTTGTAAGTTTATACCCCAGTCAAAAGTCCCGTTATTATAGTTATATACAATTATTTCAGGATGATAATGATTAATCACCCTACCTAAACTGAAACTTAATGATACTGGTGTGGTAGCAAATAAATGTATCTTTTCAACACCTTTGGCTTTCATCTCAGTTAGCATTTTTTCAAATTCACGCTGGTATTTATCTATTTGAGCATAGTTAGTTATTTTCCATCTACCGATTTTACTGGAACTTAAGGATACAATTGAAGAAACATTTACAACTTTTTTGATATCATCGTCGTTTATTTTGAAAGACTGTTCTATTTTTAAGACAACTTCTTTATCTAATGAATCATAGTTATTTAGTGTTTGTTCTATTTCAATTTCCGTGTTATATATACATTTTAGTTCAAAAAAACCTTTTCCCAAACATTCTGAGTCCATTCCTTGATATTCATATAATATTGGATCATCAATATCAGAAAAATTAACTCCATCTAGAAACCCTAATGGTACATGGGGAAACCCAATATATATTAATGAATTCCCATTTTTCATTATTCTTTTAGCCTTCTGTATTGTTTTTTGTTGTCTTTTAACTATATTTTCTAACTTTTCCTTAGTTATTGTTCCATCTTTATCAAAATCTCTGAATGTGTATAGTTTAAATACCTTACACCCATATTCCATATAATCCTTTATAATTTCATCAATTTTCCCTTCTTTTTTTGAAAAATTAGCAACTAGAACATATTCTTTTCGAATAAAAGGGATTTTGTTCACCAATCTCTGCAATAATCTATTATTTTTATATGACAGTATAGATATTATAAATAGTATAATTATTAGTATTACTAACAAAATTAACCCATTTACAAGGTCCTTTTCTATTAGATCAATTATTGCATTAACTAATTTTAATAATTCCATTATAATCACCCCTAAAAACCTGATATATTTCCATCTGCATATTCCGGCACATTCGGACGGCGAATCCGGAATTATCCGGACACTGTTCCGGCGTTATCCGGACAGTGATTCCGATGTTTAAAGATATCTTGTCGGAGCTTTAGTATTGGATGGTAGATATATCGTTGCTGCTTTACCTGTCCCCCTAGAATTTGCACTGATAACCATCAAGCAGCTTGTTAACTAGGCTCGCTTTCTTTTTCCTATTCGGTTCAAAACGGTGGGGTTGAGGTTCTCAGCCTTAAATAGCATCTTAGGATAGTTGGGTGTATAGTGCAGGATAACATGTATAAGCACTTTAGTAGTAATCTTCCGTGAGATATAGGCATTGCAGGCAGAGATAATTTCAGCAGAAAGTATCTAAACGACGGTGGGATACAGTGAAAACTCCATGGTGAAGCCTCTTGTTCATGTATCATACTTGTACTTTATGGAGTTTTTCGCACCACAATTATACAGGCATTTCTTCCCAACTGCAATATCTAAAGTGAGTCTTTTCCCATTTCGGTATCCTGTATGATTTTCTCCGCTGCCACTGCTCGCATAGACTTCTTGGAATCAAGAGCGAGGATATATGAATTATGAATGAACCTATCCATGATGGCATCTGCGAGGGTTGGATCCGGAAATAAGTCATACCACTGGGTGTGGGAGACTTGTCCGGAAAGTATGGTGGAACCTCGATTGTACCTGCTTTCGGCAATTTCGAGGATATCTCGGCTCTCTTCAAGACTGTAGGATTTGAGGCCGATATCGTCCAGGATGAGTAGCTTGATCTTGTTAAGCCCTGCCATGAATTTGCCATAGCTGTTTTCAGACTTGGCATACTGGAGCTCTAGTAAGAGTTCTGGGATCCGGTAGTACTTGACGGTATACCCATGTCGGCAAGCGTTATTCCCGAATGCACAGGCCAAGTATGTCTTCCCACTACCCGTTTTCCCCGAGATTACGATATTGAGCTTCTGGTCTATGAAATTACAGGTGGAGAGGGTCTTGATGACCTGCTTATCGATTGTCCTTTGAGGGGAGTAGTCAATATCTTCGATACAGGCATTAAGACCCAAGGAAGCACTCTTGAGAAGCCGTTTAATCCTTGCGTTCTTCTTTGCTAGCCATTCCTTCTCCACCATAATGGCCAGACGGTCTTCAAAGGATAGCCCTTCAAGGGTATGATCGGGCTCTCTCATCATCTGGGCCATGGCTTTGAGTTTTAAGTCCATTAGTTTTTCTATGGTAGGGTTATTAAGCATGGATCCCACCCCCTATATAAGAACTGCTGCCTCTGACATTATCGTGCTTAATGATTTTTTCAGCATGCTCCTCCTTGACCTTCGCTGCTGTCTGTTTGAGGATGATATTAAAGTACTTGTAAGAATAAATCTGTCTATCAAGAGCCTCCCGGCTGGCCTTCTCCATGATCTCCTTTGGGATATCCTTGGCAAGACGCATAATCCCCATACAAGAACGGTAGGTCTGCACAGAGTATTCACGGCTGTCTAACACACGCTGGATGAGCTCCCGGGTGTTGGGACCTATTTTCTCAGCCCATGACAGGAACCGGTCATTACTCCATCCTGTTACGGCTTTATGCTCCTCAGGCATATGCTCGGGCAGGGTGGTGTAGCGTTTGAAAGTATTGTAGTTCCTTGGGTGAGCAGCGATTCTTTCATGCCCAAGATAGATTTCTATGGCTTTGGCAGTGGCGCGAACCGAGCATGCCTGTCCTACATGGGAATAATGGACGCTGTAGAAGAAACCGTCGTATTCGACATGGTAATTAAACTGGACCTTGGTTTCCTTCCACTCGGAATACTCATACCTTGCTGCCGGTAGTGGCTGAAGAAAGGGCTTGTCGATTTTCTCAAAGGCGGTCAGACGGTTACCTTCCATCTTCTGAAAAGGACGGTTAATGAATTTTACAAGTTCCTCTTTGATAGCCTGATTGATATCATGGATACTGAAGAACTGTCTGTTTCTAAGGGGTGCAAGGATCCTTCTGGATACATTGCCCACCATATTTTCATCAGCGGCTTTATCCTTGGGTCTACCGGCCCGTGCAGGAATCAGAGTGGTTCTATAATGTCTTGCCATTTCGTTATAGGTCTTGTTTAGTACAGGATCAATAAGATCCGGCGTATTAACGGCCGTCTTAGTATTATCCGGGATGGTGATCTTAGGGACACCGCCAAAGTATTCATAAGCCTTTACATGGGCGTCTATCCAGTTAGGGAGTTTCGTATCGTCGTAAGCATAGACAAAAGGGTATGCACTGGCTGGCAGTACAGCCACGAAGATGTATGCAAGCTTTTTCTTGTTAGAATTGGGATCTACATAGGACATTGTTTGGCCTGCCCAGTCGACCTGCATAGCTTCCCCGGCCTTATGCTCTATATGCAAAGTAATGGCATTGCTCTTTTTGAATTTCCGATAGCGCTCACAAAACTGGGTATACATGACACCATCCGGATGTTTTTCTTTATACTCCTCCCAGAGCAACATCAGGGTAACGCCTTTCTTTTTCATTTCGTAGAAGACGTATTCCATGTCTGGCTCAGGGGGCAAACCCTCTTTCTTGACCGGGGGATAGAGCAGAGACATCAGTTGTTTATCATTTAGTTCTATCGGCCAGGTTATACCGGCATTCTCAGCTCTTTTTAGAATTTCTGATACGGTTGTTTTACCACAGCTTAAGGATTGTCCAATTTCTCGTAGAGATAGTCCTACTTGGTGTTTTAGTCTTAGAATTTCTCGTGCTTTCAGCATGTCAAGCCTCCTCATAATATCGGCCCCCTTTTACTCAATCTGAGTTTAAGGGTACCAGTTTTTTATTGGCTCGACAAGATGTCCGTATGTCACCGAAATGCTGTCCGGATTATTCCGTTATACTGTCCGGATGTTCCCGGAATGGGTGGCCGGATGTTACCGAAATACGCACCTATGATAAAGATTTTAGGTTTACTCTAGTCGGTGAAATGAGTAAAAACAATAACTCGATAGTACTAACAAATATTATAAAAGCCGATGATTTTAGGGAAATGGATAATTCAGACTTATTTCAGTTTATAAGGGAACAAGGTGATTGAGGATAAGGAAAATTAGGATAAAGGAATAAGGCTTTGGGGATAAGGATGTATATCCTGTAAAGCCTGCCTTATTTTATTAGTACATTACATGGGTATCTCAAGTTTTACTTTCTCTAAAAAATTCCTTATTGTAGGGATGTTGTTAAGCATTTGTTTATATTCATATGGTATTAATTTTTGCTGGATTTGATTTATATACTGTTCAATTGTTTGGATGTTAGATAGGGACAAGGAATTATAGGTAGCAGGGTTAAGAAAATAAAGGGTTAAGGCCTCAATTGCTTCGCCTATTTCCCCTGAAACCTTATCCCCTAATATACCCTTTACAACTTGCTTCAGGTAATTCAGTTCCAGCCTAAAAACTTCTAAGTTTATCATTATAACCACTCCTCGCAAGAGATTTTCGGGTATTATATAGGTGAGTTCATAGAAAATCAAAAAATCAGTGCAAAAATTTTATTTAACGAATTAAGTATAACTTTATACAAAGGTAATAAAATATTACATAAATGCATAAAATATTGACACAAAACCAATGTTGGTGTAATATAATATTACAAAAAGGAGGGATTAAAGATGTCAAAGGATATTCCTATTGGATTAAAAATAAAGGCTATTAGAGAGGCAAGGAGATTAAGCCAGATTGAGGCAGTAGAAAGACTTGCTGAAAAGGGGATTAACATGAGCAGGGAAACATTGAGCAAAATAGAAAACGGCAACAGGACTGTATCGGCTGTGGAGTTAAATGCCATATGCAAAGTTCTGAATATAGATATAAACATTCTTTTTGAAGATGAAGAAGACGACGATTTAGTTACACTATTCAGGAAGAAAAACTTTTCAGAAAAAACCGTTGAAGAAGTTGAGAAACTCCAGGATATGATAAAGATGTTCATTTACCAAAAGAAAATATACGATGGAGAGTTTAAACCACAAAAGAGAAAGCCACTGTGGGAGGAGTGTTAAGATTGCAAAAGAATAATTTGAATCTCCCAGAAGAATCCTTCAGACTGCAAATCAAAGATTTGGCAGAAGAAGTAAGAATAAAATTTGCAAGGAAAGGGCTTTCCGATATATTTGATATTCTTTCAGAGGCTGCATTTTTAATAAGAAAGCCATTGGATACAGATGAATTATCAGGATTTAGTACCTATTTTGAGAGACAGTTTATTGTCTATTTAAACAGCAATTTTACTTTGGGACATGAACGCTATACTGGTGCTCATGAACTATACCATCTTATTTATAATGCCGACATCCTGAAAAAAGAAAAAATCCTTTTGGATGATGAAAAGCATAAAGCGGAAGATGTGAAAGCGGATGTATTTGCTTCCGAATTTTTAATGCCTGAAGACTATGTAAAAGAAGTATTTTATAAAATTGTCAATGTAGATAAAGACAGTGTTTTACCAAGGCATATCATTAGAATGCACAATTATTTTAAAGTAAGTTATAAGGCGATGTTAAAAAGGCTTATCCAACTTAATTTATGTTCTATTGACAAGTATGAGGAACTGGTAGACATCTGTTCACTGGAAAATACGGAACAACTCCAATCTTTAACCAGACGGGAAGGCTACAGTATAGACTTGATAACCTCATCAAGAGAAATATATGTACCAAAGGAATATATTGAGTTTATAAAAACCAACTACGAAAGAGGGAATATTTCATACAAGAACATGAAAACCAGCCTTGAATTTATCGGACTGGCTCCAGAACAATTCGGATATGAGTATCCCTTGGAAGAGGACTATTAACATGAGATATTCAGGAGCCATATCTGATGCTGATATCCTGATTAATTTAGCCAGGGTTAACAGATTGGACATTTTAGAACTTTTATTTAAAGAAATCATCATTCCTCAATTTGTATATGACATTGAAATAAAGAAAAATGCAGGAAGATATTATGGTTTGATTAACGAAGCCATTCATAAGGACGGGAGTATATTTAGGATTGTAGATAGGAAGAAAGATATATCTATAAACATACTTGCAAGAGATATCATCGAAGATAAGAAAAAGGTAATCGGTCCAGGAGAAAGTGAATGCGCAGGATATGCCCAGGCGTTGAGAATTCCAATAATAATATCAGATAATTACACTGAATTTAAGTGGCTGGATGAGTTCATTACCCTTACACACAATAATATTCTGGCTTTATGTGTGTATTTTGGTGAGATTACAAAAAACGAAGCAGAAGATATTTTTAGTAATATTAATAGCAAATTGACGCACCCAACTAAGGACACATTTGAAGAGCAGTATAGAAAGGCTTTTATAAGATTTGAGAGAAATGGCTGGAAAGGATATTTAGGCATATGAAGACAGGAATATGGGTTAAAGGGATAAGGTTAGATGGAAGTAGTAATTGTTAGAATGTAATTGTGTTCTTCTTTAATATGCGCTACAATAGCGTTAGTGACACAGGCGGAGAGCATATTCTCTTTATACAGCCAGGTTTATACTGGCAGTAATTAAGGAGAATGTGCTTTTTTATTTTTTGAAAGATAAAGTTTAAGGCAAGAGGTGAAAGTTATGAGAGCAGATTTTAAACAAAAGAGTTTTATTGAAGGATATTTTAATAGAATCTTTAAGGGCTTATCCTTTGAAGAATTCGGTTTAGATTTGCCAGCAGTCAAAGAAGTTGTTGAAGTGGAGCAGATAGAAAATTATAAAAAGCCACTTCTAATGTTTCTGCTTGAAGATGATTCGCTACTTCATATTGAAATTATTAATATTAAATCAAAACCTGACTTCCAGAGTATATCAGTTTATGATATGAGCATAGTTTTGAAATATGGTATGCAGGTTAGAACTGTTATCTTGAATTTTGGAAGCAAGCAAAATAGCAATTTTCAGAGGAGTTTTGGTTCTGTGTATTATAATACTCAAATTGTAGATTTATCAGGACTTGATGGAGAAAGAGTGCATAAGGAAATTAATCAAAAAATTAGTTCGGGCTTTCCTATTAATGAGGCTGATAAACTGAATCTGGTATTTCTTCCATTTATGAAAAATTCCTTACCTTTTAATGAAGCGCTGCCGAAGGTTATGTACCTCATAAAGAAAATAAAGGATGAAGAAGAACGGATGGCGTACTTAACAGTAATTTCAGAAATTGTAACAAGGGCTACAAAACAGGGGCTTAATGCTCTGGAGGAATGGCTGGTGGACAGTGAGGTGGGAATGAGGATTAAGGATGTAGGCGTTAAGGAAGGAATGCGCAATTCGTTGCTAATAATCCTTCTGGATAAATTTGATTCTTTACCTTACAATCTATACTTTGCTATTACAAATCAACAAAATGAGAATATTTTAATGGAGTGGCTTAGGAAGTCCTCAGGTATCAATACTATAGACGAACTAGAGAAAATGGTGTTTAGTAGAAATAGAATAAAGGAATAAATCCTCCTTTATCCTTATTGTCCTTAAACCTCTTATTTCCTAAACCCCTATAATAT
>JAKPAB010000214.1 GCA_029779695.1 Bacillota bacterium | reverse complement strand
AAAAGCTATTCGTTCTAGGCCCAATGGATATTTAGACCACATTATTTTGGTTTCGAATCAACTCAATTACGCGGCTTTTTTTAGAACCCATCTTCGCTTTCTAGGAATTATCGGTAGTGAAGAGTTGGACAAAAATGAAATCATGCAATACATTGATGAATATCTTTCTTATCAGCATAAAAATCCCTAAAACACAAGATGGAGCGTTTTCATCTTTTTTTATTACTTCTTATCATAACACAACATCACCAAGTCTTCAATTTAAAGGGGGTATTTCATGTTTGCAATTGTTTCAAAAAAGTACCGAATAACGTGATTCCACCGCCATCAATTGAGATACAAAAGCAATACCTCTGTCCTATACTAATCAATAGTCGACGGAGGTATTTTCGCTCTATGCTCTAAAAATAGTCTATACCCTGTAGCATGAACCACAGAAATAAAAAAGTTTCCTGTGCGACACAAGAAACTGAGCTTATTTGTGTATGTCTCTAACAATCCCTTTCTTGGGACGGTCCCTATCTCGGATTAACTGTTTTTAGCCTGCTGCTTGTAATTCAGACAAGAAATGATTATAAAGTTGGTTCCGTTGGATTAACTGCTGGTGTTTTCCAAAGTCTGAAACAGAGCCATTCTTATTTAAAACCAAAATATAATCTGCCTCTCTAACCGTATTTAAGCGATGGGCAATCGTTAAGCGGGTTTTTCCTGCTGTAAACTTATCAATTGCTTTACTGATAATGCTTTCCGTGACACTATCAAGATTAGCTGTTACCTCATCAAGCAGGTAGATAGGATGATCAATCATAAAGGCGCGTGCAATGTTGAAGCGTTGTTTTTGCCCTTCAGAAAGGCCTGTACCACTATCTGAAATTTTAGTATCAATTCCCTTTTCTAATTCATTCACCAACTTGGTCAGATCCAGCTGTTCTAAAATGTCATACAGGCGCTCCTCAGATACCCCACTGTTTTTTCCATACAGTAAGTTTTCGCGTAAGGTCCCATGGAACAGAGTATTATCTTGAGGGATGTAGGAAATCATTTGACGTACTTGACTAGGTGATAAATCTTTTAACTCCTGCTGACCAATTTGGATACTGCCTTGATAGTCCTGGTAGAATTTCATCAGCAAAGAAAAGATTGTCGATTTGCCAGAACCACTCGGCCCAACAATGGCAACATGTGTCCCAGAAGGGATTTGAACAGATAAGCCGTTCAATATACGTTCTGTATCATAGGCAAATTGAACCCCTGACATACGAATAGCTGCACTCTCGATACTAGAATAATTGTTGTTGTCATCATCTTTTGCCAATTTCAAGACTTCCATTAAGCGGGTTGAAACGCTTCTGAACTCGCTTATTTCGGTCATGGCATCCGAAACATCTGAGATGGGATCAATGAGCTGGGTAATATAAAGGATAAAGGTCGTTAATGAACTCATTGTCATTGTTCCTCTAGCCACCTCGCCTCCAGCCAGGACAAAAATCAAGATAATAAACCCCATCATCAAGCTACTGATCAGTGTATTTTGGAAAGAAGACCAGCCAATAATCTTTTTATAATTTGATGTCAGGTGATCAAAAGATTCTCCCATATCTCTTGCCTCACTATGCTCCCCGCGAAAAGCTTTCATGAGACGAATATGGACAAACTTATGACTAATGCGGCTCGAAATCTCTCCAACCCTAGTCTGGTAGTCATTATAGTAAGCCTCCAAACGAGCGTTGATGGGTACGATAACCAGTAACAAAACCGGAACAATCAATAAACTAATGAAGGTCATTGATGAACTAATCGTAAATAAGAAGTAAATGGATCCGGCAATGACGATAACGTTTAATAATAA
>JAKPAB010000207.1 GCA_029779695.1 Bacillota bacterium | reverse complement strand
CTGTTAACTATTAACTTCGTTTATTATTCTGTGAGGCTATATATGCAAGATATTTATTCTGACAAGAATGCTCCTGATCCTAATAATAAGGCTTCTGATAGATATAATTCTTCTGACAGTTCTGAAAAGGGATTTTTGGAACAAGAGCTAAAAGTCAATCCTGATGAGGAACGTTTACTACATGCATTTCGACAATTTCATACAATGAAGCCACCAGAAATGGCATCATGTGGGCTGGCACGTTCCGATATTCGTATTCTTTTTCAGATCTATTCATATGTAAAAAAGCACGAAGCAGAAAATGGTATTTCGGCATCTATGATATCCCAAAAGACTCATATGATGAAGGCCGCCGTATCCAGATCTCTTAAACAGTTGGAAAAGCAGGGCTGCATTCTTCGTGTCCCTGATCCAAATGACAGGAGATATACCCTTGTCTCAATAACCGATTCCGGGGAAGAAAAAATAACCGAGATCTTATCCAGCACTCAGCGATTATTTGATCTTATCTCAGAACGACTTCCTACCAATGAAATCACTAATATTCTAAAGGCTTTGGATAGGCTATATCAGGCCATGAGTGAGTCAATAGATCAGATGGAATCCGAAAGAAATCTGGAGATGAAATAATCGTTTTTTTAAGAAAGGAATTTTTATGGGAAAGATACTTAAAAATCTGGCTCCATACTGGAAGTCAATAATCCTGATAATCGCTTTGCTTTTCATACAAGCATTCTGTGATCTCTCTCTTCCAGCGTATACTTCCGACATTATCGATGTTGGAATCCAAAATAACGGAATATCCCACACTGTTCCGCAGTCAATCACTGCTGAGGAATACAATACTGCAGAAATTTTTATGAAAGATTCCGAGAAGAAATTATGGGAAGATTCGTATAATGTCGATGGCAATATCTATAAACTAAAAGATTCTGCTATCAAAAAATGGAGCACCCTTGATAAAAAACTTAGAGTCCCTCTTTTGCTGAATTATGAGATGTCACACATCAGTAAGTCACAGCTAAAAAAAATAGAAGCTTCTTTTGGTGCAGGTGTCAGTACATCAGCTCCCGGTTCTAATGGTGCAGTTGCCAATACATCAGCTCCCGGTTCTAATGCCGCACCTGGAAATAACCCAGGAAGTGTAGCTATGGCGAAGGCATTTTCTTCACTAAAATCTAAAGATGGATATACTGATATACGACCTTTGTTTCTCCAGATGGCCAAGGCCGGTCAGCTTCCAGCGGATACCATTTCCAATTCTAGAAAACAGGTTGAAAAGACCCTTGATACTATGGGTGAGTCTCTTGCTTCATCTATGGGCGTTGCCTTTGCAGTAGCAGTAGATTCAAAAGCAGGAATGGATATGGATGCCATTCAGACAGCATATCTAATACATAAAGGACTTCAAATGGTGCTTTTAGCACTTCTACAGGCCGCTATGGCTGTTTTAGTTGCATTCTTTGCATCACGTGTAGGTGCAGGAGTCGGAAGAAGTCTCCGTGATAAAGTATTTACCAATGTCATCAGCTTTTCCAGTGCAGAAATGGATCGTTTCTCTGCTGCATCGCTTATTACCAGATCCACAAACGATGTCCAGCAGGTTCAGATGGTTGTCACTCTGCTTCTACGAATGATCGCCTACGCTCCTATCCTAGGCATTGGCGGATTGATACAGGTAGCATATACCGGTGCCGGAATGGAATGGGTAATAGCTCTGGCAATTGTAGTCATTCTCGGTGTTGTAGGCTTCCTCATGGCTGTTGCCATGCCCAAATTCAAGCTTATGCAAAAATTGGTGGACCGTGTCAATCTGGTATCCCGTGAGATACTTACCGGCATTTCAGTAATACGAGCATTTGGGCGTGAGGATCGAGAGGAAGAACGTTTCGATGAAGCCAATGTTGCTCTTACCAAAACCACTCTTTTCACAAACCGTGTAATGACATTTATGATGCCCGTCATGATGCTTATCATGAATGGGCTGTCCATACTTATCGTATGGGTAGCCGGTCACCGGATCAACTCAGGTGTCATGCAGGTCGGTGCCATGACTGCTTTTATAACTTATGCAATGATGATCGTCATGTCATTTCTAATGCTTACAATGTTATCGATCATGCTCCCTAGAGCAGCTGTAGCATCTGAGCGTATCGATGAAGTCATCACAATGAAATCAACTATTTCTGATCCCGATTCTCCAGAGGCATTTTCTTCGAAAGAGAAATCCGGAGTCATAGCATTTAATCACGTTAATTTCCGTTATCCAGGCGGCGAAACAGATGCCCTTTGCGACATTGACTTTGAGGCGCTTCCAGGTAAGACAACTGCTATAATCGGTTCCACTGGGTGCGGCAAGTCAACTCTTGTTGGTCTGATTCCAAGATTATACGATGTAACAAGCGGAAATATAACAATAGATGGACATGATATCAGGAATATCACTCTGGGTGATCTGCGAAACAGGATCGGATTCGTACCTCAAAAGGGTAATCTTTTTTCAGGGACTATTGCAACCAATCTTCGTTTCGGTAATGAATCTGCCACTGATGAAGAGCTTCAAGAAGCCATAGAAATAGCTCAGGCCAGTGAATTTATAGATGAAGAGTCCGGTGGAATAGACAGAAGCATCTCCCAAGGAGGAACCAATGTTTCCGGCGGTCAGAAACAGCGTCTCTCTATCGCCAGAGCCATTGCCAAGAATCCCGATATTTATATATTTGATGATAGCTTTTCAGCTCTCGATCTAAAGACCGATGCCAAACTTCGCCATGCTCTTTCAGAAAAAGTTACAGATAAAACCCTTATCATCGTGGCTCAGAGAATAAGTACCATTCTCCATGCCGATCAGATACTGGTCATTGATGATGGTAATCTGGTCGGAAAAGGTACACACGACCAACTTATGGAAACCTGCGAGGTATATCAGCAGATTGCCACATCACAATTATCAGCGGCGGAACTTGAAAAAGAAAGAAAAGGAGGATACATGGCATGAGTACAGAAAAAGAAATGAATTCCTCTGCTCCACGTAAACCTATGGCTAGAGGACCTATGGGGCATGGACCTATGGGTGCAGTTGAAAAACCAAAAGATCTAATGGGATCTCTCAAAAAAATACTTGCCCATCTAGGCAGTTACAAGATAGCTATTTTACTGGTAGGCATATTTGCTATATGTTCAACAATTTTTAATGTTATTGGCCCAAAGATTCTAGGACATGCCACTACTGACCTTTCCAAGGGACTTATGAAGAAAATATCCGGAACAGGTGGAATTGATTTTACTGCGATCGGTAAGATACTTATCTTTGTAATGATCCTCTACTTTGGAAGTGCTTTTTTCAATTTTATCCAGGGATGGATAATGACGGGAATCTCTCAGAAGATATGCTATGGGCTTCGACGTGACATATCCAAGAAAATCAATCGCATGCCTATGCAGTATTTTGAAAGTAGAACTTATGGTGAAGTACTTTCCAAGATCACCAATGATGTTGATACTTTCGGAATGGGACTAAATCAGAGTGTAACTCAGATCATCACTTCAATTACAACCCTTGTGGGCGTTCTGATAATGATGCTTACGATCTCACCGCTAATGACTCTGATCGCTCTTGTTCTGCTTCCTATTTCTGCAGGTCTTCTGACATTTGTCATGAAACGTTCCCAGAAGTATTTCCGCACGCAACAGGATTATCTCGGACATATCAATGGACAGGTAGAAGAGACCTATGGTGGTCATCAGATCATAAAACTGTTTCATAAGGAAGAAGAGACAATTGGCTCCTTTAGAAAAACCAATGATGTTCTATATGATTCTGCCTGGAAATCTCAATTTCTCTCCGGCATGATGCAGCCTGTTATGATGTTTGTAGGCAACCTGGGATATGCCGGCGTGGCACTGTCCGGTGGACTTCTGGCAATACAAGGTGTGATCACAATTGGTGATATTCAGGCCTTTATCCAGTACGTACGTAATTTTACCCAGCCACTTCAGCAGATCGCCCAGGTCATAAATCAGGTGCAATCAATGGCTGCTGCTGCAGAGCGAGTATTTGCTTTTCTCGAAGAGGATGAAGAAGAACAGGCTACTGAAAATGCAATTTCTGTTGACCGCTTCGAAGGTGCTGTGTCTTTTGATCATGTACATTTCGGTTACGACCCTGAGCATATCATCATCCATGATTTCAGTGCAGACGTTAAGCCAGGTCAGAAGATCGCCATTGTTGGTCCTACCGGTGCAGGCAAAACCACTATGGTCAAGCTTCTAATGCGTTTCTATGATGTTCAGTCTGGTGCGATAAAATTAGACGGAATAGATATCAAAGATTATAACCGACACTCTCTTCGAGAAGCATTTGGTATGGTTCTTCAGGATACATGGCTATTCCAGGGCACGATCATGGAAAATATCAGGTATGGAAGACTGGATGCTACAGATGAAGAGGTAATACAAGCTGCCAAAGCTGCCCATGCTGATCACTTCATACAGACGCTTCCCGGCGGTTATAATATGGAACTGAATGAAGATGCCAGCAATGTATCGCAAGGTCAGAAACAGCTCCTTACCATTGCCAGAGCTATACTTGCAGACAACAAGGTCATGATCTTAGATGAGGCCACTTCTTCTGTTGATACCAGAACAGAGATCCGAATACAAAAAGCTATGGATAATCTCATGCGTGGTCGTACCAGTTTTATAATCGCCCATCGTTTATCTACTATTAGAAATGCAGATCTTATTTTGGTCATGAACAACGGAGATATAGTTGAGCATGGTAACCATGACGAGCTTCTGGCCAAGGGTGGATTCTATGCAGGACTCTACAATTCACAGTTTGAAGATGTAGGCTAGTTTCTAATAATACTACTTGAATTTAATGATCTTATCTTGGTTTTATAGGATTAAAATATAATTCAAATATAATTTAAACGGAATTAAATAAAAAAATACCCTTTGAATCTTTATTTAAGTTCAAAGGGTATTTTGCTATATATATCTATGTTCAAAAAATGTTTTACTATATGTATCTATGTTTAAAAAATATTTTACTATACGTATCTATGTTCAGTGAATTTCTTACTATAAAAATCTAAAGAAAACAGACCTACTTTTCCTTTGATATATTCATTACAACATCACAGGCATTTTTGACAGATTCCGTGAGATTGGTTCCGGTAAGTATTATATCCTGTTCGCTATTTTTTGCCTGGAACAAGCCTATCAACTCTTCCTCTGTGATCAATCCTTCAGCTACTATCCCCAACACTTCATCAAGAATAAGCATCTTACATTCATCTGTAGTAAGAACCTTCCTGGCAAAGAACAAGCCATTTCTAATATTGACCTCTTCCTCTTTTTGCTCATGTACAGTAAGATCTGAAAACGCTTTTTGACTTCTTTCAAATCTAAAAAATCTGATCTCCGGCTCAAGTCGGTTTAAATATTCCTCAGAATACAGTCCCTTAAGAAATTGGATAACGACAACATTTTCTCCCATTTCGGCAGTGGCTATTGCTTTGCCTATTGCGGCAGCGCTTTTCCCTTGTCCATTACCATAAATAGCTAAAATTTTTCCTTCACTCAAAATCAATCCTCCGACGATTTCCCTTTTTCAAAACTTTTTTAAACTCTACTCTTATATCAGTTATCAAATAATAGTCTAAAAGGTATTCGGTAATATATCATAGTTACAAAAATATTGCAAATATATTACTTTTTCTCTCAATATTCTTTTTCAGGCCCCATAACGCCCGTTTTACTTGCTTCTGCCCTATCAATCCTGACAAAATCTATACCTATTTATAATGATTTTCGGTCTTAAAATTTTCTTTCCTATAATATAAACTTGAAATCCGAAAAATCTGTGATAAAATAAATTGGTTTGTTTCATATATTCGGTACCAAAAGTGATTTTTCTTATTTTGTGTGTGTTTTATATATGTGAGTGCATGCGCATGTAGTGAAATGACTTTTGGTATACCGAATCTTTTTTAAGAACGAAAGAAGGAAAATTAATGCTCCAAACAAGAGATGATGTCAGAAATGTTGCTATTATTGCTCATGTCGATCACGGCAAGACTACGTTGGTCGATGAACTGCTCAAGCAGAGCGGTACATTTCGTGACAATCAGGTCGTTGAAGAACGAGTAATGGACTCCAACGATATTGAAAAAGAGAGAGGTATTACTATTCTCTCAAAAAATACAGCCGTTAGTTATAATGGTGTAAAAATTAATATTATCGACACCCCGGGCCATGCTGATTTCGGTGGCGAGGTTGAGCGTGTACTTAAGATGGTCAATGGTGTTGTTCTGGTAGTTGATGCTTTTGAGGGTGTTATGCCCCAGACAAAGTTCGTACTGATGAAGGCCCTTGACCTTGATCTTCCTGTAATTGTATGTGTCAACAAGCTTGACAGATCAGATGCACGTCCGGACGCAGTTGTTGATGAAGTTCTTGAACTATTCATGGATCTCGATGCTTCAGATGAGCAGCTCGACTGTCCATTTGTATTTGCTTCTGCAAGAGAAGGATATGCGATTAAGGACCTTAACGATGAGAATACTGACATGAAGCCTCTTTTTGATACCATCCTTGACTATATTCCTGCTCCTAAGGGTGATCCTGATGCCAGCACTCAGGTTCTTATATCAACTATAGATTACAACGAATATGTTGGTCGTATCGGTGTAGGTAAGATCGATAATGGTAAGCTCAAGGTTAACGAAGACGCAGTTGTTGTCAATCATCATGATCCTAGCCGTATTAAGAAGGTTAGAATCACTAAACTTTTTGAGTTTAATGGTCTAAATCGTGTTCCTGTAGATGAAGCAAATATTGGATCAATTGTTGCAATCTCCGGAATTGAAGATCTGAAGATCGGTGATACTATATGTGACGCTGAGAACCCTGTTTCTATCCCGTTCCAGAAAATCTCAGAACCTACTATTTCCATGAATTTCATGGTCAATGACAGTCCTTTTGCAGGATTGGAAGGAAAATTTGTAACATCACGTCATATCAGAGACAGATTATATAAGGAATTAAATACTGATGTTTCTCTTCGTGTAGAGGATACTGATGCTGCAGATACATTTAAGGTATCAGGCCGTGGAGAGCTTCATCTTTCTGTTCTTATTGAAAATATGCGTCGTGAGGGCTTCGAATTTGCCGTTTCTAAGGCTGAGGTTATCTACAAGCAAGACGAGAACGGTAAGAAGTTAGAACCTATGGAAATAGCATATATCGACGTTCCTGATGAGTTTTCCGGTACTGTTATTCAGGCTCTTGCTCAGAGAAAGGGCGAGCTCAGAAATATGACTCCTATTACCGGAGGCTTCACAAGATTGGAATTTAAGATTCCTTCACGTGGACTTATCGGATATAGAGGCGATTTCATGACCAGCACCAAGGGTTCAGGAATCATCAATACTATATTTGATGACTACGAGCCATTTAAGGGCGATATATTATTCCGTCGTCAGGGTTCACTTATTGCATTTGAGCAGGGTGAATCTGTTGCATACGGTCTCTACGCTGCTCAGGATCGTGGTGTTCTTTTCATCGGTGCCGGTGAAAAAGTATATAGTGGTATGGTTATCGGAGAATGCAGCCGTTCAGAAGACATTGAGCTCAATGTCTGCAAGAAAAAGCATCTTACCAATACCAGAACATCCTCAAGTGATGAGGCTATGACTCTTGTACCACCTAAGGTTTTGTCTCTTGAGCAGGCAATGGACTTTATCGATGTAGATGAGCTTCTCGAGGTCACTCCTGAGCATCTTCGTGTCAGAAAGAGAATTCTTGATTCTCGTTTGAGAAAGAGATCTTCTATCAGACCTCAGGCATAAAATATCAAGCTTTGATAATAATAAAAAACTGTCCTAGTATTTGTAGGACAGTTTTTTTATTTATTTTCCAAAATATGCATCAATACCATTAGCAATTCCATTAACCATTTTTGATTGACACTGTTCATTATTCATATTGGTATCATCAGATGGATTGGACATAAATCCCATTTCTAAAATCGCTACCGGAGATGTGCAGAAATTGATTCCTGTCATAGTATCATTGTTCTGAACTCCAAGATTTTTAAAACCTGCCGAGACACAATAAGAATCAAGTATAGACTTGCCAAGGTTATATGATGCAGATGCAAGACGTGATACATACCGATTATTTTTTGAAGGTACCAATGTCATAGCCCCATTGACTTTGCTGCTATCCGCCCCGTTTGCATGGATCCTTACTGTTATTTCAGCTCCTACACTTGTTGCATATTCTGCTCTTTCTTTGTTAGAAATATTTACATTGTGAGACTCTCTCGTCATATAAACCGTATATCCTCGTCGTGTGAGTTCATCTCTTAGTTCATCTGCCACAATAAGGTTAAGCTGATATTCATATATGCCCGTTGTCGTTCCCCTGGTTCCGCCGGTCACCCTAGCCTTCATAGTTGATGAGCCTGGCCCATTAGGCTCCATTTTGCTATCCCCTTTGGCCTGATGTCCTGGATCTATACAAACAATATGCCCGCCGGTTACACCATTTCCAGAAGGAATCGCCACTGCCTGTCCATTGTTATTAGCAGTGTTTTCTTCTGTCACTTTTTTATCTTCAGTGGTTTTTTTATCTTCTAAGGATTTTTTTGCTTCTGATTTCTTTGTTTCTTCCGAAGTTTTTTCCCCTTTTGCATTCGTATTTTTTTCTGCCTTTTCAACAGATACTTCCTTTTGGTACTTTTCTAGCCTTTGTCTTTCTTCACCTTTATGCTGTCTCACGGCTAAAGCTACCAAGAAAACTGTAAGTATTGCAAGCACTGCTATCGTAATAAGAACTGCTTTTTTTATCTTCATATCGCCTTGCCTATCCATATATCTTTTCTCTTCATGTTTCTCTGCCTGTCCTTTTTGCTTTTCAATATATTTTATTCAAAAATTATTACAATACATTATTTAAATTATAATAATTGTTTGCTAATCACATTATCAGTGTATTTCTAATTTTAATTTGCTAATAACGTTATCAGTATATCAGATAATTTTATTTGCACATATAAAAAGCGCTAGCCTGTTTTCCTCAGCAACATATGCTGAATTACTGGCTAGCGCTCTATTATCAATACTTTTTATCAGTCAAACTTGAACTTGCTGGTCTGTTCATTAAGCTTCTGAGACAGGTCATTCAGTATCTTGGTTTCTGTCTTACATCTCTCTATGCTTTCTGTAAGGACGTTCATGCTTGCTGAAGTCTCCTCCGTAGATGCTGCATTTTCTTCTGCAATAGCAGCCAACTGCTCGATAACTCCACTTACGCCGTTCTTAAGTTCGCCTATCTTATTGGTCTGCGCAAAAATATCTGTTGATGCATTAGATACAGATGTGATCTCACCATGAAGCCCGTCAAATGACTCTCTTGTACTGGTTAATTTTTCTTCCTGCGTCTTCGCATCCTCACTTAGAGATTTCATCTTTTCAACAGAATCCCCTGAATTATCAATGAGTTCCTTAACAACATTCTCGATTTCTGCCGCACTGTTAGCAGAGTCCTCTGCCAATTTTCTAATCTGTTCTGCAACAACTGCAAATCCTCTTCCGCTTTCTCCTGCCCTTGCAGCCTCTATAGAAGCATTAAGCGATAGAAGATTGGTTTGAGATGCTATGTCCTGGATAACCACAACGGCATCCTTGATCTTCTCAGCTGACTGATTGGTTACATCAGTCTGAGCGGTTACATCCTCAACTGTATGATAAGTCTTGTTATTAATTTCATAGAGGTCAGTCAGCATACGCTCTGACTCTTTTGCCAGGTCATTCATTTTCTTAATAGATTCTTCTAGTGTATTAAAAGATGAACCATTGGATTCGATCGCAGCGCCCATATTTCCTATTGAATCACCTGCGGAGGATGTTTCATTAGCCTGAGATGTAGATCCTGTTGCAATTTCTTCCACCGCAACATTTACATTGGTTACATTCTCCACAATATCATCAAACTGCTGTTTAAACTCTATATTGCTATTAGCCAACTGAGTTCCTTGATCCTTGATGATATATATGATACTGGTTATCTCATTATGAAGATTACTGATTGCCCGGCTCACCATACCCACTTCATCTTTTCTCTTGTCAAGAATCTCCTGACCATGATTTTCTGTAAAATCAAGATCTGCAACCTTATTGGCAATTCCCGATAAAGTATTAAGGGGAATCAAAAGCATGCTTTTCATAACTACATACATGATTATTATTGCTATGATAAATAGAACTATTGCAATGGCTATACTCATCATAACCATATTATTAATTGGTGCCATGATTTCTGACTCATCAGCCGAAATTACCATGATAAACTCCCCATCCTTTTGAATATAGTAGGATGCATATTTTTTCACACCATTAAAATTATAGTCAACACACTTTGATTCCGGTACTTTTCCACTTTTTAGCTCTTTTACTAGTCCACTGACAACAGAATTTTCTACCTGCGATCCGATTTTTGAAGCAGTAGGATGATATAGCATTTTTCCTGTATTATCAACCAAATATGCATAACTGGATGGTGCACCGTCTATATGAACATCTTTCAAGGTATATCCTATATCCTTTGGATTGCTTAATTTTAAAAGACCTACTGAGCTTTCGCTCTCAATGTTTTTACCATAACTTCTTGATTCAGAAAGCATATAGTTTTGAGTCTGTTTCAATACTTCTTTTTTACTGACATTAGTAGATACTCCCACTAAAACCGCTGTTATAAAAAGCATATCTGCAGCAATAAGCATCAGTATCTTAAATGCAATAGAATTCTTGAATGGAATCTTGTCTGCACTAGCTTTTTTTCTTGTTTCGTTTTGTTTTTTTCCTTTTAGATTACTTGTTACTATTTTCTTGTCATCACCCATAAAAACACTCCCTTTTTAATATCTAATTTAACCTTCGGGCAACTAAGCCCATCCCTTTTTAACTTACATTTGACACGCCATATATGTAATTGCATTATGCAATATGCTCGTACACTCTAAAAGGCCATCTAGCAAAAAATCCACAAAAGCATAAGCCTTGTGGATTCTTTATAATCTTTATAATGTACTAAAATACAGCAAAATCAATAACTATATTATAGTCGATTGATTTATGAATATATAGTTATTCTACTACAAATTATGCCCAATATCTAGTTTTAAAATTAATCATTAATTTTTAGGAACCAATTTCTCTGTTCCCCCCATATAAGGACGAAGTGCCTCCGGAATATCTACCGATCCATCAGCATTGAGATTGTTTTCCAAAAATGCGATCAGCATTCTAGGTGGTGCTACGCATGTGTTATTAAGTGTATTGGCAAAATATTTATTGCCATCCTTGTCCTTCACTTTGATCTTGAGACGTCGTGCCTGAGCATCTCCCAGATTTGAGCATGATCCAACCTCAAAGTATTTCTTCTGACGAGGTGACCATGCCTCTACATCACAAGACTTAACTTTGAGATCTGCCAGATCTCCTGAACAACATTCCAGTGTTCTTACAGGTACATCAAGCGTTCTGAAAAGTTCAACTGTATACGACCACATCTTATTGTACCAATCCCAAGCATCCTCGGGCTTGCACACAACGATCATCTCCTGCTTTTCGAACTGATGTATACGGTATACTCCACGTTCTTCAATACCATGAGCACCTTTTTCTTTTCTAAAGCAAGGTGAATAGCTGGTATATGTATAAGGCAGATTCTCCTCATCATTAAGAGTATCAATAAACTTACCTATCATAGAATGCTCTGATGTTCCTATGAGATAAAGATCTTCACCTTCTATCTTGTACATCATAGCGTCCATCTCATCAAAGCTCATAACTCCATTTACAACATTACTATGGATCATATATGGAGGAATTACATAAGTAAATCCCTTACCTATCATGAAATCTCTGGCATAAGCTAGAACAGCAGAATGAAGTCTGGCTACATCTCCCATGAGATAATAGAATCCATTTCCAGCAACCTTGCCTGCAGCATCCATATCCACGCCATCAAAACGAGCCATAATGTCTGTGTGATAAGGAATCTCGAAATCAGGAACAATAGGATCACCAAACTTCTCGATCTCAACGTTTTTAGAATCATCCTCACCTATCGGAACTGACGGATCAATAATATTAGGAATACGCATCATTATTGATGTCACTTTGTCTTCCAGCTCTCTGGCCTCATCTTCAATTGCTTTCAGCTTCTCAGCATTAGCTGTGACCTGTGCTTTGACATCCTCAGCCTCTTCCTTCTTGCCCTCTTTCATGAGAGCTCCGATCTGCTTTGAAAGCGCATTCCTGCTGGCTCTCAGATCATCTCCATCAGCTTTTGCAGTACGAAGTTTCTGATCCAGTTCGATAACTTCATCTACAAGAGGAAGTTTTTGATCCTGGAATTTCTTCTTGATGTTTTCTTTTACTACATCAGGATTCTCTCTTAAGAATTTAATATCTATCATTTGGATCTCCTTATTTTAAAAGATAGGCACCATTAGCTAATGGTGCCTCCTCAATTTGTTGTTACAATTATTTGTGAGCCTTATTATATGCTGATTTTTTCAATACATACCAGAGTTCTGTTGCGATGCAAACAGAAGAGTAAGCTCCGCATAATACTCCGACTAGAAGCGGAAATGCAAATTCCCTGATGTTTGATACGCCAAAGATCAAAAGCATCAGAACCATTACAGCCGTTGTAAATGATGTCGACAGTGAACGTGTAAATGTCTCACTTATAGATCTGTCTGCCAGATCCTCAAGCTCTACCATATTTAATTTATCTCCGCCACTTGGCTTGTTCTTCAGGTTCTCTCTGATACGATCGAATATAACGATCGTATCATTGACTGAATATCCGATAACCGTAAGTATACAAGCAATAAATGCGCTTCCTACCGACAATCTGAATATCGCATACATGGCAAGTGTAATCAGTACATCATGTAACAGTGCAAAAATAGCACTGCTTCCAAATCTAATGTCCTTAAATCTAAACCAGATATATATCAGCATAAATACTACTGAAGCAAATACTGCCATCAGAGAAGTTCTTCTCATCTCACTACCAATCGTAGCACTGATATTCTTTGACGCAATGTCAGATTCTTTTACATTAAATTTGCTGATGATTGCCTTATTAAGAGCTTCTCTTTCTTTAAGTGCCAATGTTTTGGTTTTGATCACTACACTGTTATCCTGATTAACAGCCTGAGCTGTAATGTCGTGGCTATGAATCACGTCTGCTACAACAGGAACTACATTATCATTGATCTCTTCTACTGTATAATCTTTATCCATTGCTACTGTCGTCTGAGTACCACCTGCAAACTCCAGACTGTAGGCCAATGCCTTTTTCCCATTTGCTGCATAAGCTATCATTGCAACTAGTCCAATGCAGATTACCAAGGAAGAAGCTGCTATAAATACCACTCTTCTCTTGATGAATCTCATGATTCTTCTGTTCTTGACCATACCATACAGCTTCTCAGACTTGCAACCGGCTGCAAATATAGACTTGATAAGAAGTTTTGATATAAACAGTGCTGTAAACATTGAAAGTACAACACCGAGTGCAAGAGTAATTGCAAATCCCTTAACTGTACCCGTTCCTACAACCCCAAGGACAGCAGCTGCGATCAGCGTTGTAATATTACCATCGAGAATAGCTGACATAGCCTTATGGAATCCTACTTCTATAGAATTTGCGACGCTACGTCCATTGCCTATCTCTTCTTTTATTCTTGTAAATATTATTGCATTAGCATCTACCGCCATACCGATGGAAAGGATGATACCTGCAATACCCGGTAGCGTAAGCGTTATTCCAAACCAATACAGTATGCAGATTATAAGCTCTGTATATAATGTAAGTGCAATGTCTGCCGCAAGACCCAGGATCCTGTATGCCATTACCATGAATATCATTACAATCAGAAAACCCATAATACCAGCAAAAATCGATGTTGAAAGTGAATTGGCACCAAGTGATGCTCCTTCAACCTCTGATGAAACCTCTTTAAGCTGGATGTCCAGACCTCCGATACGAATGTATGATGCCAGCTTATTGGCAGCATCTATATCCTTTTCCCCTGTGATTACAGCCTGTCCACTATTGATTGCATCATTAACAGAAGGAACACTTACGAACTTGCCATCATAATAGATACCAATCGTATCATGGGTAGGTGCTGCTGCTGTTGTCGCTTCAGCAAATGCCTTGGTTCCCTTTTTATCAAGTGATAGCTGAACTACAGGACTCTGTTTGCCTGTTGTCTGGTCTGACTGGTATCCACCCTCAGCATCCTTGACATCTGATCCGCTTACGACTATAGAACCATCAGCCTTGAGAGACTTGATCGTCTTGCCCTTTGCCAGTACATAAGCCCCATCAGAACCCATTGTGTAGTTTTCTGTACCATCAGCTCCCTTTGATCTGATAAAATACAGATTACCTGGAGTACCTAACTGTTCGAGAATAGCATTAGCATCTTTTACACCTGGGATCTCAACTGCGATTCTGTTATCTCCGACCTTGTATACATTGGCCTCTGTTGTTGTATTCTCACCCAGATCGTTTTCAATACGATTCTGCAATTTTACAATTGTATCCTGCATATCCTTTTCGCTAGGTATATTACCCTTAACCTGATATGTGATACTGACACCGCCTGCAAGGTCAAGTCCAAGCTTGATAGCATCTTTCTTGCCATCCCTAGTGCGGTGGATGATTCCGTAGGTATACCATCCGAAGAATCCTATTATGGCAACCATAATGCAGAGAACCGCAATTCCCTGGCTTTTCTTCATACGTTTCATCTCTTCTGTCAACTCCTGTTCTTAATAGTTACTAGTTTCCCCTACAAATAATATATATTTAAGTTTTATTCTTCACTTCCGGTTGCTGCCTTGATCATTATGGCACATTCAATACGCTTTTTCTGAAGTTCACAGCCTATCTTATAGTTACCGGTCACGCTGCCCGAGAAATTATATGCATTGGCCTGACAACCACCGCTGCAATAGAATCTTGCAAAACATTTCTTGCATTCAGGCTTGGCATATACATTACATCCCTTAAATTCTGTCTGAAGATCGATATTTGTAACACCCTTCCAAACATCGCCCATTTCAAAACCCTTAGTACCATCAAACTGGTGGCAAGGATAAAGTGTCCCCTTTGGTGTTACCACCAGATACTCTGTTCCTGAACCGCAGCCTGAAAGTCTCTTGTATACGCAAGGTCCGCCCTCAAGATCGATCATAAAGTGGAAGAAATTGAATTCCTTATCAGTTCCATGTCTCTTGACCATTTCTCTTGCCAGTGAATCATATTCTTCAAATAACTGTGGAAGATCTTCCTCTTTCAATGCATAATCAGCAGTTGGCGGAGCAACTACCGGTTCCATTGATATCTCTTTGAATCCCTCATCAGCAAGGCTGAGTATATCCTTGGAAAAATCAAGATTGTTTCTTGTAAAAGTACCTCTTACATAGTACCTTTTCTGATGTCTGGATTCTGCAAATTTTTTGAACTTAGGTAAGATAATGTCATATGTTCCCTTACCATTTATAGTCGGTCTCATCTTATCATTGATGCATTTTCTTCCATCAATAGACATAACCACATTGCCCATTTCCTTATTACAGAACTCCATCATTTCATCATTTAATAGAAGTCCATTGGTGGTAAGTGTAAATCTAAAGTTTTTATCATATTTCTTTTCCTGAGAGCGACCATAAGCTACCAGGTCCTTAACGACCTGCCAATTCATAGTGGGCTCCCCTCCAAAGAAGTCAACTTCAAGATTCTTTCTGTTACCGGAATTATGGATTAGAAAATCCAGTGCTTGTTTTCCTACTTCATAGGACATAAGCTCTCTTGGCTGTCCATTGTATGTTCCCTCATCTGCGAAACAATACTTGCAAGCGAAGTTGCAATCATGGGCAATTGAAAGGCAAAGAGCCTTGACAACCACCGGGCGATTTTTAGAAAAATCTTCTATACGTTCTTCGTATACATCCGGAGTGAAAAGAACATCGTCATCTACGAGTCCCTGAACCTCATCATATATCTCTTCGATATCTTCTTTGGAAACTTCCGGATATTTGTCCTGTATGTTTTTTACAACGAATTCTTTTGAATTGCCCTCAAATATTCCTATGAGGTCATATGTAATCTCATCTACGACATGAATAGCGCCGCTTTCCACATCGAGGACGATGTTATAACCATTATTTTTAAACTGATGTATCATTTAATCTCAAACTACCTTCTAATTTTAATTCTATGCATTCTTTTACATCTTATGCACTAAATATATCATTTTACAAAAGTACGTTATCACGCACCAGATTCACTATCTAAAAAAAATAAAAAGCCACGAATCTTCAGGATTACTAGAGCTAGTATGCTTCTATTCTTCGATAAATCGAAGATAACCTGCAGATCCGTGGCTATAAACAGTACTTCAGACTGTATGCTCGGAACTGATTAGATTAGTTCTTATGCTCGCAGCTCTGATTTCCTACTGTACAGCTTGTCTTGCATGCTGACTGGCATGATGTCTGGCATTCGCCACAT
This sequence comes from Bacillota bacterium, assembly GCA_029779695.1. GTDB lineage: Bacteria > Bacillota > Clostridia > Lachnospirales > Lachnospiraceae > Lachnocurva. Next base: position 19,080 of record JAKPAB010000207.1, on the reverse strand, counting down.
CCGCCTGTTTTTACTGTCTTCTGAAGACGCTTTGTATTAAGAGTTTTAATATGTTTCATGATTGTACTCCCTTCTGATATTCGTTAAAAATCTTATAAATTATATCACATGCTATTCGAAAACAAAACACAGTTTTTATTGTGCTGTCTTAGTAGCTTCAGCTGGCTTGATCGTTACTTTTGCCTTCTTAACAACATAATCAACTGACTTGTTGGCTTTATACATTTTTTCGAGGTACTGCTTGCCACCAGCTGCATTAGGTGCGAAAAGCTTATAAAGAGCATCCTCTTTTTGAACATTATTCTGAGTCATAAGATTCTTAACATAAGACTTAAAGTCTTTTTCATCAAGCTTGATGTTTTCCTTTTTGGCTACAGCCTCAAAAATAAGTTCTGTCTTAAGGTTGTCTTCAATATTCTTTTTCACATCTTTTTCAAAAGCTGCAACTGTTGTGTTATATGTCTTCTTGAGATATGACTTTAATGTAGTCTTGGATTTCTTGCCAACGTATGTCTCTACATATCTGTCCTCATATTCCTTCATTCTTCTATTTACCAGATCCTTGGGGAACTTGACCTTACACTTCTTCTTCATCTGCTCGATGACTGCATTTCTGGTATCCTGTTCTTTATTGCTCTTGGCATATGAAGCCTGAGCTTCCTTGACCTTGGTAAGAAGTTCTGCCTTGGTAGTAGCTCCACCAAAACTGTTGGTATTGGCAGCAACATACTCATCTGTGATGGATGCTGCATCAACCTTATTTCCAATGAAATTGATCTTGAAAGTAAATACTACCTGCTTACCTGCCATTTCCTTATTGCCATAATCTGTAGGGAATGTAACAGGACAATCAACTGACTCTCCAACATTGTGGCCTACAAGACCTGCACTGAATCCCTGGATATACCCGGTTCCCTTGATTGCATCGGAATTGGTAGCAACATTGATATTGACTCCTGATGCGCTTCCTCCGTCAAATGCCTTGCCATCTATCTTGCCGACATAATCTGCATTAACGATAGAATCAGCCGCAACGGTGGTCTTGCTGTCATCTTTGACATAAGGAGCTACGCTGTCAATTGTCTGCTGGAGATAAGACTGGACTGCAGCATCGTTGGTTTCATAATTCCCTTTGACTGTCACTTTAATACCTTCATACTTGCAAAGCGTAACATAGTCATCTACGTTGTATTTTATATCCAGGCTGGTTCCTGTCTTTTTTGAGATTCCGCATCCTGCAAGGGTCGACACGGTCATTATTCCGGCCAGCACTAGGCATAATTTTCTATTCATCTGATATTTCCTCCAATTTTTATTATCCCGGACAGTTTATAGGCTGTGCCATTTAAAACTGTCGCCAAACATTTGCATTATAAACTTTTATGGACTGCTCGTAAAGGAAATTGCAACTACAAGTGTTTGTCTTTGTTCGAAATTCTTCTTATTTACATACTGTGATGTCATTGCAATTTAACACAGTATTTGATAAAATAATGCCCAGTTTGTCAATTATATTAATTGTGAATTTAAATATTCGTTAGTTTTTAAATTACTACAGGTTAATCCCTTAGTGTTAAATTGGAGGAGGAATATGTCACCTATTTGGATTATTATGATCGTTCTACTGGCAGTTCTTATTGTAGCAACGATAGTTCTTTATTTCTTAGGAAAAAAGGCTGAAAAGAAAAAGGCCGAGCAGGACGCTCAGATCGAGGCTACCGCTCAGCAGATATCACTTCTTATCATTGATAAAAAGAAGCTGAAGATGAAAAATGCAGGACTTCCTGACGCCGTTCTTGCCAGTACCCCTTGGTATGCCAGAGGTTCCAAGCTTCCTATTGTTAAGGTCAAGGCCGGTCCCAAGGTTATGAATCTTATATGTGATGCAGCTATCTATGATTCCATTCCTGTAAAAAAGGAAGTCAAAGCTCGTGTAAGCGGTCTCTATATCGTTTCTGTCAAAGGACTTCATGGTAAGACTGAGGTTGTTGGTAATAAAAAGAAGAGTCTTCGTGCGAGACTTACCGAAAAGGTCAATAACATCAAAGCTACAGAAGATGCCGGTAAGGGCAAGAAGAAAAAGTAATTTATTTCTGAATAAAATTTAAAAGCACTGTGAAATGATCTGTCTATCAGGCAGCCGATCTTCACAGTGCTTTTTTTATCTTTATTATCATTTCATAGCTGCCAAGTACGTCATCTCCGGCCATGATCATATATTTCAAGCTTAATGTTTTGTCGCCACTTTCTCCTATTTTACCTATATCACATATAATATCTGTAACATTTACGGATGATGTCATAATATCCATTACAACCTCACCCTTAGACGTCATATAATGGCAGGATGTCTTGCTTCTGGCATCAAATATCATTCTGGTCTCATAATCGCCCTTTCGGGTAACGGTGAGCACATTATCTCTATATCTATATTTGATAGACGTCTTTACATCACCTTGCCAAAAGCTAACCAGTATCTGTTCTTTAGTGTCATATACTTTTCCGTCAAAGACGTAATTGTCCTTTTCAGGAGTCTCGGTCTGAGACATCCTGACTGTTGTTTCCATCTCTATTTTAGCTGGGATACCTGAGATCCGTTCCATTACTGATCCTTATTCTTTCTCTGCTCCACGATTATCCTTCTGACCGCTTCTATCTGATTCTCCAGATGCTCATGCATTATCTCTCTCACGAACTTCTTATTTCTGTCCTTAAGACCCTGTATTATTTTCCTGTGCTCATCTACAAGAACGGAGTAGTCGGTATTATCCTTGACATATTCATATCTGTATCGATACATCTGCTCACGAAGGTTATTGATAATATTCTCAAGCTTACCGTTTTTGGCACTTTTATATATAGCATCATGAAAAGATTCATCACAAGCTACGATTTCTTTGACGTTCTTTTTTTCTACTGCTTCTTCGAATTCCGTTATAGTTTTCTCCAGAGATGACATATCAGCTTCGTTCCATCTCTCACAAGCTGCAGTAACTGCCAGCTCATCCAGAGCATCTCTTAGTTCTAGGACATCTTCTAGATCCTTTTCTGTCATGCAGGCAACCTGCGCTCCCTTTCTGGGAATCGTAACAGCGAGGCCTTCCTTCTCCAGCATGCGGATAGCCTCTCTTATGGGAGTCCTACTGACACCAAGCTTATCTGCCAAATGCATCTCCATCAGTCTCTCACCGGGCTTTAGCTCGCCCTTAAGTATCGCATCTCTAAGTGTATGAAAAACTACATCTCTTAGCGGTAGATATGCTTCCATATTAAGTGTAAGATCTTCTGTCATATTTAACCTCATTTCCAATTTATAGGATGAATCATATCCTATTCCCTTTGTTTAAACTGTTTCTGTCAGAAAAACCTGTAGTGTCGGATATTTCTTTTTAAAATAGCCATAAGCTGTCTCTGCACTGTCATCTTCCCGATATAATCCAAAAACTGTAGATCCGCTTCCACTCATCATAGAGCCAAAGGCTCCATGCTCCTTTAATTCGCTTTTCAGCTTATATATGATCGGATATTCTCCGGCAGATACATTTTCTAAAACATTAGCCATGTGCTCCGAGAATCTGTTCATATCCTCATTATACAGTGCATCCAAAAGTGCCTCTGTATCAGGGTGTTCCACATAATTGGCATTATCAAAATTCTTATACGCGATCTGAGTGGAAATGTCCACATCAGGTTTTATCAAAATAACCTTGGTCTTTTTTATAGGTTTAAGAGGTGTCAGTATCTCTCCTATTCCCTCAGAAAGTGCAGTTCCCCTCATAATGCAATAAGGAATATCTGCTCCAAGTGATACCACCGCATCTCTTAATTCATTGTCTGTTATACCAGGGCAGAACATGTCTCTTATCATCATCATTACCGTTGCCGCATCGGAACTACCTCCAGCCAATCCGGCTGCCGATGGAATGTGCTTCTCAAGGTTTATCACAAATCCTGATCTGATGTTATAGATCCTTTGCATCAATTTGGCAGCTCTGACACACAGATTTCTATCATCTGTAGGAACCGAATGATCCTCACAATGAAGAATTATTTCTCCCAGCTCTTTGTTCTCCGGGTTCAAAACATCTTCAATTTCGATAATGTCAAAAAGGGATACTGTCTGCATGATCATTCTCACCAGATGGTACCCGTCCTGTCTTCTACCTGTTATATCAAGGCTTAAATTAATTTTTGCGGGAGCTTTTCTTGAAATCTTCAATCTTTCTCTCCTGTAAAATTATGTAAATGCTGCTACTGCCGATACAGTTCTGTATAACCATGTGAAATGTTTCTCACAAACGTTGTATGTCGTATCAGCGCATTGTATTGTTGTATTATTTTGTATGCAAAATGCATTTTACCATAAAATCAGTACAATTGCAAAGTCAAGCACTTCCAATCCATTAAATATGGCCTGATCATTTCACCACAACCATATATTGATGAACAGTCGAAAATTATTGTAAATAACAATTACAACATATAAAATCAATACTAGGCAGAATTGAATTTTGCCCTATTGAATCTTGAACTAAAGCTAAAAAAGGAGACAAAATGGCAAAACCACTTATATTGATCGGAGATCCAGGGCATGACGACGCCATAGCCTGGCTTCTTATTAATACAGCAAGAGAATATGACATCAAAGCAGTGATCAGTGCTTCCGGCAATCAGACCATAGAAAAGACCACCTATAATTCAGGTAGGATCTGTGCTCTTCTCGGGATCGACGCCCCAAGAGCGCAAGGTCTCAAGGCTCCCCTTTGTGGAGAGCTAATAACCGCCGGTAATTTCCATGGTGAAAGTGGTCTGGACGGTCCTGTTCTGCCTGAACCGATAACGTCGGTATCGGATATGTCCGGTGCTGACCTTATGAAAAAAATCATTGATGAAAGTTCAGAAAAAGTAACAATACTGTCTACCGGACCTCAGACCGATGTTGCAGACCTTATTATGAAATACCCTGATGTAAAAGAAAAAATTCAAAGGGTATCAATTATGGGTGGTGGGATCACAACCGGAAATTGGACCCAGGCTGCCGAATTCAATATTCTTGTTGATCCAGAGGCTGCAAAAATTTTATTTGACTCCGGACTAAATGTTACAATGTGCGGTCTGGACGTTACCGAAAAGGCTCTTATATACGCAGAAGATGTGGAACGGATCCGAGAGATCGATAATCCTGTTGCCAAGGTCTGTGCCGGATGGTTGGATTTTTTCTTTTTGCATCATGAGGCTATGGGTTATACAGGTTCCCCTCTTCATGACCCTTGTGCTGCAGCTGTTCTTCTTTGTCCTGAAATTTTCAAATATGTTAATGCTGTTATCGATGTGGAAACCGACAATTGTATCTGCCGCGGAGCTACCATTGGAGATATCGATGGCAAGATCACAGGCCGTAAGCCTAATGTAGTCGTCACTATTGGTTTAGATAGAGATGCATTTGTCGACATGCTGATAAATGCCTGTCACTTTTATGACTAATTGTCTATGCTGATTGTCTGTGACTTATTGAAAGGAATGATCCCAAATGAATGATAAAAAAATAATATGCAATGGTCCGCTGACTGAGCTTGCGGCAAAGCTCAAAGAAGACCCTGATTGCAAAAATGATATTTCAGAGATCCATATTCTAGGTGGTGCTCTATGGAGAGGTGATGCCACTCCCGGCGCCGAAAAAAATATCTACGAAGATCCTGATGCCGCTGATTATGTATTTAAATCCGGTATTCCTATTATATGGTATCCCAAAGATATTATTTCGGAGTATACAAATATTGGTTTTATAGGAGTTGCCACCACTGTTAGACGTCCTGTAGATTTAAATGAGTACAATAATCTTCCAAATATCTATGACCGTGATCCTGACTCTCTTATGATAGTGGACGGAGGCGTACAGGTAGAGACCAAGGGTTCAGTTTCCAGAGGAAAAACCGCAAATGACCTTTTTAGTGATGCAAAATATGAGGTCAAAAATGTCAGGGTCGTCCTAGGGTTCAAATTATAATATTTGATTTTTATATTTTTATACCTATGTAATATATTATGAGTTTTCTCGAAAGGAAGGTATTTTATGGATATTCATCATGACTACACAGCCGATGAGAATCGTTATGACAGCATGGCATATAACAGGGTTGGAAATAGCGGTCTAAAATTTCCTGCTGTTTCTCTTGGATTTTGGCATAATTTTGGCAGCAAAGACAATTTTGACAACATGGAAGCTATGTGCGAAGCGGCTTTTGATAACGGAATCACGCAATTCGACCTGGCCAATAACTATGGGCCTCATTATGGTGCTGCTGAGGAGAGTCTCGGTCGCCTGATGCAAAAAGATTTTATGAAATACCGAGATGAGCTGCTCATAACTACCAAGGCCGGTTATGATATGTGGCCTGGTCCTTACGGCGATCACGGCAGCAAGAAATACCTTACCGCCAGCATCGATCAGAGTCTAAAGAGAATGGGACTGGATTATGTAGATATTTTCTATCATCACAGACCAGATCCTGACACTCCCTTGGAAGAAACAATGGAAGCCCTGTATCAGATAGTCCGTTCCGGAAAAGCACTTTATGTCGGAATTTCGAATTATAACTGTGAGCAGACTGCTGCCGCTCTTAAGATTGCCCGTAAAATGAAGCTACCTCTTATAGTCAATCAGCGTCGTTATTCTATTTTTGATCGTAAGATCGAGCGGGAAGGAACCAAGGATCTATGTGCCAGAGAAGGACTCGGCATCATAGCCTTCTCTCCTCTTGCACAGGGTCTTCTCACAGATAAATACATTCATGGCATTCCTGAAGACAGCCGTGTAGCCAGAGACGGCAGATATCTCCACAGAGACGATATCACAGAGGAAAAAATCGCCAGGATACAAAGGTTGAATGAACTTGCCAATGATCGTGGTCAGTCATTAGCTCAGATGGCTCTATCATGGATCCTTAGAGATGGTGAAGTATGTTCTGTGCTGATAGGAGCATCCAGGCCTGAACAGATCATAGAAAATGCCAGAGTTTCCGAAAAATCTGTTTTCACAGAAGAAGAAATCCGGATAATTGATGAGAATTCCTTGAATTAGAGTATTAAACTAAAGATTATTATTCAGTTCTAAAAGTAATGTTTGCTCAAATGTTTTCTCAAAATCGATCATTAATAACATTGTATATGCTATAATTTCTAACTAGAAGAAGAAAGCATTTTCAGAGGTATTTCTATGGTTAAGCAATGTGAAAAATGTAATCGGTTGTTTGAGGATATGTTTGGAACACATGACCTCTGTCCCGATTGCCGCAAGGAAGAAGAGGAAGTCCTTCGAGATGTAAAGGACTATCTCTGGGATAACCCCGGCACGACTGAGGCTAAGCTATGGGAATTATTTGGCGTCGTTCATAAGCAGATCGTAAAGTGGCTAAGAGACGAGCGGATCGAGCTTACTCCCAGTTCAAAGATCAAGCTACAATGCATGCGATGTGGAAGCATGATCTATAAAGGACGTTATTGTCCGGATTGTCAGGTGAAAATCTCTAAGGAAATGACCGATCTAAAGCAAAGCCTGATGCCAAAATTAGATAAGAATATTTTTAGCATGGTCATGGATTCATCTGCCACCAAAAATGAAAGAATGCGTTTCTTACAGGGCGGCGAAGACGATGATACTCATCATAAGTTATGATCCGTTATTATTAACGGTTTTTAATAATTGAATTAAAATAAGATGTTTATAAAAATGCACACATATGGGATTGAACCGACATCCAATCGTTAGATTTTTGGTCTAACTTATTGGGGTCACATCAGCGAATCAACCATATATGTGCATTTTTTATTTTGATATACTTAATTATATGAATCGAGTCAAAACATGTTAGATATTTGTTATATATTACTTTCTTAATTACTTAGTTGAAAAAGACCCAGTCATAATTGACAAGGCTCGATCGACCTCAGCCGCACTCGGAATACTTTCTGATGCTCCAGGTTTCATAACAGCAAGTGAACTTGCCAGGCTGCCTCTCAGAAGTGCTTCTCCGGCGGATCCAGTCCTAAAATATGTCTCTAGGAAAAATCCTGTAAATGTATCCCCTGCAGCCGTAGTATCAACCGGTTTCATGATAAATGCCTGTTGCTTTATGATAGTGCCATTTTCTATAAAGCAGCTTCCATCAGATCCAAGCGTAAGAACTATCTTGGTAGCAGGATACTTATCTGCCAGAATCTCAGCCAGCCTATCATTGTAATAAGTTTTTTTCTCTGATGGAGTATATGGCTTACCTGAATCAGTAGTCTCAGGAATCTTAATTGTCTTCATTGCCTCTTTTACAAAAAAGGCTCCTTCGATTTCATTCACAAAAAAAATATCGCATAATTCAAGTGGAAGCTCAGTAATAGAATCAGATACCGGAGATACGTTAAATACGATCTTCATGCCTTGTTTTTTTGCCTCAGTCATAATTAGTGATAATTCAGATATCTCATTTTCAATCAAAAGAACATCTCCCTCAGCAAACTGAGAAATAGTTTTTTTAACATCTTCAGGAGCAATCTGTCTGTTGGTCCCACCAAATAAGATAATGCAATTCTCGCCACCGGCGATCTGAATTATTGCCCGACCTGTTCTCCCTGCCGGATCCACTGCAATATATGATGTATCCACGCCTTGCTCATCTAGGTACTGCTTCATTGAAAATCCGTCAACGCCGATCCTACCAGCCATTGCAGTATCCATTCCTGCCATAGCAAGTGCGACTGCCTGATTAAGTCCCTTTCCGCCCATTGCCATTTTATAAGAAACAGGAGCTATTGTTTCCCCCGGATTAACAAAATGCTCCATCTCATAATCATCATCATAATTTAATGAACCATATACTAAAGTACGCATGCTGCCTCCTTTATCTGCCTATATCTGTATCACGTATCTATTCAAAGATAATATACTCATGATAACATACAAGCCTGTCTTTTGACATTCAAAATCTGTTAAGAAATGCTATGTCAAAAAACAGGCTATTGTATTTTTTATGTTGAGGTTCTTTATTCCTTTTTCTTTATTTTAAATGTTTTTTACAAATCTCGATATTAATTATTTTGCTGATCCGTAGACTCACTGTTTCTCTTAACTGCAAGGAAAAGGGAAATGGCGAGAACGATCATTCCAACAATAAAAACCGGAAGATCATAAGTGCAGTGTCCCATAATATTCAGGATAACCATCGCTACTGCGAAGATCGCACATGTTATGTAATCTAACATATTCATATTCATCCTCATATTCAAAGCTCCTTATTCTTTTAATACTCAGCCGAAGCCAGGGAAATATATCATTTCGTCCTATTTTAAATCATACTCGAAATTATCTGTTTGTTCTTTCTTTTAACTCTTCCTTATTTCCCTTTATAACTCTTACGATATTGTAAATTCCAAAAAGTGCAGTAAGAATGATCATGATCCAATGGATATAGCAGGTATCCTTTATAACGCCCTTAGGTGTCTTGTTATCAGCTATCTTCTCTGATTTACTTTTTGATGAAAGAGGTGTATTTTCATCGTTGATGGTCTCTTCTGTATCGGTTGTCGTTTCATTATTGTCGTTACTTACTGCTGCTCCATTGTCGGTATTCTGCTGATCAGGTGCTACCGGACTACTGTTAGGAACTGTTGTTGTGGCTCCATCCGAAGGCATTGCGATCGTCGGAAGCTGATTCGTAGATTCTGCCTGTACAGTGCCGGCATTGCCACCTGAAATAAGCATCATACATAAAAACATACATAGAAATATACATAGAATCATTGTAATTGTGAGAGCCATTGATAGAGCTCTCTTCTTAAGCTCTTTCATCATTTTTCTCCCTCTTTTCCGACAACAGAATCTATCAGCCTTATTAACTCTAACGCACTTCGAAAACTTTTCGTCTCATTCGGATCCGTCCATGTTACCTGGCCCTGCCAGCTTGCATTCTCATTATTGGTGATGTGAACCACAAATGTTTCATCTACTTTGCTCAACGTTTTTTCCTTTCTGACTTTTTTAAATCAAACCTTCTCAGAATAATTCAAATCCTCTGTCAGGCCTAGAGTAGGACACTTTGTCATACTGTATCCCAATTCCGCAAATAAAAAAGCAAGGAAACTCTTTCCTTGCTTTACATGCTACTATTGTTATCGTTATACAAAACGTTACAAAATATTAATGGTTGTCTTTTTCTGTTATTATTGTTAAACAGGCAATCTAATATACTGCTAATAGCCAATTTTTCAGAATTTATCTTATCGTTTCCATAGATTTTTTTACAATATATGCCATCAGTTCAACCTCTGATCGAAATAAAACCGTTTCTTCCTGTTCCACGAAATAAATCATCCCCTGCCAATTAGCGTGATTCCTTCTCTCTATCAATATATAAAAATCAGCTATTCCGCCTTCATTGGAGCCAAGCTCTTCTATATTATAGAGCGGCTTCTCCTTATCATATGTCTCATATTCACTGTCAAAATGTACAAACTCTCTATATTGCACGGTAGGCTCCGGAAAATTGATTCCGTTTATAAAATCGACGATTCCATCCATAAGTGCCTTAGCTCCCAATATGTCCTTATGATCCGAAGTAAATCTATTATAAAGTTCTCCATTGATATCATTATTTACAAATGATTCCATCCTGAAAAGAACCACACTCGGGATGTTATTCATCTTTCTAGGTATAGGCATTTTACACTCCCTGTTCAGATTCTATCTCTTCTTGGCTCCATACATAAATGCAGCTTTGAGCTCATCATCCGAGCTTATCTCCGAGCTGACATGCGATATTTGGCATTGCAGATATTTTCTCCTGGATGGCATAGCCATATTGTCAAGTATCCTGTCTCTTACGATATTGCAATCCTCCTGTGTCAGTCCCAAAAGGAAAATCAGATATTGTACATCTGAATATCTGGTATAAATGTCTCCGCCTCTTACCGACTTGCTAACAGCATCAAATACTTCCTCTGATAATTCATTCAAGCGATTACCTTCTGTCAGGGCATATCCCTTGCCATCTGTTATCGTAAGAAGCATCAAGTATGCGCTCTGTCCAGTCCTCTTAATGACTCGCTTCATGAGCCTGTAGCTATCTACAAAACTAGGATAAGTGCAATACATAGCACCGGATTCTTCCTCTTTAAAAGTCTCCAGATTCTTCTTCACATTGGTGATGACATCTGCATTGTGCCTGATCTGTTTTCCTACTTCGCTTAAGAGCTCGACCATACGTCCCGGAATAGATACTCCGAGTTCATCAAAGAGCATTTTCTCTGTTTCTTCATATAATTTAATGGCCTCATTCTTTTTATTGAGACCTATAAGAGCCTCCATCTCATTTATCTGCATTTCACTAAATGGATAGAACTCTGATGTAATATGAGAAATAGAATATAATTTTCTATATTCCTTATGTTTTTTATAGTACTCACATAATATCTCGACTGCATTTAAATATTCATTTTTAAATCGTACAGAATATGTAACCACCCATGAAATGTTAGACATATTAGGAAGAAATTCACCTCTGTACGTCTCGCAGGCCTTTTCTAGAAGCTGTATCCTATTGTACTCATCAGATTCTTTTGCCTCTTTTATCATTGCTTCAAATTCCAGAGCGTCACATCTGATTGAAACATAGGTCTGGTCCAGACAATAAACACCTTTCTGGATCTTAATATACTCGAAACCAGCAATTCCGGTAGCACTAAGTCTCTTTCTGAGTCTAAAAACCAAAGCTCTAAAGCTGTTTGATGTATCCCCTTCATCATCTGTAAATAGATTTTGGATTAACACATTTCTAGGCACTCCGTCCGGTTCTAATACCAACATCTGGAACAATCTGTTAACCTTGGTAGCGCTACTTTTTTCAAAAATAATATTCTTATCGTCGTACTCAAGGTCGAACCCGCCCAGCATACGAACATACAACTGATTTTTAATAGCGCACCTCCCTGCATATCCAGTAAAATTGCAGTATCCCCTTAACACCAAAATTATATATGGAAGTTTCAAAAAATGCAATGAAGTTTGCTATTGATTTTGAATATTGTATCTATAAAAGCGAATTGTGTTTAACTTAGTTGATATATTATGATTTGACTAAATGATTTTCGTCGATTTCTATAACTCTATCTGCCAAAAGTTCTGTTAACTCTCGATCATGTGTAGCGATTAATATAGTCTTATCTGTTTTCTTAAATAACAGCAAAAACTCAGACAACCATTTTTTTGACCTGTCATCTAGCCCTGCCAATGGTTCATCTAGAATAAGTACCTTGGGATTCATAGTCAGGATGCATCCGATTGCTACCTTCTTTTTCTCTCCACCGCTTAGATGATATGGTGCTCTGCCTAGTAGATTCTCGATACCAAGCATTTCAACTACATCCTTGCTTCTCTTATCGATCTCTTCATCAGTCAGTCCCATCTGCCTCGGTCCAAACTCCAATTCTTCAATTACCGTAGAACAAAATAGCTGCATATCAGAATTTTGAAAAATATATCCTACAGTCTGATGGAATCTCTTGGCAAAGAGTTGATCTGACATAGTTTTCTCTGTTATAAGCTCTCCTTGAAAAGTGTATGTTCCAACTTCCGGAAAAATAAGTCCATTTAGAAGCTTAAACAATGTAGATTTACCACATCCGTTTGGTCCTCTAAAAACCACACATTCTTTTTCCTCAATATTAAAACTAACATGTCGAAGAGCTGGCACCCCCTCATATGCATAACATATATCATTACAATCAATCATATTATCTCCCGGTTTTTAACCATATGAGGTTAAGTTCAAAAACACTTTTAATGCTTACTGCATAAAATTTAAAAATATAAAAAGTAAAACTAAAATAATCATTACTATCAAAATAATTATGTCATGTTTATTAAATCTTGTACTTCGCCTATTGTATTTTCCATCAAACCCTCTGCATATCATTGCCCCGTACAATTCTTCCGACATCTGATGCGATTTTAGAAATGTGGTTCCCATTACTCCTGACAATGCACTTTCCTTTCGATTATTTTTGCCCACCGAACGAAGCCTGATGGCAGTCATCATATTCGTGCATATATCACCCAGTATCATTATAAATTTAAGTGTCAGGTCAAAGGTAAGTATAAAAATATCAGGAAGATGAAACACTTTGAGAGAGCCTGTAACCTCATTCCATGGTGATGTAACGCTCATTATTCCGATCATTGTCACTGATATAAATACTCGAAGCACTACAGTTACCATCAAATTATGATTTCCCATAAGAAAAGCAGGCAGTACAATAAGGGCGGAAAAAACTGCCGCCGGCATTGCACTGCCAATAATCTTACGGATACTTTGTCCCTTAAGGGTAGACAGCGCCACCATCACAACTGCAAATATTATATATACGAAAAACATATTGGTAGACGTACATTCTAATATTATCAAAAGAATAGTAGCTATAAGCTTCGCTCTTGTAGAAAAGTATGATTGTTTAAGTGCTGCATTACTCCTAAACTCTGACAAAAGTGACATTATCTTCATCAGCGATCTGATTATGAATCCATCATGATCCATTTTAGGAGAATATTTTTCCTCTTGCAACATCCACTCCGGGACGTAAGAATCCTTTATTATCATTTTACCTGATAGTCCGTTTTTCCTTTTATTAATGATGATGCAACCTTGAATACTATTATCATTATGGCTACACCTACGATCGCAGACATAATATATGCTATTGCATCCGGAATACCTGCCATTGTATAGTCAGGGAAAACAGAAGATAGTGACCATCCGGTGCCCAGCTTTGCCGGGACATATGATAATCCGGTTATCTTCATGATCTCATCGGAGCCCCATTCTCCCCATGCTGTTCCCTGTGCCAAGAGTCCAATAGGAACCAAAGCTATAAGAACTGCCATCAGAATAAATATTGGCTTCTTTTTAATGTTTTGACTATTATCGACGATCCCATTTTCTGAGACCATTTTTCCGGCATTTCCAGATACTTTATTAACTGCAATTGTCTTGACATAGCTATATACGGCAACAGTATATACAATTTCTGCTATTCCAAAAAGTGTAAGATGTCCTATCATCATAGCCGGTATTGATACATTCAGTGTATAAGGGCAGTACAATGCTTTGCCTGCAGCATCATGGAAAAGATATGGTTGGATACCGAACTCTATTGCTGCGCAAAATGCTGCAAGATTGATCCCGGCATATGATCCAACTGCTGCTCCTAGCAACTGTCTGGATTTTTTCTCAGACTTTCCTGCTATCAGCCTATATATGAAATATCCAAAATATGGAAGTACAAATGCCATGTTAAAGCAGTTTGCCCCAAATGACAATATTCCTCCGTCTCCGAACAGAAGTGCCTGTATCAGGAGTGCTACTGTCACCGCAAGACATGCTGCATTTGGTCCTAGTAGAAGTGCTATCAGTGTGCCGCCTACTGCGTGTCCTGTTGTGCCTCCAGGAAGCGGAACATTAAACATCATTCCAAGAAATGAAAATGCAGCTCCTACTCCTATCATCGGAACATCCTTCTTAGGAATCTCTGTATTAACTTTTTTAACTGCATGAACCCATACTGGCACCATTACGGCTGTCATAACCGCACAAGTGGCCGGGCTCAGATAATTTTCCGGTATATGCATAACTCTCTCCTCTTTTTATCAACATGTGGGAAATATTCCGCGGGTTTCATATTTTCCAGTTTTGCCTACATGTATCTATTTTATCTAGATGTATACATGATAAAATCATCCAGAGGTAATTCTATATGAGTAAAAGTTCCCATACAACCCTAGGTGGGGGATGAAATTTCTTTTTTTTTGTGTTATTTTTAAATCATAAATATAAATATAGCGAATAGGGGTACGGAATAAACCATGGAAGATAATAACAATGTAACAGATCTAGATACGACATCAGATATCCACATACATCATACTGAGGAGGAAAAGCCGCATTTTCATGATGAGAACGGACAGATTCATTATATAGAAGATGGTGATGATGATTGTCTGCATCATGAGCATGATCATGAAGGGCATGTACATGTACACTCCCATAAACAGACCAAGGCTGTTTTGAACAGATTATCAAGAGCTTTGGGACACTTGGAATCTGTAAAAAGAATGGTAGAGGATGGACGTGATTGTAGCGAAGTGCTGATTCAATTGGCTGCGGTTCAGTCTGCCCTTAATAATACCGGCAAGATAATCCTCAAGGATCACATCAGTCATTGCATCGTTGATGCGGTGAAAAGTGGTGACCAGGAAGAACTCGATGAGCTCTACAAAGCCATAGACAGTTTTATGAAATAAAACGTCTATGGTATATTCCAGTCCTATCTATAGTAATTCTATATAATAAAATGATAGGAAATATCTATTAATTATTCATTCTTATAATAAGCAAGAACAATGGCTCCTAGGCCGGAATAAGTACCAATTGCAGGTCCTATCATCTCAGTTGGAATATCATCTATTTTATTCTCATATAATTCCTTACTGTCCATAATGTATTTCTGCAGAACATCATCAGAATCTCCTGAATAAGCAAGGCAGATTGGATAATTAAAGTCTATGCCTCCGTCTAGCTTGACGTTCATCTTCAGAAGGTTATGGCCATTGGCTGAACCTCTTGCTTTACCTATGACCATTAATTTTCCATACTCATCTATGCTGACTACAGGCTTGATACTTAATAATCCTCCTATAGCAGCTGCTGCCCCTGATATTCTTCCGCCCTTTTTAACATACTCGAGAGTATCTAGGAGTGCCATTATACGAACCCTATTTTGCATCTTAATAACGGCTTCTGTTATTTGTGCTGCGCTATTTCCGAATCTGACAAGTTCCGCAGCATAGAGTGCTTGAATGATAATTCCTACACTAGCCTGAAGTGAATCTATAACAAAAATTTCCCTATCCGGGTAATCATCCCTTACAGAATCTGCCGCAAGAACTGCATTATTATATGTTCCTGAAAGTGCCGATGACATCGTTATGCAGACAACATCATCGCCTTTTTCACAGGCATCATTAAATGCATCCTCAAACATTATCGGAGGTATCTGACTAGTTTTAGGCAGATTCTCACTGGTTTTAAGTAATTCAAAGAATCTCTCCGGGCTAAGGTCTACACCAGACAAGTATTCCTTACCATCTATTTGAACAGGAACCGGTAGAACAACGATCCCATTTTCCTTGGCTCTCTTTTCAGAAATATCACTTGCTGAATCAATTATTATCTGTACTGACATATTACTCTCCTATGAGAGGAAACTCAAAACCATGCTTTAGTTTCTCTCTCCAGCAATATCAATGTTTAGTAGAAACGCTTCTTTTTCCTAATCCTGCTCGACAGATTACTCCTAATCAAATTTCTTGTCAACTCTGACATTTTCTCTTAAGACAGAATATTTTGAGATTTTTATACAATTTGCACATATACTTTTAGATATTTTGCTTACAAAATATTGAATATGCACAATATGAAATGTATAATTAAAAAAGGTTGCAAAGCAGCCTGGGGCACTTTTTACAATTTCAGGGGAGAAATATATAAGGAGGAACTGTAATATGAAGAAAATTATCAATGATGTCAGTCAGGTCGAGCAGGAAATGATCCAGGGCCTTGTAAAGGCTCATCCTCAATATCTGAGAAGGGTTACGGACTCTGATGTACTGGCAAGAGCCCAGAAAAAAACAGGTAAGGTAGCTCTTATAAGCGGAGGAGGTTCCGGACACGAGCCTGCTCATGCCGGATATGTAGGGTATGGAATGCTGGATGCTGCTGTTCCCGGGGCTGTTTTCACTTCTCCTACTCCTGATCAAGTCTATGCCGGGATCAAGGACATTGCTACCGACAAGGGCGTTCTCATGGTAGTCAAAAACTACACAGGAGATGTAATGAACTTTGAAATGGCAGCTGATATGGCCAGAGATGAAGGAATCGAAGTCGAGGAAGTCGTAGTCAACGATGATGTTGCTGTTGATGGTTCCCTATATACTGTAGGTCGCCGTGGAATCGCAGGAACAGTTTTTGTACATAAGATCGCCGGAGCCAAGGCTGAAGCAGGCGGAAGCCTCCAGGATGTCAAAGCCGTTGCTGAAAAAGTCATCGCCAACGTTCGTTCCATGAGTATGGCTATCAGTCCTTGTACTGTGCCAGCTGCCGGCAAACCAGGTTTTGAAATAGGTGCGGATGAAATGGAGATCGGTATTGGTATCCATGGAGAGCCCGGTGTTCGTAAAGATACAATGAAAAATGCTGATGCTATTGTTGATGAGCTCTTAGAGAAAATCCTCTCAGACCTTGATTACAAGGGAAGCGACGTAGCCGTTATGATAAATGGATGTGGCGCTACTCCTCTTATGGAACTCTATATCGTCAATAATCATGTATCAGATGTTCTTAAAAATAAAGGTATCAATGTGTACAAGACCTATGTAGGCGAATTCATGACTTCTCTTGAGATGGAAGGTTTCTCAATCACTCTATTAAAGCTTGATAATGAAACAAAAGAACTTCTCGATGCTCAGGCTGACACCCCGGCATTTAAACAATTATAAGGAGACTAAATGACTGATTCAGATAAAGTATTGAATATACTGCAAAAAATAGCCGATGCCATTCACGAAAATGAGCAATTCCTCACAGACTTGGATGCAGCTATCGGTGATAATGATCATGGCATCAATATGGATAAGGGATTTCAAAAAGTTGCAACCGACATTCCATCGCTGTCCGGTAAGGACATAGGTTCGATACTAAAGAGAGTAGGTATGGACTTGGTTTCCACCGTAGGTGGCTCTGCAGGGCCTTTATACGGAACTGCTTTTATGAAGGCCGGTGCCGTTGTTGCCGACAAGAATGAGATCGATCAGGAAGATTTTGTCTCAATTATGGAAGCCGGGATCGGCGGAGTCCAACTACGTGGCAAAGCTGTAAAAGGTGAGAAAACAATGTTGGATGCTATGATTCCTGCGTTTGAAGCTATGAAAGCATCCTGTACTGCTGGAGATGATACTCCGTCCATGCTGAAAAAAGGTGTTGAAGCTGCTGAAAATGGTGTCGAATATACCAAAACGATTATTGCTACAAAGGGTCGTGCCAGCTATTTAGGTGAGAGATCTATCGGGCATCAGGACCCTGGTGCCACATCGTTTACCGTAATTCTTCGAGCAATCTCGGAGTCTTATTAAGGAGGTCATATCTGATGGTAGGAATAGTTCTTGTATCCCACAGTGAGAAGCTCGTAAGCGGAGTATTGGATTTCTGTCGACTTATGGCAAAAGAATGTCCTATTGCTACTGCCGGCGGAACAAGTGACGGAGGATATGGAACCGATTACGATAAGATCAAAGAAGCTGTTTCATCAGTTATGTCACCTGAGGGTGTACTGATAATCATGGATCTGGGAAGTTCCGTTATGACAGCTGAGATGGTTCTGGATGAATTCGATTCTGATACAGTCATGATGGCTGATTGTCCTATGGTTGAAGGTGCTGTTGCCGCTACTGTCGAGGCAGAAGGTGGTTCCGATCTGTTAACCGTAAAGCAGGCCGCAGAGGAAGTTCGAGAAGTCAGTAAGTTCTAAACGATATTTTACTGATATTCAAAGACAAAAATAAAAATAGTCATAATAAGACCGTTGGATCATTTATATCTTCAATGATTAAAGGATATAAATATTAAACCAACGGTCTTTATTTTGTGATGCTTTGTTTTATATATTTTCTAATTCATTATCTACTTTATTTTTTAAGAACCGGTTTTACCATTGAATTCTCTCAAAAATTCCATGAAATCATTTTTCGGAATAGGCTTGGAATAATAAAATCCCTGAACCAGAGGTGTTCCAAGGGATTTTACCAGATTCAACTGTTCCTCGGTCTCTACTCCCTCTTGTATAATGGTAAGCTTCATATCCCTTAGCAGAAAGTTAAGCTCCTTAAGAATCTTCATTCCTGCCAAAGTATCACTGTTCCATAGAATGGACTTATCAAGCTTGACATTCTCGTAATATCCAGTCAGTAGACGTGATATATTGGAATAT
>JAKPAB010000196.1 GCA_029779695.1 Bacillota bacterium | reverse complement strand
TATTTTCCCACCTTTTGATACAGTTGATCCAGTTCGAACAATTGACCTAGCAGGCGTTTACGCAACTGCAGGACTGACTGATTCTCTCCCTTTTCTGCTAGCAACTCTTGGTGTTTTTCATAGCCAGAACGAATTGAAAATATCAAGGTTTGTATTCGTTTTATTTGGTCTCTATTCAAGAATCTGTGGATGTCATCTCGTTTATATACATAGCCAATCAAGAGTCCTAGTGGCAGTAATATATACCAAAAACTCATGATAAAACTGATCGCAAGTAACACCAATAATATTGTAATGCCCGAATTCTTCTTCCCATGTCCATGGTAATTTCTATATTTGTACCCCATAGAGCCTCCTCATACATGATATACATTATTATATCACATTCCTCTAAAATACTAGAAATATACCAAAAGAAAAAGCCAAGAAAAATCTTGACCTTTAGATATTTTTTGCGACTGTTGGGACGAGGCTGTCAACTTCAATTCCTGCATCTTCAAAGAGTGACCGAACTTCTTCTAGATCAACCTTCCCTTCAATTTGTACTTCAATGACTACTTTTCCTGATTTAGTAGCAATTTGTACAGTTGAGACGATATTATATTCTTTGTCCGAAACCAGACGAATAATTTTTTCCAATTCCCCAGCTTTATTGTCGACGATGAAACGAGCACGAACTCCTTCTTCACCGTAACCAGAGACTTGTAAAAATGCAGCAAATATATCGCGATCGGTAATCACACCATATAATTGGTCATTGTCAACGACAGGAAGAATACCCACTTTATTTTTGTACATCAAATAGGTAGCATCTTCAAGACTGGCATAACCTGAAACAGTGATCACATCCTTGATCATAACATCCTTGACCTTGGTTTTATTGAGTAGATAGTTCATCTCATAGATAGATAAACTAGTAGCTTTAGAAGGACTTGCCTCTGCAATAGTTCCCTCAGTCACCAAGCCGACCAATTTATCATTTTCAATGACAGGCAGACGGTGCAAATCCTGTTCACGCATGAGATCAGCAGCATGAGCAATCGTTGTATCTGGAGAAATGTAAACAACCTTTCGAGTCATAAAATCTTTAACAGACATGAGATACCTCCTTAGTTTCCTATGGATTCATTATAACACAAAAGCGAAAACGATTTCAAT
>JAKPAB010000174.1 GCA_029779695.1 Bacillota bacterium | reverse complement strand
CAAAGTAGCCTCTTCATCGCTAATTTCAACTGCCTTATTAAAAAACATCTTGCAGAAATTATTTTTCTCTACATCTTCCTTACCGAATAGATCCGGGAACTCTGTCAATATCTCCTGGAATGGGTAATCATGTTTAAAATCAAAAAAATTCCTGTTTATAAAATTAATATTATAAGCTCCGGCATACATAGCATTTTCACGAGCCTCTTTTACGGCCTGTCCGTATGTATCCGTACCATAATACTCTTTTGCCGGCATCGCCAATGCTCTTTCGATCAAAAGCGTACCCGTTCCGCATAGCGGATCTATAATCTGAGATTCCTCAGACATATAACTCTTTATTAAGCTTATTGCTGTGGCTGCAGTAACCGGGTTCATAGATGTAGGTTCCGAGTTCTTTCTATATGCGAATCTCTTATCATATCTAGATGGAAGAAGCACATATAATGACAGATTACTTTTCTGCCCATCTCTGAAAACCACTGTGAATTCATAGTCTCCTGCCTCATTGATCAGTCTTCCCTTTGATCCTTTTTCAATAAGCGCGGATATCCGTTTCAGATATTCTCCACTTTTTAGTTCAGGATCTTCTGATCTAGATTCTAATCTGAATCTATATGTCTCTGATCCCTGTGTTTCTGCCTGGTTGAAAAGATCATCAACTATATTGATAAGCCCTGTTTTCTCAGCGATCTGTCCTAGATTATCTCTATTAGGCACATAACCTCTCTTGATAGGTACTAGAAAAAGAGCTTCCTTATATGTTCTTATCTTCTGTAGGTTTCTGTAATCAGACACCCTTGTTCTGACACCGGATCTAACTATTTTACAATCACTGTATGTAAGTTCTTTTACTTCTTCTTTTATAGAATCCTCACATGTCAGGAGCACTTCAAATGGATGTATGAAATCCGTAAATTCATGTCTGCTCTTATCTGCATTTTTTGAAAGAATAAGTTTAAGCTCATGTAACTCTTTTGACTTGTGCTTTGCTTCGTCTTCCTTGAATTCCGATGTAGAGAGTTTTTTCTCTTCGTTTTTCAGTGCCTCAATCATATTTTCATTATCACTAATTGAGAATTCTGATAATGCCTCCAAATATGAAGGTCTCACAAATAATGTCTCTTCTTTTTCATAATGTGAAATCAATTGTTCAGAAGCTTCC
>JAKPAB010000169.1 GCA_029779695.1 Bacillota bacterium | reverse complement strand
ACTATATCTCAGACCTCTACTTGATCTATTGATAAAATCGTGATTTACGATTATATCCAAAATATTTTATTGGTTTCGGCCCACATCTAATCTGAGTACATCCCATATTAGCTGTGAACCGTTAACTTATTACTTAAGAAGTGATAAAACTCCCTGTGTAGACTGGTTAGCCTGAGCGAGCATTGACTGGCCAGCCTGAGCAAGGATGTTATTCTTGCTGTAGTTAACCATCTCCTTAGCCATATCAGTATCACGGATTCTGGACTCTGCTGAAGTTGTATTCTCAACGATGTTATCCAGGTTGGAGATCGTATGCTCGAGACGGTTCTGAACTGCACCGAGGCTAGATCTCTGTGATGATACCTTCTGAACTGCATCTGCGATCGCATCGATTGCATATGTAGCTGCGATTCCAGTGTCATCAGTTACATTTAATTTATGTATACCGAGATTCTTGGTATCCATGGTTTCGATATTGACGCCAATCTTGTTGGTCATGTCAGAGTCAGCGCCTACATGAAGATTAAATGAAAGGTCCTTATTAACTGCGGCAGTTCCTGTTGTAATTGTAAATACTCCTGCTATTGTAGCTCCTACCTTGACAGCATCTGGGTTATCTGTTCCTATTGCAGAAGCCTTAGCCATTTCATATGCCATTAGTTTAAGAGCATCATCTCCTGAGATTTTTCCAGTTGATGTATCAACTGCATCTGCTGCTGTTTTCAGATTTGAAGTTGTATCTGCTGTAACTGCTGTTGCGGCATCTGCTGTAATTGTATACTCTTTTCCTGCGATGCTGACTTTTGAATCTTGCTTTACATATGAGGGATCAGCTGTGAATGTAGCCGTTGCTGTATTAGCATTGGTCATTGTTCCCTTGAATCCTGCATCATGAGCATTGATTATCTGATTCTTGGTTCCTGTGTCACCCTTTAACAGATATGTTTCATTGAACTTGGTTGTTTCAGCGACACGATCGATCTCTGTGCTTAGCTGATCTACCTCTGACTGAACTGCATCTCTGTCAGACTTGCTGTTAGTTCCGTTTGATGCCTGAACTGCCAGCTCATTCATTCTCTGTAGCATTGAGTGAACTTCTGTTAACGCACCCTCGGCTGTCTGCACTGCAGATACACCATCCTGTGCATTTGTTGAAGCTCTGTCCAGACCATTGATCTGTTTTCTCATTTTTTCGGAAATTGTTAGACCTGCTGCATCATCTGCTGCACGATTGATTTTATAACCTGATGAAAGTTTCTCTGTGGATTTTGCCTGCTGACTTGATGTGGTCCCAAGCATTCTAGATGAGTTCATTGCCTGCATGTTATGCTGTACTACCATTGACATAATGTTTTCCTCCTTGATCATAGCCTCTCCCACAATCCTTGTGGGGAGTGTAATATTAACTTACAAAACATATATCGGGTCATGATTTAGATTACTTAATAGTAAAAAATTATTTTTTTAAATCACACAATAGATTATTCATTATTATCAAACATAACACAACCCCTCCATATAAAATATACGTGGAGGGGTCAACTGTTGTTACGGCCATATTGCACAACGTGCATCAAATGATATCTAGAGTCTGACTCTTTTAAATATTATTTGAGAAGTGACAGAACTCCCTGAGTAGACTGATTAGCCTGAGCAAGCATAGACTGACCTGCCTGAGCGAGGATGTTATTCTTGCTGTAGTTAACCATCTCATTAGCCATGTCAGTATCACGGATTCTGGACTCTGCTGCTGTTGTATTTTCAACAATGTTGTCCAGGTTGGCGATTGTGTGTTCAAGTCGATTCTGAACTGCACCAAGGGCAGATCTCTGGGAAGAAACCTTTTGAACTGCATCTGCAATTGAGTCAATTGCATAAGTTGCCTTCATTCCATCATTATCTGAAACATCAATTCCATTAATGCCCAAGTTTTTAGTGTCCATAGTCTCAATATTTACACTAATCTTATTGGTCATGTCAGAATCTGCTCCTACATGAAGATTGAATGACAGGTCCTTGCCTGTTGTGTTCTTTCCTTTGGTAATATCAAATACTGAGTCCGCTGACAGTGCGCCACTATTCGTGGGTGCTACTGTCGTAGAGGTTGCGCTAGGGGTATCAGATCCAACTGTATTGGCTGCTTTTAATGCTGACTGAATAAGTGATACTGCTTTGTCACCAGATATAAGTAAGTCATTATTATTTGCAACTCCAGCTGTCATATTTGCAGCTGCCACATAATACGGTTTTGCGCTATCAGCTGCTGTTATGGAAGCTATTGTATATGTCTTGCCTGCAATTGTAACTGATGAACCTGAAGTAAGAGCTGCACTATTTACAGTAACCTGAGTTCTCGAAGTGTCTGCTGTTGTTCCATCAGCCTGGAAATTATCCTTGACTGTCAGGAACTTGCTGTCAATGCCTGCATCCTTAAATGAAAAAGTAACATTTTTGGTGGTTGTTGCTGATGCATCACCTTTTAATAGATATGTCTCGTTGAACTTGGTTGTCTCAGCGACACGATCTATCTCTGTAGAAAGCTGATTGACCTCTGACTGGACTGCATCTCGATCCGACTTGCTGTTTGTTCCGTTTGATGCTTGAACTGCCAATTCATTCATTCTCTGAAGCATTGAGTGAACTTCTGTCAGGGCACCTTCTGCTGTCTGGACTGCAGATACACCGTCCTGAGCATTTGTCGATGCTCTTGACATTCCTCGCATCTGTTTACGCATTTTCTCACTGATTGTGAGTCCTGCTGCATCATCTGCTGCACGGTTTATCTTATATCCAGAAGAGAGTTTCTCGGTTGACTTTGCCTGCTGATTCGAAGTTGTTCCAAGCATTCTTGATGAATTCATTGCCTGCATATTGTGCTGTACTACCATTGCCATAATATTTTTCCTCCTTGATTGTTCCTCTTTCACCATCCTTGATGAGAGGGTGTATAGATTGTGATTGGCAATCTAATATTACCTACATAAACTTTATCGGAGTATTTTTTTAAAAGTTTACAATTATTTCATAAAATTCAATTAACTGCACAAAAAACCACGTATCCTCTTAAGACTTAAGAAAGACTTAAGATAAGATACGTGGTGATTATTTTCATAGCCCGAAATGACGTGCCTATGCGTTTGACTCCTAGCTAAAAAGCCAGGTGGGCAACCGCAGCTACTTCTCTGCCTTCCACGACGAGAGGCCTGACATCCAAGTAAGCAATATAAGAATCCCGTTTAAAGTAATTGTAGGTTCAATAGCATAGGTGATATCGTACATTTCAGGCAAATTTATTATATCACGGATATACTTGTCTGTCAGCATTGCTTATATACAAAAAAAATGCTAAAATTATTGATTATCTTAGGGAAAAAGGTGAAAAAAATAAAAAGAAAGAGTGGAGGATTACATTTATGGCAGATGACTATTCTTATGGTGGTATCACACCAGAAATCTATGAATTAGCAAAAGAAACTAATAAAGCTTCGGCAATTGAGCCAGAGCTTTTTAGCGAGTATAACGTTCAGCGCGGTCTACGTGACATGAACGGCAAAGGAGTTTTGGTGGGCATCACCAATATCTCTGAGGTCAATGCAAAACGGGAGATCAATGGCGAATTGGTCCCTATTCCCGGCGAACTTTTTTTTAGAGGATACAACGTTCAGGATATAGTTGCAGGTCTATCCAATGATAATCATTTTGGATTTGAAGAGTGCACTTATCTCTTGCTTTTCGGACATCTCCCCTCTAAATCAGAGATGGAAAATTTCAAATCCATACTGTCTAATTTCCGCTCTCTTCCTCCTAGTTTTGTCCGTGACGTCATTATGAAGAAATCGTCTCCAGACATGATGAATGCATTGTCTCGTTCCATTCTGACTCTATATTCTTATGATGAAAGACCTGACGACACTGATATTCCCAATGTCCTGAGTCAGTGTCTTCATTTGATCGCCGAATTTCCACTTCTGGCAGTCTACAGCTATCAGGCTTACAAGCATTATTATAAATGTGATAGTCTTATCATACATAGACCCAATCCAAATTACTCCACGGCAGAGAATATACTTCACTGTCTCCGTGATGATAATAAATTCACGCCTCTTGAGGCAAAATTACTCGATGTGGCCTTGATCCTTCATATGGAGCATGGTGGTGGTAATAACTCTACTTTTACCACACATCTCGTTAGTTCCACTGGTACCGATACATACTCAGCTATTGCTGCTGCAGTCGGATCTCTGAAGGGTCCTCGTCATGGTGGAGCCAATATCAAGGTTATGCATATGTTCGAAGACATGAAGGATCATATATCTGATTGGACATCCGAAAAAGAAGTAGGAGATTATCTCCGTGCACTTTTACATAAGGAAGCTTTTGACAAAAAGGGGCTTATATATGGAATGGGACATGCTGTATACTCGCTTTCAGATCCTAGAGCCGAGCTGATCCGTGGTTTCGTGGCTCAGCTGTCAGAGGAAAAGGGCTACCAAAAAGAATTTGCCTTATATAGTCTGGTTGAGAAGCTGGCGCCCCAGGTTATTGCTGATGAACGTAAAATATACAAAGGTGTTTGCCCTAATGTGGATTTTTTCAGTGGTCTTGCTTATCAGATGCTGAAGCTTCCGTTAGAGCTGTATACACCTATATTTGCCATAGCGCGTATCGCTGGATGGAGTGCTCACAGGCTAGAGGAACTCTGTCTCAATAACAAGATCATGCGTCCTGCATATATGACTGTCACTCCTCATCATGAATATGTACCCATTGAAGACCGTTAGGCGAGAATATATTTGAATAATATATATTCTTGGTGTAATATAAACCTATGTATTACAAACTTTCAAGGAGGTCACGAAATGTCATCCAAACATACAATACTTGTATGCGACGATTCAATCTTAGCCAGAAAACAGCTTTCTGATGTTATAAAGCATTTCATGCCCAAATCAAACATTATAGAAGCGGCTAACGGCCAAGAAGGCGTTGAGCTTTTTAATGAAGAAAAACCATCCCTCACTTTTCTAGACCTAGTAATGCCGGTCATGGATGGAATCTCTGCCATCAAGGAAATGAAAAAGATTAACAGCAAAGCCAATATCGTTGTAGTTTCTTCGATAGGAACAAAAAACGAATTAAAGCTGGCTATTGAAGCTGGTGCTATGGATTTTATCCAAAAGCCTTTTTCTGTTGACCAGATAAAAATGCTGTTAGAATCATATTTTAAGGAGGACTGAGCATGTTCGCACAGTTTTTCGGAAGCTATCTTCTGAATAATAAGGCTGTTACACCCGAGCAGCTTTCCGAAGCTATTTCAAAACTAAAACAGGCTCGAATGAAGCTAGGCACTCTAGCGATGCATCAAGGGCTCATGACTGCCGCCGAGGTTGATGAGGTTTGTTATCTCCAGTCTCGTGAGGATAAGCGTTTTGGTGAGATTGCTATTGAGCGTGATTATCTGACTGGCGATCAGGTCGAAGACCTGCTTCGCTCTCAGAGTCCCGATTACCTATTACTCGGTCAGAGCCTTGTAGATATGGATATTATCACTAATACCAATTTTCAGGATCTTCTTCTCGATTATCAAAAAGATACAGAGATTTATGACATGGATATCGAAGATCAGGAACAGTTCGATAAATTGATTCGAAAATTCTTCCTCGTTACAGAAAAGAATATTAATGAAAATGTTCTAGTTTATATGAAGCTCTTCTTTAATAATCTGGTTCGTTTTATCGGTGAAGATTTCACCCCTATGTCTCCTGTTCCTTCATCAGAATACCCTGTCAATTATTGTGTAAGCCAGGGAATCAAGGGTGATGTGGCAGGTACCGCCCACATAGATATGCCAAAGGACGTAGCGATCTCGTTTGCTTCTAGATATGCTAATATGGATTTCAATTCTTTTGATGAATATGTCAAGGCTTCTGTTGAAGATTTTCTAAACCTCCATAACGGACTCTTTGGTGTCAATATTTCCAATGAATATTCCAAAGAAATATACTTGGATCCACCTAAGACCGAAGAAACAGACCTGATCGAGCTTGATTCCAATTCATATGTGATTCCCTTTGTATATCCCTTTGGAACAATTCATTTGATCATTACGATGTAACATAAGATTAATATATATATTCGAGTAGGTTTACTCATTTATTCATAAAAAAACGAGGTCTGATGACCTCGTTTTTTTTGTTTACATTTATCTGATCAATCTGTTATCTGGTCAATCTATTTTCAAAAAGTTCCTTACTACTTCTATCATATCGCTTGGATCACATACTGTAGTATGATGGATAGATGCTTTTTTTAACTCCTCGATTGGTTTCGGAAGAGGGATTCCTGTTTCATCGCTCATGATATCACATAATGACAGTTCATACTCAGCAGAATCTGCGGCAGATCTATCATCTTTTTCACCATGAATAGCATCCATAACCGTTCTTACGAACTTAAACGGGCTAGCCGTAGATGCAATAGCTGTTACGGTTTTATCCCCTGTCTCAGTCACATATTTATCATAAACTGCAGCACCTACTGCGGTATGGGTATCTATCAGATATCCTGTATCTGAATATACTTTATTTATCTTGTCTATCGTCTCCTGCTCTGTAGCAAAATTGCCATAAAACTTATCAAGTCCAGATTTCATATCCTCTGAGATCGTATATGAACCATTATTTTTAAGAGCATCCATAAACTTTTTGGTCTCAACATCAGAATCACCGGTGATACGATAGATCAATCTCTCCAGATTACTGGAAACCAGAATATCCATCGATGGCGAATTGGTAACATGAAATTCTCTTTTTCTGTCATAAGTCCCTGTCTTTAGGAAATCAAACAGAACCTTATTCTCATTAGAAGCCAAGATCAGCTTGTTAATAGGTATACCCATCTCACTGGCATAATATGCTGCCAGTATATTACCAAAATTACCGGTTGGAACCACATAATTAATGGGGTCTCCTGCTTTTAACCTTTCATGCTTGACCAGCTTGGCATAAGTATTGACATAATAAACTATCTGAGGAACCAATCTACCGATATTAATGGAATTAGCTGATGAAAATCTATATCCTCTTTCCAAAAGTTCCTGATTTAACTTCTCATCGCCAAACATTGCCTTGACACCGCTCTGAGCCTCATCGAAATTACCGGTTATCCCCACTACAAATGTATTGGTTCCGCTTTCTGTGACCATCTGATGCTTCTGAATAGGGCTTACTCCGGTCTCAGGATAAAATACTGCGATCTTGGTTCCGGGCACATTGGAAAATCCGGCTAACGCCGCTTTTCCGGTATCTCCAGAAGTTGCCGTCAATATAACTATGTCTTCTTTTATTTTATTTTTTTTGGCTGCTTTTGTAATAAGATGCGGGAGGATCGACAGTGCAATATCCTTAAATGCCATTGTCTTGCCATGGTACAGCTCGATATAATATGCTCCCTCAGCATAAGTAAGAGGCGCAATTGCAGGATCCTCGAACTTACTATCATAGGCATTTTCGATGCAATCGATCAGTTCTCTGTGGGTATAGTCAGTGAGAAATCCTCTCATAACTGCAAAAGCTACATCCTTGTATGACATCTCTCCCAGCTTATCGATTGAAATTGGAAGCTTCGGAATAGAATCTGGTACAAATAATCCGCCATCCTCTGCAAGTCCCTGAAGAACTGCTTCTGACGAAGTTTTTTTGTTGTTTCGGTTTCTTGTACTAACATAAGTTACTGGATTCACTGGCATCTTTTTCCCTTTCCTTCATTTCTATAACTATATCGCAGGCTCACAGGCTTATTTCTCAAAATAATCCATATAGTTCTTAGAAAGCCTTGTTTCAGTATACACTGTTGCATACTTACTTGCAGTAACAGTTTCTACAAAATTTTGTGGAAATTTCTTTTTTATTCCATGTGAAATTGCATAATCGGCTGCCTTATTATAGGCAATCGCCGCTATCTCCTGTGTGTTATATATACCTACTATAAAATCTCCATTTATGTGAATTCTGGTCTCATATGTAGTATTTCCATTCCCGCTTTTCTCAAAAACTCCGAAATACTTATTTATGATCCTTATATTAGAAGCTCTAAAATCGGTTTCATCTCCATTTACAAAAATGTAATCACGCCCCGGTACCGAAAAATTGTGTATGCCGTATCTACTGGTGATACGATACTGAGTACCGAAATCATTGACATAAAGAGAATCTCCTCTATTCATTATCCTATGGAATGAAAAATAAAACAGATCGTCTGTATCAAATTTAAGCTCTGTTCCATTTTTCAGGTAATATGAAAAATATCCCTTCCTGAGATATATTGGAGTCTTGATATATATTTTATTGTCTCTGTGATTCAGAATCGATACTACCTTGTCTGACGAAAGCGCACTATATTGCCCGTTGTCATGTTTTATCATGAATCGGTTCAGTGATAATTCATCAACTGTATGATTTTTGTCATGATAGATCATATTCGCAGTGGCATACGCCTCCTCAGCCTCTTTTTCTGTATCAAAGGTTCCAAGAGCAATTGATTTGCCTTTATATGAGATTCTAGATCTGTAACATACAGTTCCATCTATTTTTCTGTGAAAATATGCACCCTTCATGGGTTTTAGATTATCATTATTTCAATTAAAATACAACGACAGTTGTGCTATCATAAGACTAATATACAGTGAGGCATATTTCATTCATTATTTTGTCATATACTAGTTCAAATACTCTCTGTATTAGTATGGGAATCAAAAAGGAAAAAGAAAAATGAAATAAGAAAGGCGGTCACTTTATGGGAATGACTATGACGCAAAAGATCCTTGCCGCTCACGCCGGATTATCCGAAGTTAAAGCTGGGCAACTGATCGAAGCTGATCTCGACATGGTTCTTGGGAATGATATAACCTCTCCTGTCGCTATCCATGAAATCAAAAAAATGAAAAAAAACGGTGTATTCAACCGGGACAAGATCTCCCTTGTAATGGATCATTTTGTCCCCAACAAGGACATCAAATCAGCAGAGCACTGTAAGATCGTCAGGGAGTTTGCAAGCGATAACGATATAACAAACTTTTACGACGTAGGCGAAATGGGTATTGAGCACGCTCTACTGCCCGAAAAAGGCCTGGTCACCGCAGGGGACGCTGTAATAGGTGCTGATTCACACACATGCACATATGGAGCTCTTGGTGCCTTTTCCACAGGTGTTGGAAGCACTGACATGGCTGCTGGTATGGCTACCGGAAAAGCATGGTTCAAGGTTCCGTCTGCCATTCGTTTTAATCTCACCGGCGATCTCGCTCCCTATATAAGTGGTAAGGATATCATTCTTCACATCATCGGAATGATCGGTGTAGATGGTGCACTTTATCAATCCATGGAATTCGTAGGTGATGGCATCAAAAATCTCAGCATGGACGATCGCTTCACCATTTCCAATATGGCAATTGAAGCCGGAGGGAAAAACGGGATTTTTCCTGTTGATGACAAGACTCTGGAATATATAGAATCCCATCCTTGCGCTTCATCTTCATTATCTTCTTCGCCTTCATCTTCTAAGCATCCAAAGATATACACAGCTGATGATGACGCTATATACACCGCTGAATATACTATTGATCTGTCTACTCTACGTCCTACCATTGCATATCCTCATCTACCGGAAAATACCCACCCTGTAGAGGATGCTTCAGATATAAAGATCGATCAGGTAGTTATCGGATCATGTACTAATGGTCGTATCTCCGATCTTAAAATTGCTGCTGATATCCTAAATGGCAAAAAGGTAAAAAAGGGTATTCGTGTAATCGTTATCCCTGCGACTCAAGCTATATATCTCGAAGCCATGGATAAAGGATATCTAAAAACGTTTGTAGAATCAGGAGCTGTTGTCAGCACTCCTACATGTGGCCCTTGCCTCGGCGGATATATGGGTATACTGGCAGCTGGTGAGAGATGCATATCTACTACAAATCGTAATTTCGTCGGAAGAATGGGTCATGTAGATTCTGAAGTATATCTTGCCAGTCCTGCTGTAGCTGCAGCCAGTTCATTGACCGGATATATCACAGATCCTGCCACAGTTTAATCGATTATAACAGGAGGTAAGAAATGGAATCAGTTCACGGAAAAGTACATAGATTCGGAGATAATATCGATACTGATGTTATCATACCTGCCAGATACCTGAATAGTTCCGATCCAGAGGAACTAAAGCTTCACTGCATGGAAGATATCGATCCCGAATATATCAAAAAAATGGTTCCCGGCGACATAATAGTAGCTGGTAAGAATTTTGGATGCGGATCTTCGAGAGAACATGCCCCTATTGCTATCAAGGCTTCCGGTGCATCCTGCGTAATTGCAGAGACCTTTGCCAGAATATTCTATAGAAATTCAATCAATATCGGGCTTCCGATAATTGAATGTCCCGAAGCATCTGCTTCTATACAAAATGGAGATGAATTGTCCATAGACTTTAATACTGGAATAATAACCGATATCACTTCCGGTAAAAGTTATCAAGGACAGTCTTTTCCTGAGTTTATGCAAAAACTGATAGATGCCGGTGGATTGATAAATTATATTAATGAGAACAAATAAATTTTTTCAAAAATAAAAATTGAATTAAGAAGGAAAAACAAATTATATAAAGAAAAAACAAAAATAATAACCGCATCGGAAGGGGACCGATGCGGTTATTATTTTATACCAAAGAAAGTGTTTTATTTGGTAAAGAAAGGGTGATTGATGGTTTATTTAATGTAACTACAAACTGCACTTATTATGCTTATGTACATGCTTAGTTATTAATAAGCTTGCTACCGTCATCCCAGCTATAGAGACTTCTGATCTCTGCGCCGACCTTTTCTGCAGGATGATCTGCTGCTCTTCTTCTCATAGCCTGGAATCTGGCTTGACGACCACTTGACATCTCCTGAAGAAATTCTGATGCAAACTTACCACTCTGGATATCATCCAGGACTTCCTTCATAGCCTTTTTAACCTCGGGTGTGACGATCTTGGGTCCGGTGATGTAATCACCATACTCTGCTGTATTGGATACTGAATATCTCATTCCTGCAAAACCTGACTGATAGATAAGATCAACAATCAGCTTCATCTCATGAATACATTCAAAATATGCATTTCTAGGATCATAACCAGCTTCGCAAAGAGTCTCAAATCCTGCCTGCATAAGTGCTGTTACACCACCGCAGAGAACAGCCTGCTCTCCGAATAGATCTGTCTCAGTCTCTGTTCTAAACGTAGTCTCCAATAGTCCTGCTCTTGCACCACCGATCGCAGCGCCATAAGCCAATGCCATGTCCAGAGCCTTGCCTGTAGCATCCTGCTCTACAGCTACCAAGCAGGGAGTTCCCTTGCCGGCTTCGTACTCGCTACGAACTGTATGTCCAGGTGCCTTAGGAGCGATCATTGTAACATCTACATATGTAGGTGGAACGATACATCTATAATTAACGTTAAAACCATGAGCGAACATAAGCATGTCTCCGGCCTTAAGGTTCGGCTCGATATCTTCCTTATACATATCCGCCTGTTTTTCGTCATTGATCAGGATCATGATAATGCTAGCTTTTGCAGCTGCTTCAGATGCTGTATATACTTTAAATCCCTGTTTCTCAGCCCTGTCCCATGACTTGCTGCCCTTATATAGACCTACGATCACGTTGAATCCCGAATCTCTTAGGTTAAGTGCGTGTGCGTGTCCCTGGCTGCCATAGCCGATAATTGCGATTGTCTTGCCATCCAATAGTGACATATTACAATCCTTTTGATAAAAAATCCTTGCTTGCTGCTTTTCTTCTGACATTTTCATCCTCCTATCCTACATGATAGACATCTTCCGAGCCTCTTGTGAGACCTGTAAGTCCAGTTCTTGCAAGTTCTAAAATCTTATAATCCTGAAGCATGTCCAGGAATGAATCAATCTTCCCTTGCTTGCCTGTAACTTCTATAATCATTGAGTCCTTGGTAACATCAACGACCTTTCCATGAAAAATCTCCGTAATGGAAATTATGGATTGTCGATCTGTATCGTGTGCTTGGATCTTCACCATCATTAATTCTCTTGTTACCGATTTATCCGGGTCGAGGATCTGAACATGAATAACGTCACATAATTTTGCGACCTGTTTCTCGATCTGTTCTAGGATCTGCTCATCGCCACTGGTAACTATGGTGATTCTGGTGACATTAGGATTTGAAGTAACCCCGGCTGAGATGCTGTCGATATTAAATCCTCTTCTACTGAAGAGGCCGGCCACATGGCTAAGTAAAGCCGGTGTGTTCTCTACCAGAATAGATAAAACTTGTTTTCTCATCTGATGTCCTTTCATTTTGAATTTAGGATTATTCTATCACTATGAATTTTTATGTCAAGAAGAAAATTCATGTATTAATTGAATTTTGCTCAATTATAAAATTTTTCAAATATACTATTCCACATCAAGCGCAAAATGAATGGTTCATAGAGCATAATTCTGATTTATGATATGTATACAGAAATCAGATATTCTTCTGCCACCTTTTGAAAAAGCCTGGTATCACTTTCAGAATATGGTTCATTATGGAGTGTTGTGATCAGTGGCTGTTCCAATGCTTTCATAGCCGCTTCCTTCATAGTCCATATTTTCAAAAAATCAATTTGATAATCGTGTTCTTCTTTTATTGAACCACTGCCTATTTTTTGACATGTATCTAACTGCATTTTTTCATCTTCCGAGAAAAATCTATCTGCGATTTTTCTCATATGGGAAACAGACCTCTTTTTATTGCTATAATCTTCTATATCTATCCCAACACTGATATTTCTATCTAAAGAAACTGCAACTGCAGCGAAATAACCGCTGTGGGAAATAGAGAATGATGGGGCCTCAGACTTACTTATTAAAATCGGTTTGCCTGATTCATTGCTAGAAAATATCAGTTTTTCATCATCATCATATTTCAAAAAACTTCTAAGTAATCCTTCTATTCTATGTCCTGCCAATATACTAAGTATCCTGTTATTGTCTGACTTGATAGAATCTGCCTTTTCTTTTCTGGAATCAGATAAACCACTGTATATCTCTTCTACTTCTTTTCTGGAATAATCTCTGGAATCTATAATTTCTATTAGTACTTTATTATTAAAAATCTGTTTTTGCATTGGTTTCTCCGATTTATACTCCCGCGGCTATACTTATTGTCATAAAATTCGCTGTCCTTATATCCTGATGTGAAAATATTTTAACACTATCACTTTCAAAATCATATATTGACATATACCCCCGAGGGGTATATTATCATGACAACATACTAAACTGAATATGGAGTCAATACAAATAATATGGATAATATGACACAAGAAAATAAAATAGAAATGGTTCATTCCTCAAAGCATCGCTCAGATAAAGAGAAAAAGGTCCTTATAAACAGATTAAAGAAAATCGAGGGTCAGGTTCGCGGTCTGGAGAACATGGTTGAGGACAATGCTTATTGCCCTGATGTACTGATACAGGTCTCAGCTGTTACATCCGCTCTTAATAGTTTTAACAAGGAGCTATTGGCCTCACATATAAAACATTGCGTAGTCGAAGATGTTAAAAGTGGCAATGATGAGATTATTGATGAACTGGTCAAAGTAATGCAGAAACTAATGAAATAAATAATAAGGTCGATCCATTTCAGCTATAGAATGTTTAAACATAAAGCTTAAACTATAGAAAGGATTAGATATGGAACAATATAAAATCACAGGTATGAGCTGTTCTGCCTGTCAGGTCCATGTGGAAAAAGCAGTTCAAAAGATACCTGGTGTCACCTCTGTAAACGTCAGCCTTCTCACCAATTCCATGGCAGTTGAAGGTACCGCTCATTCAGATCTGATAGTCAATGCTGTGGAGAATGCAGGATATGGTGCAATTCCTTTTTCAGCAAAATCCGAAGATAAAAAGCCTCAGAAATTAGAGGATACCGAAACCCCATTAATGGTTAAGCGCTTGATAAAATCAATAGTAGTACTAATTATTCTCATGTACTTCTCGATGGGGCATATGATGCTAGGATTTCCGGTTCCCGAAACGATAGCTAATCCTATTAGCATTGGAATAATAGAAATGCTTTTGTCCTTAACCATTTTAATTATCAATAAAAATTTCTTTATAAATGGTGTTCGAGGATTCATACATAGAAGTTCAAATATGGATACCCTAGTTGCAATGGGCTCCGGAGCTTCATTTCTATATAGTCTGGTTTCTCTTCTTGTAATGTCTGATGCAATGTCTAATGGTTACTATTCAACTGCCAGCCAGATGTCCATGAAATATTTGTATTTTGAAGCTGCTGCAATGATACCTACCCTTATCACAATTGGTAAGACCCTTGAATCCTATTCAAAAGGCAGGACCACCGATGCACTTAAGGGGCTTTTAAGTCTAGCTCCTAAAACAGCTGTACTCATACGTGATGGAGTAGAAACTGTTGTAGATATACAAGAGGTTCGCCCCGGAGATGTATTTATAGTAAAGCCTGGAGAAAATATACCCGTGGATGGTATCATAACATCAGGCAACACCGCTATCGACGAATCTTCCCTCACTGGAGAAAGTATCCCGGTAGATAAGGTTCCAGGGGACGAAGTGTCCTCTGCAACCATCAATCAATCTGGATACATCTCATGTCGAGCCACCAGAGTCGGTGAGGATACAACCTTATCACAGATAATCAAAATGGTAGAGGAAGCATCGGCTACCAAGGCACCTCTTGCCAGAATAGCAGACAAAGTCTCTGGAATATTTGTTCCAATTGTAATAATAATATCCCTTTGTACTCTTGTTGGTTGGATGATTGCAGGTATGGATTTTTCAGCTGCCTTTCAACGGGCTGTTTCAGTCCTTGTCATTGCATGTCCCTGCGCTCTCGGGCTGGCAACTCCAGTGGCGATCATGGTCGGAAATGGTCTCGCTGCCAAAAATGGAATATTATATAAAACCGCTTCTTCTCTCGAGAATACAGGCAGAGTCAATATCGTGGCTTTAGACAAAACAGGGACTGTTACTAATGGCACTCCACAGGTCACAGACATAATTCCTGCAGGATATTTCGATACTTATAATAGCAATCATAAACAAAGCGAAGACAATGAACCTACTGAATACAATATTGCTAAGCAAAAATTACTTCAATATTCCTATTCTCTTGAAAAGAAAAGTGAACATCCGCTGGCTAAAGCAATCAATAAATATGCAGATGAAAACAAAATAGCACCATTAGATATTTCTGATTTTAATGTTCTTCCAGGAAACGGGCTAACAGGAAACATAGATGTACCTATCAATGTATCTGATAATCCTGATACTTCCCACGGCATATGCGGTGGCAATCTAAGATTTATCGAGAGTCGAGCCTTTGTTTCTGATGTTGCCAGAGCGTTATCCGACAATCTCTCCTCTCAAGGCAAAACACCACTCTTTTTTGCCGAAGGCGATAGATTAATAGGTATCATTGCAGTATCTGATACCATAAGAGATGATAGTCATGATGCAATAAAAGAGCTACATCATCTCGGGATCAAGGTCGTTATGCTAACAGGCGATAATAAGCGTACCGCAGATTATGTAGCTTCCAAAGTAAGAGTCGATGCTGTTATATCTGACGTTCTCCCCGGTGATAAAGAATCTATTATTAGAGACCTGCAAAAACAAGGACGGGTAGCCATGGTCGGAGATGGCATAAATGATGCTCCAGCACTGGTAAGGGCTGATGTAGGAATCGCTATAGGTGCAGGTACCGATATAGCTATTGATGCTGCTGATGTAGTACTGGTTAAGAGCCGTTTAAGAGATGTTCCCGGTGCTATCAGATTAAGCAGAGAGACGATTAAGAATATTCATGAGAACCTATTCTGGGCATTTTTCTATAATATAATCTGTATTCCTCTAGCCATTGGTCTGTATCAGGTAATATTCGGATGGAGCTTTGAGATGAAGCCGGTGGTGGGAGCTCTTGCTATGAGTCTCTCTTCCGTAACTGTTTGCTTAAATGCTCTCAGGCTGAATCTATTTAAAGTTTATGGTAAAAATAATAATGGCAATTCTCCTTCATATAAGGAAAATACAAACACTAGTATTACTACCAGAAAAGATACCAGCGGAAGTAATATGTCCCCTATTCCATCCACTATTACATGTTCCAACATGTGTAAGATAGATCTAAGTAAATATACAAAACAGGAGGTAACAAAAATGACAAAAACAATCAATATCCAGGGAATGATGTGCAATCATTGTGAGGCTAGTGTAAAAGGTGCTCTCACAGCAATTGAAGGAGTAGAATCTGCCGAAGTAAGTCATGAAGCAGGAACTGCTGTGGTAACACTCACCACAGATGTGTCTGATGATGTACTGAAGTCAGCTGTAGAGTCCAAAGATTACACCGTAACTTCTATTGAATAGATCCTTTATTGAATTGATTTTATAGGTTATGTTCATATCAGTTTAGTTAGTACAAAAATGCCTGTCACCGGATAATATCGATGAACAGGCATTTTTGCTTTTAATCTTTGATCATATATCTATTCTCTCATCCTATAAATGAAACTCCCGGCATCTATACAGGCAGTCAGTTCACCATTATAATAAAAATCAAACTTCCCTGTATTTTTATTGATGTTAATAGTGTTCGCTCTAAAGGACTTTAGATTTCCCTTTATTCTAAAGGCTCTGATACTGGAGGCGTACTCTACAACGGTATCCACCATCTTGCAATAATGAGCATTGGCATGAACTATCAGTAGCATAGGCGGCTTCTGCTGATCAGGTCCACTTATACGGTGAGCCGTAAGCTTTACACTGTCCTTCAGATCTTCCCACTGAACCTCTATTGTCTCGCCACCTTCTAACAGCATAACAATATGCTCAGGAAAAGGAGCGCGAGACACCTTCATATCCGGATCATCGTCGTTTATCTTAGTTCGGATCCTCTCCATGGACCTGTCAATATTACTCTTTACAGTTTCATCACCGTAAAAGTCCATAACTTTCATTCTATTTTTAATGGCATAATCTGCAATCGAATAAAAGTAATATGCCATATCATAATCTTTTTTTAAATACAACCCGTTTTCACACAAGCCACCCATTCTAAGAGATGCATCTGCCAGTTTGCAGTTCATGTCTCCATTTAGGAATGCAATTCTAGAATCGTTAAAGACTCTTGAATATTGAATAAATGCCCCATAGATATTTTTAGGTATTCCCAATCCATTCAGGCTCATATCCCCAAGCTTATATACTGATTCCGTCACACCACATCCGGCACCTATAGTGTAATATCTAAGGGCCTTGTCAAAATCTGGGACTCCACTATTATTTCGTCCATAATAATATATATAACCTAAACTATTAGATATAAATCCCTTTTCTTCATCAGATGTTTCCACCCCTTCTAACAACGCCAGAAGGTACTTTTCAGACATTTTCCAGTCACAGGGATATATCTCGTTGCCACCATATGCAGCATATCCCCTGACATACATTGCCAGCTCATCTCCGGATGCACAGGCGATTTCCATAATCTTCTTGTATAGGTTAACCTTAGCATCATCCTTGATTATCAGGTCAAGATCTATTCCATATAATCTCTCAGCAACAGCTCTGGACCATTTGCTTATATTTGAAAAATAATTTTCGTCTGCCATCAATTTCTTACAGTCTGATATCATCGTATTGAGATTGATTTTATCTGACATAGATACATCATCCGATTCGTCTATTAAAAACGAGAACGCAAATAATGTTGCATTAATAAATTCCCTGGACTTCGCAGGAAAAAAAACTTTGAATTTACCTATATATTCCGTTCTTTTATCTTCATCTTTTACCTTATCCCATTTTGTTTTTCCAAATATTCCAACTCCAGCGTTGGAAAGTAAGTGTTTAATACTGGGATTTTCTTTTTTCAGAACCTCCAAGTCGTCTAAAAGTACCTCCAGATTTTTTGCCTCTTTGTAAGAAGTTTTAGTAGTATTTCTCTTAGGCATGTCAATCATCCTCCGTCTGGGTCTTTAGACCATTTTTGCCATTCTTTTTAACAATATACAGAAGCTCATCTGCTTTATTCATCATGTTTCTCATATCCTCATCATTTCGGCATTTCCCATGATAGCATCCAGCACTTATTGTAACATTTAATCGTGTTTCAGAACTCTTAATGTCATTTATTGCCATCTTGGCATTTATCAGCCTTACGTTAAAATCTTCCTCTGATATATCAGTTACTATCAGAAATTCATCACCGCCGATCCTATAGACAACATCTTTTCCGAAATATTGCACCAATGCATGTCCTATACTTTCTATAACACAATCACCAATAGTGTGCCCGAACTCATCATTAAATTTTTTAAATCCATCGATATCTATCATTGCTACGCAGATTGTCCTACCGTAAAAATCCTGCCAATCCTGCCTAAGAGCATTTCTATTTTTTGTATGACTGAGTTCATCAAAAAAAGAAATATTTTCAAGAATCTTATTCGTATTATCAAGTTCCGACTGCACCACCAGCAATCTACACATTGCATAATATCTGATCACACTGATGATATTCAGGTATATAAGTAGATAAAGCATATTGACACAGTCAAATGTATACATCTTACCTGTTGTTCCAATGCACATTATCAATACCACATAACTAGCAATTGATGTAAATATAGATAAAAAAGGATTCATGATCGCAATATCAAATACCACAATTATTGCAGTTATAAAGACATAGGTATTCCCACCATTTACGACATCTCTGACTGAAATAAAAATACCATATACAACCAATGATTCTAAATAAATAAATATTATAGCGCCAATAAAATTTATATAATTTTTTATATTCTTCTTGTATTTCGTTATCATAAAGAAAGTAAAAAGTGAAACCATCATCATTATGATATAAGCGAGCTGATCAGGTCTGGCATCAAATCCCGGTTTCTTTTTCATTATCTCAAAATAAATATAACTCCAAGCTAGGGAAAACACCTGTATTATTGCTGTAACAATCGCAATTATCCGGATGATATACATGTTCTGAATTGTCAGTGATGCAGCCAATTCCGGACTCTTACGAAAAAAAAATTTTTTACTCATTTTTTGCCTTCCCAATAATATCGTGTCTATAATTTTATACTAGATTTAATACAATTTTAATATTTTGTCAGACAATAAGCAAGAAATGATTTGCAGCGAGCCATGCTCTGTATTTTTGCATATTTATATTATTAAAACCTGTTGCACAAAAAAGCGAGAGGCCGAAGCCTCTCGCAAGTATATTAAATATCATAACTCATAATTTAATCAATTATGCACGAGACAGATATTCACCTGTTCTTGTGTCGATCTTGATCCTGTCGCCTGTAACAACGAAAAGAGGTACGTAAACCTCAGCTCCTGTCTCAACTGTAGCCGGCTTAGAAGCACCTGTTGCAGTATTACCCTTG
The DNA here is from genome assembly GCA_029779695.1 of Bacillota bacterium. Lineage (GTDB taxonomy): Bacteria > Bacillota > Clostridia > Lachnospirales > Lachnospiraceae > Lachnocurva. The sequence goes on along the minus strand of JAKPAB010000169.1, from coordinate 2,864 downwards.
AATCCAGGTTCTGTCTCAGTGATCTCAAGCTCTACAAAAAGAGGAGGCTCAACTGCGAATACATTACCATTATGAGAATCAAGCTTAACTGTTTCATTCTCTTTTACAAACTTAAGTGAATCACCTATTGCATCTGCAGGGAGTGACATCTGATCGTATGTTTCATTGTCCATGAAATAATACATATCACCTTCCTGATACAGGTACTGATAATCTTTTCTATCAATGTGTGCGTTCTCAAACTTTTCTGTCGGACGGAATGTAGTCTCTGTAACACCACCGTTAACGATATCTCTAAGCTTGGTACGTACAAAAGCTGCTCCCTTTCCGGGCTTAACATGCTGGAATTCAACGATCTGATATATGTGTCCGTCCCATTCGATAGTAACACCGTTTCTAAATTCTCCGGCTGAAATCATAATAGTTCCTCCTAAAAAATAAAATTTTCTTATTTACCAAATTCGGTCGCAAGTCGTGTAAACACCGCTAGTCACACCACTTTTAAGCGCGAAATAATAATCATGCCGTATTTAGCACAACCACCATTTTATAATGTATGGTTGCGTTTGTCAATTTCTGAAATCATATCTACTCTTCTTTGATGTCTGTCTCCGAGAAATTCTGCTCCCAAGAATGCATCACAGATAGCCTTGGCCTCTTCCATTCCTACGATTCTGGCTCCAAAAGCAATGATATTGGCGTTGTTATGCTCTCTTGCGAGTCTGGCTGATACAGGTTCAGAAACAACGGCAGCTCTAATATCAGGAACCTTGTTGGCAGCAAGTGAGATACCGATCCCAGTACCACAGATGATCACTCCCAGGTCAACTTCTTTATTTTTTACAGCCACTGCAACTTTTTCACCATAGATGGGATAATCAACGCTTTCGTTTGTATCCGTTCCAAAGTTAACAACCTCATAGCCCTTCTCCTGAAGATATGCCATGATCTCGTTTTTCATCTCAACAGCTGCATGATCATTTCCAATTCCTACTCTCATGTCAATACCCTTATTTATCTCCTATCCAAAGATAAAACCTTTCTAAAAAATATTTATTTCCGGTTACTTTTTAATGGAACCAGGTTTATATGCCTGTTTCCCGAGGTATGTATTTTGTAAAAAACAAGTATTATCGCTTCTAATAATCTCTTTAATACTATCTGAGGTTCTTCTTTCCATTTCAAAACCGGTTTCACCATACAATTTCTGATACCGCTCTTGTTAGCTCCCCACATATCTGTAAAAATCTGATCTCCAAAGAAAAACGCCTGGCTTTTTTTGTATCCGCTTCTCTTGACCGCATCGAGATAAGCTTCCGGATCAGGCTTGCCACACTTAAATATATATGAAGTCCCATTTACAGCTTCGCAGAAGCTTTTAACCCTTGGTTCCTTATTATTCGATAAGAACCATGTCTGAAACCCTATTTCTCTCAGTTCCTGAAACAGCTGTATCGCTCTCTCATCCGCCGGAGCGCCATGAGAAACTAGCGTATTATCTACATCAAAAAGCAATAGGCGATAGCCTTCTTCGTATAATTTTTTAAAGTTAACGTCATAGACACTGTCTATATAATCATTTGGATATAATCCACCCATAAAGCCTCCTGTCACTAAATGCGTTGATATTATAGCAGAGAATCCCAAAGTTAAAAAGGTCATATTGCAAACTGACATCATGTTACACAAAAAAACTATCCGATCATATTCCATCGAATAGTTTTGTGATTTTAAATTAACTGATTTATTAAATTCAATTTGATATTTTATTTAAAATGATATTTAAAATTCGAAGTTCTCTATCTGTCTCTGAGCACTATCTGAATTCTTATTATCATTATTTTTAGCACCTTCCGATGCTACTGAATTACCTACGAAGTACTGGTACTGCTGAAGTGCTGAATCCTTATGCATGTCTGAAATAGCCTTTTCAACATCCAGAGTACGGAGGTCGCTGTCGTTGCCCTTCATGTTGTATGTCTGCCTCGAATCGTACTGCTGTGCAAAATCATAAGCCTTAAACTTCTGCTTGGAACGTGACTCTGAATTATCAACAGATGTATTGGTATCAGCCTCAGCAGCCTGAGTAGCAAGGTCTGAAATAGCTTCAGAATTGCTAACCTGGGATGTGCTATGAACTTTATAAAAACCTGATATAGGTCTGATACCTGATACGTTCATTTATTCTCTCCGTAGAATCATGAAATTCTATTTCTTATCTTAGACGATTTATGTTTCCCTACACTTTATTTATCGGAAGTGATTAAAAAAAGCATAACCCTTATCGCTAAAATATTTCGATTTTTAATAAATTCAAAAATCAATTCCGTGAAAATTACAGGTTTTTTAACTCGCTAACGAATTTCTCCACGTCCGTAAACTCCTTGTATACGGATGCAAATCTAACATATGCAACAGAATCGAGAGTCTTGAGCTTCTTCATAACTGACTCGCCTATGAGTGAACTAGAAATCTCTCTCTCTTCTCTATTGAATACTTCCTTTTCAACATCATCGACCAGTTTTCTGATCTGATCAGCCGAAACGGGTCTCTTATGGCACGCCAGTAGCACTCCCTTTTCGATCTTGGATCTGTCGTACTGTTCTCTGTTATTGTCCTTTTTGATAACAATAAGAGGAATGGTCTCTACTTTTTCATATGTCGTAAAACGCTTACCACATTTATCGCAAGAACGTCTTCGTCTCGTAGATGCATTGTCCTCAGACGGTCTGGAATCAATAACACTGGTATCTGGATTTCCACAGTATGGGCACTTCATTGGTTTTGCCTCTGTTCTATAATCTAAATAATGTATTCCGGACAAAATTACCGTCCCAAATGATGAGTTTCTTGTGGTCGATTTT
>JAKPAB010000162.1 GCA_029779695.1 Bacillota bacterium | reverse complement strand
TTTGTCTAATGCATATGAGACCAATTCTTTATCTAATCCATAGTCTTCGACTAATTGTTTGTCTATCATTTCTCTTTCTGAATGGATAATAATCCAGCTCAGCTCATTATTGTTGCCAAAACGTTTTTCAATCACAAATTTGTTCCTCCACACTGATTTATCTCTATTCTATTGTATCATTTACGGATTGGCAAGCATGATTAAGAAAAATATATATTTCTTAAAAATTATTACATCGACAACCCTTCCTATAAACTTGGAAAAATAGCATTCACAGCGATACTTGCGAGTGAATCACACTCTCACAAATAACCTTCCAAATTTCTTTCTACTAGATGATCAGTATATTTAAAACGGAACTGTAGGTCAAGGAATAGTAAGGAACGACTCGAATAAATATCTTCTTACTCTTTGAGAATCAATAATAGTCTTCGAAAACCAAAATCAAACGCTTTTGACTTGATTTGATGTACTTCGGTTCTATTTACATCTACGTCGCCTATTCTGATTTTGATTTTCATTGAATATAAGACTACAAAACACTCAACATCATAAAACGCATAAAATCATGTTTCAATCACATCAATTTTATGCGTTTTTTATATATCTTTAGTTCTTTTTACAAATTCTATCCAGTACAAAAGTTTAACTATTCTTTCGTCGTATGACGTTTTCCTAGACTGAGTGCTTCCTCTTCTGACATCTCAATAACTTTTGACAAATTTGTATTGGATGGCATATTTTCTTTTGAATACCAATAGACATCTGCACTTCCGTTCCTTGCAATATACACAACAGTTGCCAGCTGAGTGGCTGGTTGTGATGCTTCTACACTCTCACTTGGTTGCGATTCAACCGCTGAGCTAGAATAGGATGACTGACTACTCTCCTCAGTTGGAACCAGGGACAGTGTTGCAGTTCCTTTCATGTAATCAATTGTAGCATTTTTAGAGTAATTCTCTAAAACGACCGTAGTAATTCCGTTGCTATCTACAGATTCTTTTGAACCGCCGAGTTGAATATTGACCAGATTCCCTGACTCATCAAGTCCAACATACTGAAGAACTACTTGACGCGGCATCAATTCATTTCCAGTATAAATCGGTTTTACTTGATAGTCTAACCAAAAATTGGGATGAATCGCCAGCCAACTGTCCAGACGTTTCTCATAGTAGAGCATTCCTTCACTGTTATTGGAATTCGTCCCCTTATAATGACCGCTATTGGTCCAAGCAGTCAACGGAACCAGATTTTTCCCCTCATCTGTAAGGCCACTAAACTGATATCCTATCAGGTGGCCCCTATTAAATAACCATGACTTCTTGCCTTGATTCCCATAAG
>JAKPAB010000128.1 GCA_029779695.1 Bacillota bacterium | reverse complement strand
ATCATATTCATCAGTGATAGTGATATTTTTGTCTTTAATTCTGAGAAAATTTGTGATAAGATTTAGTTGTTCCATATGAACCCTTTCTAATGTGAGTTTCGTCGCTTTTCATTATAGGTCATATGGGACTTTTTGTATATACTCAAAAAGGCTCCATAATTTCCATGGTGGATTTACCCACTACAGAAATTATAGAGCCGTCTTTTCGGGGTTAAAGAAGCTATATAGTTTGATTATTGATCATAAAGCATGGACCCTAGTCCTGTTAACAGTTGTTCAGCTCTTCATCCTCCTTACAAGTGGGGGGCTAGCGCGATCGGATACCACAATCCTCTATCAGCTGACAACAGATCCATATTTCGCTAAAGAGAGCATCTACATTTCAAATTATCCAAATAACTTTTTGTTTTTAATCTATTTGAAAATCATTTATAAGATCTCTCCTGAAAATTTGGTTTTTAACCTGTCCTTGCTCAACATTGTCTTTGTCAACAGCTCCTTGATGCTTTCCTATCAACTGGTAAAAGAGTATTTTAAAGAGAAAATAGCCAATATCTACTTTGTGCTCTACATCTGTTTGTTTGCTCTGCAACCCCAATTTATCTATACCTATACGGACCTAATTACTTTATTCTTCATAGTTCTTCTATTTGTAGTCTTGTCTTTTTTGGTGAAAAATTGGAAGAAAATGAAGGCCTTCTACATGGCCAGTTTAGGTCTAGGTTTGATTATCGGAGTCTGCTACAACCTGAGACCGCCGACGGTTATTTATATCATTGCCTTGTTCGCAGTTTTAATCTCGGTAAAGAGGAGCTCTGTCTTTTCTATAAAGAAGATTGCAATGGTGAGCCTTATTGCCTTTTCGATGTTCTATATCAGTAATAAGAGTCTAAGCATTTTGCTTGAAAAACAGGATTTTGTACTGTATAAAGATAATTACAGTCGTAGCCTACTCTATTATGTCGATCTAGGCTTGACTTATGGTGGTAACTACCACCATGAGATTCCTCAAGAAATAGTCGCAGCGACAAGTGATGACCTCAACGATCTGGTCAAGAAAGATATTCAAAAGCGTCTGGATAACTATACTCCAAGTAGCTTTATCGGACACTTATACTACAAATATTATTGGATTACGGGCGAAGGCATGTTTGGCTGGAATCAGGAGAGGGTCCTATCTGAAGAAACTAGGCTTCAGATGCCTTGGATTCAAGGAATCATCAATACCGGCTTTGCACAGAAAGTTCGTTCCATCGTCTATGCTACTGGTAAAAATTTCAAAATTCAAGGCATCCTGTTCCAAATGATTTGGATAGTGGCCGTTATTGGAATCCTAGTTTATTCTTTCACTTTTAAATCCAGTCCCTATCATGTAGCCCTCTGGCTTCAGATTACCTTATTTGGTGGTTTCCTCTTCCTGATGATTTTTGAGGGAGGGCGGACCCGCTATCTAATTCAGTTCTTGCCAGCAATCATTCTCCTATCGAGCTTGGGCTGGGAGCAGATACTGGCTTTTGTTCAGCGAGCAATACAGTCAAACAGAATAAAAAACACTGAGTGATACACTCAAGAAAGTTGGAAACATTGGAACATTTTAAAAAATATTCTAATCACCTTATTTTTATCGTATTAATCGGTTTACTTATCACTTTTGGTTTTTCAATAAGAGAAGAATTAAAAGTAGGAAATAATGATGGTACGCTAAGAATCCAAGCAGAATATGACAAGGCAGAAAAATCAAGCGCTTATACTCAAAAAATTCATGATATTACAGTCAATGGTATCAGCATAAAAGAAGACGATGTCGTCAAAAATGAATGGGACTATTCTGCCCTAGACATTGTTGAGCCTTATTACAATACAGGTGGTCAGAACCAAGAAGAATTGGTTATTAAAGTTAGTGAACCAATAAAAACTGTATCCTTTTACTATTCAGAAAATATCCATCGGGGAAAATTTAGCGTTTATATAGGGGACCATCTGGTTTCAAAGATAAATGCATACTCCAGTGAAGCAGAAACGAAATTTGTTACACTCACGACTCCAAGATATTTTGGACTTTCCTGGGGGAATGTTCTCTGGTATCTGATGCTTATTTGCTTTGCCCTGGTGAGTATCTTCTTTAGCTATTTTCATATTTATAAAGAATTTGGCAAAAAGGACCTTATTAAGCTGGCCTTGACCAGTTTGGGGACATCCCTCTTATTGTATTTAACCTCACAGTTTTTATCAGAGAACTATATCAATATCTTTAGTTTGAGTTTTTACCCTCGCTATAAAATATTCGTTCCCGTAATCTTGGCAATCTTCTTCACCCAGATATCGGTTATTACTCTTAGGTATTTCATCAGTAAGAATGACAGAGAAAAGATTGAAGCAGATGATTCAAGTGAGGCAAGCGATTCTCTACCGTTCAAAGATAGGCTAGGGAAGTTCTCCAAAGGATTGTATGATAGAATACTTTATCATCTGATTTATCTTCTTGGTCTCATCAGTCCATTATTTTCCTATTTTCTACTTCAAAATTCCTATTCAAGAATTGGAAATCTCAACCCAACATCCCACATCTATAATTTGATGGTGATGTATATCCTCTTTTTACTGATTTTTTGGATTTCAACCTCATTGAAATTTAGTATCGTATTGATCATTGCTATCGGGCTTGTCATTGGGATTCTCAATAAGATTATGATTGATGTGCGTGATGCACCATTGATGTACTATAATCTATTCCAAATTCAGGATGGGCTCAACGTTGCAAACAAGGTTGATTTTGAATTCACACAAAGAATTTTTCAGTCTGTGATTTTAGGCTGTATCTTCCTCAGTTTTGCGACCTTCCTTCCCATGAAATATAAGAAAACTGATTGGAAGAAACGGATTCTTATTAGTATTGTAGGAGTTGCTGTATCTATCTTTTCAATACCAATGATCAGTAAGAGTATTTATGAGACAGCTCAGATTAAGCTCAGTTATTGGAGAATCGATTCCACTTATTCTAAAAATGGTTTTCCGCTCTCCTTTATTAGCTATTACGAAGATTCTAAAATTGTGAAGCCAAACGGCTATAGTTCTGAAAAAGTTGAGGAAATTCTCAGTGCTTATCCAGCGCAAGAAGAAGTGGCTTCAAGTCAGCTTCCAAATATTATTGTGATTCAAAATGAATCGCAGGCTGATTTCTCTCAACTACCAAATTTAAACCTGACACAGGACCCCTTAAGTTTCCAACATTCCTTAGATGAAAATACAGTGAAGGGAGAAATCGTTGTATCTTCCTTCGGAGGTGGAACAGCAAATACAGAATATGAGATTCTGACGAGTAACTCTCTGGCTCTCTTATCCTCAAGTGTCTTTCCTTATCAACAGCTGATACGCTCAGAAAGGAATAGTTTGGTCAACTATCTAGATACTCTTGGGTATTCAAGTATTGCCATGCACCCTCAACCAGCTAACAACTACAATAGGAAAAACGTATACAACTATTTCGGTTTTGACAAATCCTATTTCTCAGATTCTGAACCAACGATTTTTACCTTGTTTGATCTTCAATATGAGCGAAACTTTGTATCGGACAAGTCTCTCTTCCAAGGGATTATGAACCTCTATCAGAACAAGGAAGAAGGGAAGCCCCTCTTTAACTTTGTCGTGACCATGCAGGGACACGGAGGCTACATCGATCCTGGCTATCCTACAGATGTTCAAGTGGCTAGCCAAGAAGGAAAAACCTTTGCTGCTGAGAATGAGTATTTTACATCAATCCGTAAAACGGATCAGGCTTTCGAACAGTTGATTACCTTCTTGAAAAACTATAAGGAACCAACTATTGTCCTCATGTATGGTGACCATCAGCCATCACTCTCAGATGCTTTTTATGATTCATACATGGACACGACAGATCCAAGTGCCAAATATAAAACACCTTTCCTGATTTGGAGTAATTTTACGCTTCCAAAAGCAGAAAATACTGTCATGAGTCCAAATTATATGGTACCTTATTTAATGGAAATTCTGTCACAATCAGAGCATCCGCTGCCGATTTCGTCCTACTACCAATTCTTGAATGCGACAAGAAAGGAAGTACCTATTATGACAACTTGGGGCTACTGGCAGGATGATAAGTACATCACACAGCCACAAAAATTACTAGATATACTGAGTGATTATCACAAGGTTGAATACAATAATGTTGTAGATTCTAATACTCTCTCACAATATTTTATTCCCTAAGATAAAAAACAGCATCATCATTTTTGGCCATTAGAGGAATCCTGTATAGGACAATTCGCATTTTTTGAAGAAGGGAGGATGGCATTGGAAAAACTTTCGGTTGTAGTACCATGCTACAATGAAGAAGAGACTATTCGTTTGTTTTTAACAGAAAGTCAATTAGTAGAAAGCAAGATGAAGCAGGGAGTGATCTTTGACTATATTTTTGTCAATGATGGCTCAACGGATAAGACCTTAGAAGTTCTAAGACAGGTCTCAAAGGAATTTGACAATGTCCATTACCTGTCCTTTTCAAGAAACTTTGGTAAAGAAGCGGCCCTTTTGGCAGGATTAGAAGCAGCAGATGGGGATTTTGTAACAGTGATGGATGTGGACTTACAGGATCCGCCAGAAATGCTCTTAGACATGTACCAGAAAATCAAGGAAGGCTATGATGTCGTTGGAACAAGGCGGTCTGACCGCAAGGGTGAGCCGGCCCTGCGTTCCATCTTTTCGAAATTGTTCTATAAAATGATCAATTCCGTTTCAGATACTGAGTTGTTGGATGGAACACGAGATTTTCGACTGATGACAAGACAGGTTGTTGCGAATATCTTAAGGCTTAATGAGGTCAATCGTTTTTCAAAAGGTATTTTTTCCTGGGTCGGTTTCAATGTAACCTATCTTCCCTATGAAAATCGACAGCGAATTGCAGGACGGACAACCTGGACCTTCTGGAGCCTAGTTCGGTATTCGATTGACGGATTTGTCAATTTTTCAGAAGCCCCTCTGAATCTAGCGACCTGGGCTGGAATATGCTCATTTTTCCTCTCGCTTTTCGGTATCTTATTTGTCGTTATCCGAAAAATAACATTTGGTGGGAGTATCTCGGGTTGGGCCAGTTTGGTGACAATTATTCTCTTTATCGGAGGCCTACAGCTATTGGCCTTGGGAATTATTGGCAAATACTTGGCGAAAATCTTTCTAGAGACTAAGAAACGTCCCATTTATATCATCAAGGAAAAGAGTCAATAAAGATGTCTGCAAAAGCACCCCAAAAGTTAGACGTGAGCGTTAACCAGTGGGGTGCTTTTTGTGAGGTCATGTCGTGTAGAATAATCAAATAAAAAGGGAGTCTAAAAAATCTTCTGGGCATCCAATTTTTCCATATCCATTTAATGGTTTTTGTGATAGAATAGAACAGGAGGCACTCATGATAAAAATTTTTGGAAAGATCAGATACCACTGGCAGCCAGAACTGTCCTGGGCCATTATTTATTGGTCTCTATCGTTGACACCTATGTTTATTGGCTTAGCCCTTTTATATGAAAGAGCTCAGATTTCGACAGCTATTTTTGTCATGTTCTTTCTGTTCATCCTATTGATCGGTATTGGTTTCCATCGTTATTTTCGGATCGATGAAAATCAGCTCTATATTGCCTCAGCCAATCCACTTGCCAGCCGTAAAATACAGATAAAAAGTATCTCTAAGATTGAGGTGACGATCCTCTTTATCAAAATTTTTTCGGTTGCTTTCCCCAATGGAAAGATTTTTTACATGCGTAAGTGGCCTAAGAAATATTTTATCAATGATTTGGTCCGAAACCCTCATTTCCAAGGAGAGATTGAGCTGAAGGATCATATGATTGCCCAGGATTATTTTGAGGAATACTATTCAGATGAGGCCAAGTCAGTCCGCTAGAATGGCCTTGGTCGGACAAGATTTGGCTGCCAATAGGATGTTGGGGTCATCTGGAAATTGACCTTCTAATTTCGAGTGATCAGCAAAGATGACGATGCCGTCATCGTCGTAATCAAAAATAGTAGAATAGGTCTGACAAAGACCGCAGGCGATACATTTTTCGGGGATTAGTTGAATCTTCATATTGCCATTTTAAACAAGAATAGGAAAAAATACAAGGAGAAACAAAGCAGATGTCACAAGAACCATGGAATGATGAAATTTACAATTCAGGTGAAAAAAGCAGAAAAAACAAGACTGAGAATAGCAATGTTGCCAATAAGATTTTTACGGTTTTAGC
>JAKPAB010000125.1 GCA_029779695.1 Bacillota bacterium | reverse complement strand
ATTATTACGAGGCAAGAAAAGAGAGTGAATATAATCTGCTGCTTATGAGCTTGATAGACGAGGAATATTCCAGGGCTCCTTTTTATGGCACCAGAAGAATGACTGCTTACCTCATAAGACAAGGCTATGAAGTAAACCGCAAACGAATACAGAGACTTATGAAGCTTATGGGAATAGAGGCCCTATATCCTAAAAAGAGATTAAGTATATCATCTCCAGAAGATAAGAAATATCCTTACCTATTAAAGGATGTAGCCATTATAGAACCAGATCAAGTCTGGAGTGCGGATATAACCTATATCAGAATGAATAAAGGGTTTCTGTATCTAGTAGCCATAATAGATTGGTATAGTCGGTATGTATTATCCTGGGAGCTAGCTAATACCCTAGATGCAGATTTCTGTCTTCGAGCATTAGATAAGGCATTACTTATTTCCCAGCCAGAGATTTTCAACAGCGACCAAGGCTCTCAGTTTACGAGTAGCGAGTTTACTGAGAAGCTGGAGAAAGTAGGAATTCAAATAAGTAGAGATGGCAGAGGTCGGGTATTTGATAATATCTTCATAGAAAGACTATGGAGAACAGTAAAATATGAGGAGGTGTATATCCACAGCTATGATACAGTGAGAGAAGCCAGAGAGAGTTTAGATAATTATTTCCGATTCTATAACGGTGAGAGGCTTCACCAATCCCTGGGATATAGAACACCCCAGGAAGTTTACTTAAGTAAAACTATAAACAAACAGGAGGAAATAATATACCTTAAAGAAGCCTGTTTTCTGTCTTGATAATGGGGTCCACCTTACTTTAGCCAACTTGATTGGTAATTTTAATCTTGAGGTAGCCGAAAATCTTTTAAAATGTGGAGTTGATTGTATTACTTTTTGTGAAGATTTAGGAAGTGGCCAAGGTTTGCTCTTTAACCCCAAGCTTTATGAGGAAATATTCTGGCCTTGGCATAAGAAGTTAGCTGATTTATGCCATTCCTACAATGCTTTTCTCCATATGCATAGTCATGGAAACATAATGAAAATTTTTCCCAAAATCGTAGAAGCTGGAATAGACATGATCAACCCTCTGGATCCTTATGAGGGGATGGATTTGAGACTCTTGAAAAGAGAGTATGGAAGAAAAATAGTTCTCGTAGGGGGAATGCATAAGTTTTTCTTTAGCTGGTCTAAGGAAGAAATGGAAAGATATTTTATTAGCACTATCAATTCTATGAGAGGAAATAGCGCTTACATTTGGATGGACAATGGAGGAATTCCGGAAGATATTACTGTCGATAAATTTCAGTTCTATTTGAATATTACTAAGAAATATCGTTATAGTGAGCTTTAGAAATTGCCATGTTAAGACAAAGAATAGCTAAACTCTTATTTCTCGCTATTCCCCAGCTCCTTTTAGCTTTTTTTATGACTATTGTTCCCTCCCTATCTCCTTTACTGTAAAGAGAATTTGGTATTACTCCTACTGAGATTGGTTTTCTTACTACTTCAATATTTGCTGGTTTTGGGGTTAGCTC